>DGUI01000027.1:244-73347 GCA_002394605.1 Mageeibacillus sp. UBA4314 | reverse complement strand
AGAATTCGTGGATCTCATCATCTGTCCCGGGTGCCTGATCGGCAAACTGGTTGCAGGGGAAATCAAGGATCTCAAAACCTTTATCCTTGAACTCCTTATACATAGCCTCAAGAGGCTCGTAGTGGGGTGTAAATCCGCAGCCTGTAGCTGTATTGACGATAAGCAATACCTTGCCCTTATAGTCTGACAGACTAACTTCGTTGCCCTTCCTGTCTCTTACCACGTGATCAAATACTGTCTTCATGTCTCATTACTCCTTCCGGTGTTGTTTTTCCTGCTGTCCAATAGTTCATACAAAAGTGAATAGAGCATCTTGGCCTTATCAGGCGGAAGATCGAAGCATCCTGCCACCTTCAGAGGCACATCCTTCGCCTTCTCCTGCATAGCCCTGCCTTCTTCCGTGAGGGTGATCAGTACGATCCTGTCATCCCCGCTGTCGCGCTTCCTGTTGATGTAGCCTGCCTGCTCCATCTTCTTAAGGAGCGGTGACAATGTTCCGTTATCAAGCATCAGGCGGTCGCAGATCTCGCCTACCGTGATCCCATCCTGTTCCCACAGCACCAGAAAGACAATGTACTGCGTGTAAGTCAGACCCAGTGGCTTAAGCCAGGGGGTGTACTGTCCCACTACATGTCTTGAGGCTGCATAGAGGGGGAAACAGAGCTGATTATCAAGCTTCATTGCCTCGCGGTAATCGTAATCCATGAGTGCCTCCTTTATGTTTGATACAATTATATTTTATCAAATATATTCAAGTTGTCAATATTGATCCCAAACAATTATGGTTTTAGTAAACTTTGATCTTGAATGTTACCGACGCAGATCCCTTGGAATAATTGGAATTACCGGCTGCCGTGACCTTGACCTTAACCTTGTAAGTTCCTTTCTTAAGCCCCTTCTTAACGGTAACTTTTCCGGTAGTCTTGCTTACCGTGATCCTGGAATTGCCGGATGTCTTCTTATATGTCAGTGTTCCCTGCCCCTTGTTGGAGAATGTGATCACCTTGGATACAGACAGCTTCTGCGTTGCCTTCTTCACCGCGGAATACTTGACCTTGGCTGTCTTTCCCGCCTTGATCTTAAGAGGATTCTTACCCTTTTTGATCGTAAATGTCAGATCGTCGGCCGTGCCGCTGTACCTGCCCGTAAACGTTACGGAAACCTTATACTTTCCGGGCTTCTTAGCTTCAGTAACGACATTTCCCTTGCTGTCCAGGAAGACTGCCGTAAAGTATTTGGAAGAAATGGTATCACCCTTGGCATCCGTTACCTTGACAGAAGGCTTCTTTGCTTTGCCGTTATATGTATATGATGTCGTGGACAGCTTGAACGTATCAGGATGACTGATCGTCTCACGCCTTACATTGCCGCAGACACCGCATGTTGCGACGATCGATCCGTCCTCCGTCAGAGTCGCAGGAGTGAGAATGACTTCCTCATCGTGTCCCGCAGGAATGATCCAGCTTCCTTCCTTGATCTCCGCGGTGGCAGACTCATCATCGAAAAACTTGCCGCATACCGTACATTTACAGTATCCGGTACAGCCGTCTTCGGTACATGTAGCATCTTCTGCATCATATGTAACGAGGTCATGTCCCGGCGAAGGTATTATATAATCATTGTCACTGACAGGTGTATTACCTGCCTGATCTGCAAAGTGCTTACCGCATCTCGTACATGTATAGCAGGCGATATTGCCATCCTTAGTACATGTTGCAGCCTTTGCAGCTGTCTTGACATTATCGTGGCCTAACGGAAGGATCAACCACGAGTCTTCCGTGACCTCAGTCTTGCCAAGAACATCCCCGTAATACTTCCCCGTCTCTGAAGATACCCAATATGTCTTATTACCATACTCTGTGCATGTTGCCGCCACCGAATCCACCTTCACAAGATTATTGACTTCCTGTGACGGAATGGGGATCACTGAAGGTGCTTTATCGTAATTAAGTTTGTACAGAGTCTTGATCCCTGACTTCAGGTCACTGCGCGTTACCCTTCCGTGAGGATATAAGTTAAGCGTATTAAGAGGTGCCCCCTCTTCCCCGTACGGAAGAAGTATCTCCCACTGTATGGTCCACGTGAATGCACCCCATGCATAATAGTCTATGCTGAAGAAATCCTTATACTCGTCTGTTCTGCCGTAATCAAATGCCGTCTTATACTTCTTAAATGCAGCAAACCTGTGGAGCATGAGCGCTAAGTCTTCCCTCGTCACGTATTCACCCACGCCGAAAGTATCAGAACACACATTAGGATATCCGAAGCAGATCTTCTTGGCTTCTCCCCACTTGACTGCCTTCTCATACCAGGCTCCCTTCTCTACATCCTTAAACCTCGTCGTAAGCCCGCTTACGGAAGGACTTCCTGCAAGCTCGTAGAGTGTCTGCATCACCATTTCGCGCGTGAGCAGATCGGAGGAATCAGATAATCCGTCATCCTTATCGATATAGCTGTCAGGAACATCAGGCGCACCGCTCGATGCGGTCTTGATGGACACCTTGTCATCAACACACAGGAAGTGCATCAGATCAACGCCCAGTTCGTTCCATCCTCCGAAATCAAGAGTCCATGAATGAGCCTTGCCTACATTAGGTTCAGCCTTCTTTGTACCGGTCTTATATGTCTTCAGAAGACGGCTGTTATCACCGATGTCCAGTTCAGTAAAGTCATTGATAAAAGCCTGGAAGAAATAAAGCTGCGGATTATGCGACAGATCGATGCTGCTTATCTGATTATCGCCGATATCAAGATAAGCCAGTCTCGGATTATTGGACAGATCAAGCTCTTCGATGTCGTTGTAGCTGCAGATCAATTTCTGAAGTTCCGGGTTGTGTGTAACATCCAGCTCGGTTACACCGTTGAATGCGCAATTGTAGTACTGTAGATGCTTAAGACCACTGACATCCACATTGCCAAGTCCCACGTTCTCCCAGATATCAAGTCTCTTCATCTTGGGATTATTGGACAGGTCGATGGATTTGAGCTTGTTGTTGAATGCGTCAAGGTGTGCCAGTTCCGGATTATTGCTCAGATCCAGGGATGTGATCCCGCACGAGGCACACATAAGGTGCTCAAGTTCCCTGTTATGAGTTACATCAAGCTTCTTAAGCGAAGGATTGGTATTGCACTCAATATATGCCATATGGGTATTCTTGGAAACATTGAGGGATGTCAGGGCGTTGTCATGACAATATACCCATACCAGTTCAGGATTGGATGAGAAGTCAAGAGATGTCAGCTTGTTGCCGGAGCACCATACACCGCGGAGATCCTTGTTCTTACTGAGATCTATTGACTTGATGCTGTTATCTTTGCACCACAAGCCCTGAAGTGCAGTAAAGTACTCCACACCCTTAAGGGATTTGATCCCTTCTCCTTCGCAGTAAATATTGATTACATTCCCGATCTCGGTACTGCTTAAGTAACCATTGCCGTTTGCATCGTATTCAGGACCCTTTATGACCGCACGGAAATTATCATCCGGGAAATGATCCTCATCGATCTTGATACCACTTGCAGCCATTACAGGAACAGTCACAAACAGCTGAAGTGTTGTGAATGTTAATGCCAGACTCATAAATAACGATAATAATCTCTTCATGATATGTAATCTCCCAATACCCGGCACCGTTCGCAAGTCTGCATCTGGCAGATGAGACTCATGCTATCACACCGGATGTTCCGTTATATATTGTTCCAATATCTCTGCTGCATCACCAATGATCTCCGTACAGGGACGCTTCTTATAGTATGCATCTGTCCTTGCTTCCGGAACCGGGGCATCATGGCGTACGGTAAGGCCTAATATCTCTCTGCAAACAATGGATCCGTGTTTCTCCTCAAACCGGTGTGCAAGTTCCTGTATCCTTGCATAATGATCCGCCTTGACCTTGCCTTGCTCAGGACCGCCGTAACCGTACAGCAATCCTGCCACCATGAACATGCCACTGACAGATCCGCACACCTCCCGGAGTCGTCCCATACCGCCTCCAAAAGATGATGCCAATCTGGATAACGTATTCTCATCTTCAGGCAGAATATCCTTGAAAGCAAGTACGATAGACTGCGAACAGTTGTATCCTGACTTGAAATTAGCTATTGCAATGTCTCTTCTGGTCATAAGGATTGCTACGATACAGAATTAGAAACCGTACAACGATGAATCAGCTACATCTACTACTGGCCAATATCTACCATTATAATACTTTTCGACCAGTCTAAAGCCTTCAGCTTCTCCAGTAGATTCATTGAAGTCAATTAAATACCCAACAAAACAATGTCTAGTTTCATTGTAATACAATGGTATAAAATTTCCCATTGTAGCACCTACTTTAGCACCGTCTACATAGAATACAAGAACTACCTGATTATTAGGGTCATTGGTAATCTGATTGTTCATAGACTGACTTACATATATTGTTGTAGGGTATGTTGTGCTACTTGAATCTGAAGGTGGAGCACTTATCTCATAACTATTATTAAAATAATCATTTGTTAGAAGTTCAAGTTCTCCTCCTGCCAATCCGTCTACCACATAATCTGTCTTGCCGCTTCCATGAATATTGAACATTTGATAAAAATTACCAAACTTTAACAATTCCATTGGATCCATTTGGTAAATCTGCTCTCTGTTCTCTTCAGGGAAAAGAGGAATTATAACTTCTTCACCAGGCTGATTGTCAGATACTGTGGTAGCAGCAGTTGAGTCTGTTGTAATGGATTCAGTTGTCGCAGTTGTTGTTGCCTCAGTTACAAAACCACTACTCTCCGTTGTTTCCTTTGCCGTACTGCATGCTGTCATCATCAACATAGATGCAGCAAGTACTATAGCTAATGCTTTCTTCTTCATTTATGTGCCTCCGTTTATGTGTTTTATTTAATATAAAGAAATTATAATACAGTTGTTGTTCATTTTGCTGTATATTTTCCTGTCTAACGATTAACCTCAGATATTAAGATTATATCATTCTGACAATCACTGCTTTTGTTATATTTATTTTCAACCGATCATCTTAAAGTACTGAAGTGCAGCAACAATCGCCTTCTCCTTTTCTGGCGTGCAATTAGGCTACTTTGAATTTTTTGATTTAGGAAGATTGTAGTTCTCTCTTACGATAATTCCATATTTACGCTTAACCTGAGCGATATTAAGATTAGAAACTTGCAATCCGGTCTTTTCATATACATGTTTCTTTATCTTGTTATACGATGCATTGCCGTGAGCAGCTGAAAGATCCATATCCTCTACAGACATCTCCACACGCAGCTTTCCTGCAGATATATCAATTCCCTTGGAAAGAAGAACTACCGTCTCCACATGGCTCGTTTGAGGGAACATGTCAACCGGCGTCACGCTTTCGATCACATATCCGCCATCCGATAACATCTTGAGGTCTCTTGCAAGCGTGGACGGATCGCATGATATGTAAGATATACATGCCGGTTTTTGTTCGATCAGTGACCTTACCAGAGAGAAGTCCAGACCTGCTCTGGGAGGATCCACTACGACTGCATCGTCATGGGAGATCCGGGTTAAGAGTGCTGTTATTTTGGAAGCCGGTCTGCATATGAATTCCGCATCGATCCCGAACCGTGAAGCATTGTCTTTGGCTGACACGATCGCTTCAGGACTGATGTCTACACCGATTACTCTGTGTCCTTTGCAGGCCAGAGACAATCCAACAGTTCCTGTGCCACAGTAAAGATCCCAGAGTGTCCCCGCGTAATTGTCCGGACGCGCGAGATCATATAGATTCTCAGCCTGTGGCACATTGACCTGGAAGAAAGCTCCTGACTTTACCTTGAATTCTTTGCCGCAAAGGATCTCAGTGTAGTAGTCATTGCCATAGAGGACTACACGCTTACCGCCTCTTGTTCTCCGCTCTGTAGCTGTATTGGATATGCGAAGCGTGATGCCGGCAACTTTTATGTCCGGCAACCCAGCCGGGAGATCTGCAGCTTCAAGGTAACTTCCTGCATCCCGGATGATCACTTCACTGGGCATCTCCGAATACGTCACAAATTCGATCAATGCTTCGCCGGTCCTCTCTGACCCCCTCAACACCACCCCGTCAAATAATCTCGTCGGATATCCGGAGAATACTTCTTCGATCACATTTCTGATCGTTTTGAACATCTCATACTCCAGAGGGGATCCTTCGACAACAACATTCCTGTCTGACCCCTGAGCTTTAAGGCAGAACCGGCCATCTCTGATCGAATACTGCATATGATTACGATAATTACACTCCTTGTCAGACGGGACTATATCATGCATCACCCTGTCCAATACAGACGTCTCTACCCCTCCCAATCTTATCAGGCAGTCACGCACTTTATCCTGCTTATACCTGAGCTGGAGTTCGTAGCTCATATGTGCCATATTTGCCCCCGGGATCTCTATACCGAACGGGATCACTCGTGCAGGTGATGAGGTGATCAATTCTATACATTTTCCGCGTACGAACTTGCTTTTCTCCTGCAATATCTCAACCTTACAGACTTCACCCGGTATTACAGGTGAATCCACGAATATCTTCTTACCCGAATGAAGTATTCCTATGCCTTCTCCCGAATTACCCAGAGAAACGATCTCAATCTCTTCATATGCCATCAGGTCACCCGTTATTCTTCCTTCTCCACTCACCTACTTCGTGCATGTCGAGCATCTCCGGCGCGTTATTCTCTATAATATCAAGAGCTGCTTCAATAGCCGTGTTGCGTTTCCCCTTCATAAGGATCCCTTCAAGCCTCTTAGTCTCTTGTTTATCCTTCTTCGTCTTCTCTTCAGCACGTCTGGCTTTTTGCGCAACCGCAAGCGCGTCAATCTCCTCATCTGATGACGGAAGCTCTTTGGTCACAAGGAATTCCATGTAAGCATCGCAAACCTTATCAACATCCGCGGAGAAAACTATCTGCTCGCCATGATCCAGCCAAAGGACCTTGTTGCACAGTTCCTTAACCTGATCGATAGAGTGTGATACCAATATCCCTGTAACACCGCTGCTCAATATCTCACGCATCTTGTCACCGCTCTTCTTCCGGAAAGCACCGTCACCGACTGACAGCACCTCATCCAAAATGATAATGTCGGGATCCACCATACAACAGATAGCGAAAGCAAGCCGTGACTTCATGCCGGAAGACAACTGTCTGAATGGTCTGTCCTGAAAATCCTCAAGCTCCGCGAAAGCGATGATCTCATCATACATTTCATCCATAAATGCACGGGTATATCCGAGCATTGCTCCCCTAAGATAGGCATTCTCCCTGACTGTCATATCACCGTCAAATCCGCTGGCTAGTTCGAGCAAAGCCGCAATATTACCATTAACCTTAATAGACCCTTCTTTGGGATCCATTATTCCTGATATAGCCTTAAGGAGTGTACTTTTCCCTGCACCATTTGTACCGATTATACCCAGCATGTCGCCACTGTTCAGAACAAAGTCCACATGCTTATCCGCCCAAAATTCCGTTACATGGTATTTGCCTGTGATCTTGCGCATAACGAATTCCTTAAGACCGATGGCCTTAAGATCACCCGTTATATATCTGATGCTGACGTCTTTACACTCGATCACTTTCCCCATATTTCACCTTAGAAGTAGTATACAAATTTTCTGTTATATTTCTTGTAAAAGAAAGCTCCGATCAATGCAAACAGAGCAGCGTATATAAGACACAGGCAGTGATATTCAACAGAAGGTATCCTGCCGTCTATGACGATGGTCCTGATATACTTTATGATCACATATACAGGGTTTAAAAGAAACAATCTCTGTATCTTTATGTCGAATGAATCTACCGTGTAGAATATCGCAGACAGATATGTCAGCAGAGTAAGAAATACCGAATACAGATATTTGATATCTCTGAAAAAAACATATAGCGCCGATAAGATCATTCCGATACCAAGATTCATTATGACCAGGCACAGAACAGGAAATACCAGGAGCAAAAAACTCACACGGAACGTAATCCCGTCGGCAATACAGAAGATAAAAAAGACTATCAGCGTCAGCCCGAAATTAACAAGCGACGACACATTCCGCGAGAACAGGAACAGATACTTGGGCACATTTATCTTATTGATAACAGAAGCATTGCTGATCATTGAGGTCATACCGTTATTTGTTGCTTCCTTGAAGTACGCCAGCACAATAGTTCCGGCAAAGAGATAGATCGTGTAATGCGGTGTGGTCCTGCCAAAAAAACCTGTGAAAACAAGTCTCATTACCAGGAGAGTGAGAAGAGGAGACAATACACTCCATGCCATTCCAAGCACTGTCCGCTTGTACTTATGCTCGAAATCGCGCTTCACCAGTTCCTCAAACAGAAATCTGTTTGAGGCAAATCTTGATAAAGACTTTTTCGCCGATCTTATCGCTGTTCCCAAACCTGTATTCTCCTAAGATAGTTTTCCGCAATATTACCACATCAGAAACTGTTATGGTACTTCTCGCCCTTGTATTTCGCCTTGAGAAGTGCTTTTGCCTTCTCCTTTCTGTTATCACCCGTCGTGCAATACCAGGGTAGTGTTCCTACATCATGGTGTTTGATCACACCAGTTGATCTCATATATTCGATCCATACATTCAGCAGCAGTTCAGCGATCCTTCCGGGATATCTCCTGTCGTAATCGTTCATACCGGTGTTGTCTATTCTCAGCGTCAATTCATATAGTAACTTAAACAGCCAGGAAAGATATTGATCCAGCAAATCACCTCTCATGATCATCATGTTAAACATATATCCGTATGATCTGGACAGAGCCTTGTTAAAGCTCTCAAGATACTCCGGGTACAACTCTCTAATGACATTCTCACATTCATCCAGTGTACTGCTGCCGTGCGTGTGACAATAATGAGTCTTGAGAGTCTCTATATAATAGTTCCTCGCCCTCGGCACCATGACTTTCTTCTTGCCGATATAACGAATAATGTCCGCTTTACCGAATGCACCTTTGCGTTTACATCCGAACCACCTTCTGTAGTGCACCATCCCAAGATAAGAGCTCTCCGAAGTTACACCCGGAATATTCTTCCATCCCCAGTATAAAGCCGTGAGTTCACAGTACATAGGATTAAGAAATGATATATTCTCACCTTCATTATCAGCCTGATAGCCCTCAGGGATAGAGTCAGCAAGCGAGCTGCCTGCAAAGACCGGCAGATACATATCATCTGTCGGCATCGGAGCTTCTTTATGGGCAGCAACTATGATCCTTATGTCCATGTGAGTATTATAACAGGCAATAGCCTGCTTAAGGATGTTTCCTAGCAAAACCTGCCTATTTTCCTAGCATTGCTAGGATGATTTGCCCACTTTGCTATGATTCATACCATAATCAACTTTTTTCCTAGCATTGCTAGGAAAAAACAGTCGATTTGCTAGGAAATGCCGAATATCAACTTACAAAAAATATCAGCCCGGCATACCGGGCTGATATTACTCCGGGGCAAACCCCGTTAACTTCTGATAATGCTTATAAAGCCTTCTTTGCCTTGTAGACAAAAGCAGCGCCTGCAGCTGTCATAAGTCCTGCGATCACAAGTATAAACGGACTTATGCCGTCACCTGTTTGTGGCGAAGGCTCAGGTGCATTCTCGATCGTAAACTTGGCTGTTGCAGTCTTATCATGCTCAAATTCCACTTCGATCGTGTGTTTGCCTGCATCAAGTGTCTCAAGGTAATCAGCCTTCAAAGTGAGGATGACACTGCCTGTCTTTGCAGTGTACTGATCATCATCAAGATCTTCACCGTCAACAGAAACGCCGATGAACCTGTCGATCGCCTCATCATCCTTATAATTACAGGATACCTTGAATGTCAGATCCTTACCGCTCTCCTTCGTCCATGTATCACCGTTACCCTTTGTAAATTTGTACACAATCTCCTTGACCTCAAACTTAGCTCCGGTGAAATCAAGCGTATAGTTGTTATCGTCTATCTTAAGTGAACCCTGAGTAATATCGTAAGTACCGGGCTTCTCACCGGCTTCACGGGCGAGCTCTCCTTCCACCGCACGGCATCCGGCCGGAAGTCCGCTGCAGTTATACTCCAACTTGGGATCGGATTCGTACTCATACTTGGACGCATCTTCGGCATAGACCTTGATCGTTGCCGGATCGATCGTAGCTGTATATGAGTGAATAGAACCGCCACGGCTATCGTCCAAAATGTTAAAATACAGATTCTTTGTTCCGTCAGCAGGCCAATATCGATACTTATAGGTGTATGATCCTGCATTCGTCTGGGCAGGCTTCTTAGGTGTGTAATCCCTGCATGAAGCTTCAGGCTCTTTCTGGTAGTAGATCTTTACTACGGAAGGATCTGGAAGCTCACTCTCCTTAACAAGAGTCTGTTCGGCATCCGTATATTCACTATTGTAATCAGAGATCAGGGGATAAGCGTACTGACATTTATACTTGTTAAGAGCGCCTCCGTTGACCGGTATCTTGTAACAATAGTACTGTCCTGCCGGTTTTGAAGTCTCTGAGAGGCTTCCTGTTGCCTCATCATAAGCCCAGAACTTCATATCATCCGTCATAGATTGTAGTCCCAGATCATAATCACGAGCTTTGCCGTTCAGTTCAAAATTCCTATCGAAAGGTAACCAGAAAATAATATAGTCGCTGCCTGTATTGTTCCTGGTAGGCCTGAATACATACTTATTGAGCATTTCTGTTGTAAGCGGGATAACTATCGTAGAGTTATAATGGGAATTGGTATATACCCTGTATGCTTTTACCTTATCAGGGATACCTGTGAATTCAACACCCTGATCAAGATCAGGCAAAAACGGTATCTTATCAGCATAAGGATTTGTATCCAAGTGGAACAAAGGCTTAGATGATTCTGCATCGTTATACTTCGCAACAGTACCTGTTGCGACCTTCACCTCAGTATCGTCTTCAGCAGCTGCCTCTGTAATGGCGTCAGGAGTCTGTTCCTCTTCATTCCTGACCTCAGTCTCTTCAGGAAGCACGATCTCTTCCGGAGCTCCTTCATCTACGCCTTCAGCGGCAGGGATCTCAGACACAGATACTTCCTCGTCTGAAGTCTCTTTTGTCTCTTCAGTGATATCTCCACTTACAGTCGCATCAGGCTCTGTCACCTGTTCGTTGTCAGCAAACGCAAAAGCCGAGAACGAACTGACAACCGTGGCTACTGCGATTATCATTGCTAATCTCTTACATATCGATCTACTCATAAAGTGATCCTCCGTCCAATATGTCACACTATATTTTACTACTCAGACCATGTATAGTAAATCTATGATAGAACTATTTCTTTGCACAAAATGACACCAAGGAGCTAACACATTGAATAACCCTGTTGTAGAACTCTCACTTAAGATATCCAGGTTCCTTGACCACCTGAGGGATAAACATATCTGCGGAATGTCTCTTGCCAGGTTTGTTCCTTCGCGTTACAGCGAATCACATGGAGCCACAGGGAGCCAATCAGCACCATACAGAGGTCTCGAGGAGATCTTCGGGAATATCAATAAGGGTTGCAAAGCCTCACTTATCGATATCGGATGCGGCAAGGGACGCGTCCTGGCCTATCTCATGAGCACAGGTGCCGATCTTACTCTTACAGGTGTTGAGATCGATCCCGAGGTGGCAGATATCGCCAGAGAATGGTCGTCCGGTTATCCTCAGATCAGGATAATTACCGGGAACGCTTTCGAGCTGGATTATAACGATTATGACATGTTATTCATGTACAGGCCTATGGAAGCTGATGCCTTCAAGGAGTTCATCAACATGCTGGAGAAGGATCTCAGACACAAGGTAATGCTGTATTATTATGCTGATTCCGAGAGCGGATACTATCTCAACGACCGCAGGAACTGGCATTTGGTGTCACGCCACGAGATCTACAAGGTGAAGGGACTATATATCCACAGGGAGCCGCAGCGGTATTCCATCTGGACCTACGATCCCGTCAGTCATCCACTTTCCAACTGATAAGAACGAATACCTGTACTCCTTCACCGCGGCCAAATCCGGTAAGACCTTCTCCTGTTGTAGCAGTAATACCGACTGACAGTTCGGGAATATCAAGAAGAGACGCGATACGGCTTCTCATCTTAGGGATATACGGCATCAATTTGGGTTTCAGGCATTCTATCGTAGCAGATACATGGAGTATCTGTGCACCGTGGACATCCTTCAATGCCTCAGCGATATATACAGAACTGTCCCTGATCCCCTGCTCCAGACACAGTTTATCAGCTGCACCTCCAAGGACATTGACACATGTATACCCCGAAATCGCATTAGTGACAGCATGAAGAAGGACATCACCATCACTATTCGCATCGAAAGCCATATCGCACGGAATCAGAACACCGCCGAGCATAATACCTTCGCCTTCACCGGTCCCTTCCTTGAATCTGTGACTATCCTGTCCCACAGTCGTTATGTAATAACTCATATTATGTCTTCAGACCTCTATTCCATTAGATTTTAGCCAAGCGGTAACTTCATTAATTGTCCATATATCATGATTATACCCTTCAAATCTCGATATCTCACCGGAAGATCTTACGATCACGAATTCAGGCACCTGTTCGATATTGAATTGTGACGCAAGATCCTTGTTCTCGAGAACATCGATCATGAGGACGATCACTTTTCCCCAGGTATTCTGGGCAATATCCTCTGCTCCGGCCGTAATGCCGTCCATATCAGTTGACATAGAGCTGGTAAAGTATAAAAGCAAAGTAACACCGGATCTCATTAGACCGTCGATATCGGTTACTTTCCGGTATTGGATGCCGGATTCGTCTTCCCCTTCCACAGGTTCATAGACAAATGCAACGAGAGGTGAATCATATGCATATTCACCCAGAAACTTATATACATCTGTTGTTCTCTCTGAAGAAGACTCAACAGTCTTTGAGCTGCAGGATGATACATAGATCAGGCATAGACAAAGAAAGAGTATTGCAACAGTTACCTTCTTCATGATCAGAATTCCTTGAGTTCGGCGCGCCCGTCCTCGATGATGATATAAGAAGGCTTCGAGCCGTTCTTGGGAATGGATGGCGAACCCGGATTCATATATCTGAACCCTTCATACTTCTCATCTGCCGTGATGTGGGTATGGCCACAAAGGAGTATGGCACCTTCAGGTAGCGATACGGGAGGTGTCTTGGGATTGTATTTATGGCCGTGTGTAGCAAAGATAACCGTCTCGCCTGAGATGATATATGCATAGTCTGCCATTATCGGAAACTCAAGGACCATCTGATCGACTTCCGTATCACAGTTGCCCCTGACGGCTATGATGTTGTGAGCTTCGGAATTCAGGAGCTCTATGACCTTCTTGGGCCGGTAATCCCCGGGGAGATCATTGCGCGGACCATGGTAGAGCAGGTCTCCTAACAGAAGGAGCTTATCAGCCTTCTCTTCATGGAACCTGTCTATTATCTTCTGAGCCCAGTTAATGGAACCGTGGATATCAGACGCTGACAATATCTTCATCTTCGCTCATTACCTTCTGTTCTTCTTCAAGCGTAATGTCTTCAGGGACCATATCGACAGGGTTGCTGTTTGCAGTGTTCTTAAAGTATCCGAACCTGATAACATTGAGTGCCTTGCCGTATGCGTTGGACACACCGGACTTGATGCTCTTGGCATTGACGGTACGGATGAGCCTCTTCTCGACGATGTTGAAGCTCTTTACGAGTCCGAACATCTTGCCGCCTGCGATATCCTTGGTCTTGATCGCTGCATCCTTACCGGAAGAGAGGAACTTCTGGAAGTATTCCTTCTCCTCCTCACGGTGACGCCTTGCAAGTTCATTCTCTTCAGCTTTGTGTGTCTCAACAAGCTTACGGTATTCATCGTAGGAATCCTTGATCGTGCCCTCCATCTCCATGATGGTACCAACAGTTCCATAGATATTGCCGCCGATGAAATCAGAAGTGCTCTTAACGGTCGATGATATCTTCGTGAACAGCTTGAGCTTATTGGAGAACCCGATGATACCTGCTACCGTAGCGATGATATCGATCACGATTATAATGCCGAGGATCACGAGGATCGTCACCTTGGCAGGGAAATTGAGCCATCCTATGACCCTTAAGACTGCAGGGTGGAGCAGATATACGCCAAGCGTTCCCGCGATACCCCAGTAGATACCGAACCTGAAACAGATGAATCCCTTGAAGTTCATGGCATAATCCGTATAATCCCACCATCTCAGGTGGAATGCCTGATAGAGGATAACGCCTGCGATAAGTTCCACAACGGTACAGCAGACTGCCGAACCATAGAATATAACGGATACACTGCTCTTGAGCGGTTCGAAGAACCACAATGCACAGTAGAATCCTATGCCGTAAACAGGACAAAGAGGTCCGTTAAGAAAACCCCTGTTAATGAAATGCCCCTCAGTAACACCGTAGTATATGACCTCTATCACCCAACCGATAAAGCTGTAGATAAAGAACATCAGCAGCGAATCCGTCAAAGGATACGGTAACAGATCAAACATTTATTCCCCTCTCTTTACTGCCTTCATAACGCGGTATCCGCCCTTGATGGCCAGTGTCTCACAATTGCCGAACAGCTCGTTCAGCTTCTTCTCCGTGGACGGAGCGCCCTGCTTCCTCTGCAGGACCACATAGATCGCAGCTCCATCCTTCATCCTGGCATACGCTTCATCGTAGAATCTGAAGACCGTTGCCTTGCCGGCCCTGACCGGCGGATTTGTAGCTACAACATCAAATTGTACACTATCAGGTATCTTATCCAAGACATCACTTTGTACAAATCTTGCCTTAACCCCATTCTTCGATGCGTTCTCATTGGCAAGGCTTACGGCTCTCGAATTAAGATCCACGCCCGTAACCTCAAAACGCATGAACTTGTATTTGAACACGATCCCGACGACACCGACGCCGCATCCAAGGTCCAGGAAATCCCCGCTGCCGCGGCCGTCTTCCCTGCAGTCCCTAATCAGTTCCTCGATGAGCAATGATGATCCGAAGTCGACCTCGCTGCGCGAGAATACACTGCTGTCGGTAACGAAGGTGAAGTTCGTTCCGTCAACCCTGTAATCGATCATCCTGCGGTCCGTCTTCGTATCAGGGACCTCGTCAAAATAGTGTGCCATATCAAAGTTTATCCTTAAGAGATGTTCTCTTGATCACCAGCAGGAGCGGAAGTCCTATGAGGACCATTACGACCGTTTCACTAAGCGCGACTTCACCCATGCTGATCAGTATCGCTGACCCCTTCACCGAACTCCCCTCATCGACCAGAAGGAACGGCAGATAGAAGCCGACTATAAGTCCGTTGGCGATGATGGGAGGTATTATTCCAAGTACGTCCTTCTTCTTTCCGATCCATCTTGAACCGAATCCCGCGATGACTGTTGCCAGTGTTCCGAAGATGATATCGACCGGACCAAGGCTTCCGGGATTGAGTACATTCGCGATAAGGCATCCAAGGGACACGCCCGGTATGAACCTCAGTCCGAATACGAGAAGGATCGTGAGCGCCTCAGCCATCCTGAACTGGACGGGTCCGTATGCAACCTGTGCGAAAGGAAGCGTCAGCACAACATAAAGTGCCGCCACAACACCCGTATAGACTATCGTACGTATATTTTGTTTCCTTCCGTCCATATTCATATCATCACCCCACATAGAAGAAAGTCCAGCAGAAGAATGCCGTCACTGCATACATTACAAGACCTCTTCCAGTTATTGCCGTCCTGCTTGAAGGAACGTATTCGATCTTATCTTCTTTCCTGTTCCTGACCAGCATGTAAAGAGTATACATGATAACAGCCGCAAGACATGTCCTGATGACAACAGTCGTGATCGAAGAGATGTTATTATATATCGTCGTCATTTCGGGAGCATCAGAATACTCGTTCGTGATAAGGGGAAGTATCCCGAAGTTTGTCATGTGCGTGGATGTGCCCATGAATGCTGCCGTCATTATGAACAGTATCTCGAGGACGGTATCCATGATCAGGATCCTCTTGTCCTTAATGAGCGGGATCAGAAGCGACAGAGCCAGAACTGCAGGGATCATCCACTGCAGATGCCACGTAACGAATGAGATGAACGCCCCGTATACGGCAAATACCGCAAGCTGCGAATCATAAAGGAACTTTGTCTTATCTTCCGTATCCGTCTTGTGCATGAAGCAGACTATGCAGATTGCCGCAAAGCACAGGACGAAGATGGATGTTGTGTCACCAAGGCGCCATTCGGTTATCCTGTCGAGATATGAGTAATCCTCCCGGATTACCGCAGATATCGCCTTGTGACCTGAAGACCCTTCGAATATGAGCGCCGTAGCCACAGGCAGCACCATAACGATCAGGAAGTTAACTGCTATGTCCCTGATCCTCTTATTTGCGAGAAGTATCAGGGGAATGAAGATCATGAGCGGCAGTGTCTTCATGGCAACTGCAAGTGACATGATAAGCGAGAACAGATAGTACTTCTTCCTGTAGTAGAAAGGCAGTGCCAGTATGATAACGATCATGTACATCAGATCTATCTGGCCGTATGCGACCGATATGTACAGGAGCATGGGCGAGAAGATAAAAAGGGTCTGCACTTCCTTCAGATACTTATCATCAAGTGACGTGATCTTTGTTATCCTGCCTATAAGCCTGCGGCAAACGATAAGGAGCACCGCAAGTATCACCTCAAGGTAGATAACGCATATCAGGCCATCGATGCCGCCCCCGTTGATGTCACCGTTATATGCAAAGGACAGCGGGAGCATCAGTATGGCAACAAAGAAGATCTGGAAGAAATTATACTCATATGCAAAGAGCATCTTATTGCTCTGTGAGGTAAGTTCACTTGCATAGGAGAATCCGTAATAATCAGTAATGTTGCCGCTCTTGAACGAATCGAGCATGCGCAGCGCGCTCTTGATTATCATGAACAGATCGTAGTACTGGCAGATCAGGAAGACACAGCACAGGATCAAAACGCCGATGAAGACCCTGTCAGCCATCTTTGCATCAGATATCCCCTTCTTGTCGAGGTTGTAGACATAAAGGAGCACCATGGCGGATATCAGGACATAGATGCCCGCAAAGATGAGCTTTGCAGATGATCCGCTGACGGTGCCTGCGATGGTGAATACCATGCTACTGTCATCAGCATTGATAAGGACGGAAGGACCCGTTGATCCTACCGAGACAACAGTAAACCTTACCGTATAAGTTGTCCCGCAGGCGACCGGTTCCCTTAAGCTGAATATGGAATCATAAGCAGATGTAACGTGCCTGGAAGATACTACGTTCCCGTTGCCGTCAATGAGCTCGATGGTACCGTCAATGCTTATGACATTCGAAGAATTGTTCTTCAGTCCGGGATCGATCGAGATGATCCTGTCGTAAGGCATGTTAAAGGTATGCTCATATATATCACCGCTGTTTATGACCTTCTCTTCCGTATTCTCTGAGAAGTTAAATCTTGTGGGATAAGACCAGAAAGACAGCCTTGGAGCTAAAGCTATCAGAACAACATAGACTGCGGCCAAAATGGCAGCTGCTATTCCCGTTCTGATCAACCTCTTCCTGTCAGACATATAGAATTACCCGATAAGTATCTGTCTGACCTTGTCCATCATGTCTTCTTTATCGATGACATCCTTGTGCCTGATTTCCTTGGAAGACAGGTCCTTGATGCCCTCAGGGATCTCAAGGCCGCTCTCTTCCGACAATTCGGAGATGACAGTCTCAACAGATCTTCCGTTGCTGTAGCCTTCGCCCCTGATCGCATCCATTACTGCAGGCGCGAACTTGAACGGGGAAGCCGTGGAAGCAAATACGGTCTTATGCTCATCACCGGATCTCTGGTGATAACGGTTATAGATGTTAAAGCCTACGGCCGTATGCGTATCGATCACATGATCAGTCCTGTCATATACATCGAGGATTGTCTTATAGACACCCTTCTCGTCAGCAAATCCGCCTACGAACATCCTGTGAAGGACCTTAAGAGTGTTCTGGTCGACCGTGTATGTGCCCTTTGAATAAAGCGAATTCATCCACTCTACTACAAGTGCGGAATTATTCTCCGTGACCTCGAAAAGGAGTCTCTCCAGATTGGAGGAGATGAGGATATCCATTGAAGGAGACGTCGTCTTGTAGAACTCCCTGTTGCGGTCATACTTGCCGTTGTTGAAGAAATCACAGAGTACCTTGTTACGGTTGGACGCACAGATGAGCTTGTGGATCGGGATGCCCATCTGCTTTGCAAACCATGCAGCAAGGATGTTGCCGAAGTTACCCGTGGGAACGACGATGTTGATGGCCTCGCCCATTTCGATCTTCTCGGTCCTGAGAAGCTCGACGTAAGAATATACATAGTAAGCGATCTGGGGGACCAGCCTGCCCCAGTTGATCGAGTTTGCAGAAGACAGCCTGATGCCGTGCGCCTTGAGGTCAGCAGCGAAAGAATCATCGCCGAAGATCTTCTTAACACCCGTCTGCGCATCGTCAAAGCATCCGTTGACCGCGATGACATGAGTATTACTGCCGCCCGTCGTTACCATCTGGAGCTTCTGTGCTTCAGATACGCCGCCCGTGGGATAGAATACGATGATCTCCGTTCCGGGAAGATCCTTGAATCCCTCAAGAGCTGCCTTGCCAGTATCGCCGGAGGTCGCTGTGAGGATGCACACCTTATCCTTCGCGCCTGTCTTGGCGATGGATGCAGTCATGAGGTGAGGAAGGAGCTGCAGTGCAACATCCTTAAATGCACACGTGGGACCATGCCACAGTTCCAGAATGTACTCCCTGTCATTGTACGGGTTCATCTGTACGAGGGGAACCGTATTCTCACCCCACTTCTCCTCTGCGTATGCAGCAGCCGTGTAGCCCAAGAGTTCCTCTTCGGTAAAACCATCAAGGAACTTGGACAGTACCTTGGCAGACAGCTGGTAGTACTTCATATTCTTCATTGCTTCGATATCGCCCCTGGACAGTACAGGTATCTCCTCAGGAACGAAGAGACCTCCGTCAGGAGCAATGCCCTGCATGATGGCCTCGGCAGCCGTAAACTTAGTCTCGTAACCTCTTGTGCTTATATACTTCATCTTGCCCTCCAAGTTAAGTTTTCTCTGAAGCGGCAGCCGTATCCTCCGCGGAAGCGGAAGTCTGGACTGCAGTTGTGTCTATACTTGTGATATTGAACTTCTTGGCATAATCGACGAGGACCTGGTTGACCTCAGGATCGTCCTTGTATTCCTCGAATCTGTCCATTATGTAATCGATCCTCTCTGCATTCTCATCAGCAAGCTTAAGCTTTGTGAGAAGAGGGATGATGACGAGGAACACCAGAAGAGCGACAGCGGCAAGGATCACCACGCCGATACCGATCTTGACACCGAGCCTTGCCTTATCGGCAGGAGTCATCATGCTCTCTATATCTATGTCATCGCTCGCCAGTTCGTCTCCGCCGGAAGCCGATCTCATCATTATGTCGCGGCGTTCCTTGTCAGATGCCATCTGGAATGAGTTAACGCCCTTGGACGCTTTCATCAGGATCGGAGCCTGATAGTTCTTCCTCTCTGCGGGGGATGAACCTTCAGCCATCTGGGCATTCTTCATCTTGTCAGCGAAATTGACCGGCGGAAGTTCACTTGCCGGTATCTTAACATCTTCCTTGCACTTCCTCAGGGCATCCTGGGCAATGGCCAGATACTGCTCATGACCGAGCGTGTTGTTGATCGCAAATTCCAGGCTCTGGACAGCTCTGGAGAACTGGCCTTCGCGCGCCAGGCAAAGACCGAAGACAAGAGCCGTATCACCCCACTGCGGGTACTTCGTTATCAGCGGCTTGAGGAAGATCTGCGCTACATCAGTACCGTCACCCTTTGCATTGAGCAAAGCCCTGTTGAACTGCCTGATGATGTTCGCCTTCTCTTCAACACTTACATCAAAAAGGATAAGATCCTTCTCTTCTATCGGGCTTATTCCCAAGATAAGACTCAAGTAGTCGTGCATCCGATGATTCCTTTCAATGTGCCTCTCACTTGTCCCAGAAGATACAGGGATCCTGTAACGACCAGCGGCATGTTATCTGTTTGTGATCTTGCATAGGCGAGCCGTACAGCCTCCTCTGGAATGTCTGATCCGCCTCTGTCAATCTCTTTATTATACACTTTATTAAAAATATTATAAAGGTCATCGGGGAGTGCCGTTCTGGGGTTATCCACCTTGACGGGCCATATCTCGCCTATCTTAAGACCGCCTGCCTTATACTGCTCTACTATCCCTGAGATATCCTTGTCGCCCATGACGCCTGTCACGAGCCTTACGGGCTTATCTATCAGCTTTCCGCCGTCGAGTCTGCCGTACACATCAACAAAGCTCCTGGCGCCCTGCGGGTTATGACCGCCGTCAAGGACCACACAGGGGTCATCTGACATGATCTCAGCCCTGCATTTCCAGCGTGTCAGCCTGATCCCCTCCATGCATGTATCAGCCGTTATCTGAGGCCACATTGCTGCTGCCTCAAGGACAGCACTTACTGCTACGGAACAGTTTGAACACTGATGGTCTCCTGCAAGGGACGTTATGATCTCCCTGCCGCCCAGAGCATCAGAGACAAACCTCATCCTGTGGTCATCCGTATACCTGACCGTATCTGTCCGCGGAGATATGAACGTTAAGGGGCAGCCTGTAAGGTCTGCTTCCTCCTTAAGTCTCTTCTCTACGGCATCCGCTTCTTCCGGAGTTAATATCATGCTGTGCGGATCAGGGCAGAACGCAGGACACCCCTTCTTGAATATGCCTGCTTTCTCATGAGCGATGTCGTCGACCGTATCTCCAAGGACTCCCATATGATCAAGTCCCACCGAAGTGATCACCGTTGCAATGGGATCGTCAAAAACATTAGTCGAGTCGAGCTTTCCGCCAAGCCCGGTCTCCATGACTGCTATATCTATTCCCTGCTCCTTGAAATAAAGGAAGCAGACTGCGGTTACGAGTTCAAATTCCGTGGGGTGCTCGATCCCTTCAGCTGTCACCTTGTCACATGCCTTCCTGACTTCCTCAGAAAGCCTGTATAGTGAATCAGTATCTATCTCGCCATATGAATCATCCTCTGAATAAGAGATCAGTCCTTCGTAACCGTCTATCACCCTGATACGCTCAGAGAAACGCTCCAGGAAAGGAGATGTATACACACCCACCTTAAGCCCCGAAGAAGCCAGCATGCATGAAGCAAATGCCGTTGCCGAGCCTTTGCCGTTGGTACCTGCTATATGGATAACCCTGAAGGACTTCTCGGGATGTCCGAGAAGCTCACACAACCTTTTGATCCTGGTAAGGCCGGGATTGATCCCGAATCTATTCGCTTCTGTCAGGAACTTCGGTATCTGATCCCTGTTCGCCGTCGGTCTTTTGTCCGTCATATGATTTCAGGTCTTCTTTCTTAAATACGAACAATTTGCTCATAATATAGTTTGCGATAATAACTAAGATCGAGTTAAGTACCTTGAGCAGATACAGATATGTGAAATTGAAGCTGCCGATCGTGAACACCGGCTGTTCCTGAGGAATGCCGAACAGTCCTTCACAGATAGCGATCATGATCGCGAACACTCCGAGTTCAAGGATCAGGAATGATACGACTCTCGCAGCCGCAAAGCTCAAAAGCTCCCTTACTACGCTTCCTGAAGATCTGAATACAAAGATCCTGTTGGTGATGTATGCTGCCAGAACGGCAAGGGTCCATGCTATAACCTGGTTGAGCAGGACCATCATATCAAATTCATATCCGAAGATGGACACATTTGCTTTCTGCTTGACCACAAGGTCGAAGATCAGAAATGCAGCATTATTGACAACCGTAGTGAAAGCACCACAGACAAGATACATAAATATCTTACGGAACTTCTCCTGCTTCTCGCTCAGATGCTCTCCACCGTACAATACTGTTTTTATTGCACCCATTATTACAAATACTCCTTTAAACTCTTCTCGGCTTCGGATTCTTCCTCTGTGAGAGAACCCTGTGCACGATGATGACAATAACGACCAGGAACAGGGCTTCTACAGCCGTGGTGATCATGAACACCGTCAACAAAGCACTATAGGCTTTCTGAGCCGTTCTGTCAACCGGAACATACCTTACAAATATATGATCCACCTCATCATAAGAGTAGAAATCAGCCTCTCCGGCCTCATCCGCCAGATAACACACGAATCTTCCCTCGGCATCAGTATAACCGGTATAGAGTATATCATTGATCGCGCGTTCGCTATTAACAAAATCTTTGGGAAGTTCCAGATCTTCGGGAATATTAGCCCTGAACAGTATCTTGCTGCTCTGCATTACCGTAAGATCCTCCCTGTAAGGGATAACTGTCTTAAGATCCTCGTTATACAGATACAGACCCGGAGGGTTCTCACCGTCGTACAGATAGAACAGTACGCTTGAGAATCCATCCTTGACAAATGCCGGCACCGAGAAATCGTTTATCGTCTTGATACCTGTCGTAAATCCTTCCGGCGGATCAGTATTCTGCGGATAATCAAGGAAATTGTACGATACGCCCTTGTCATCAACAAGGACCGCATTGTCAGGTACATAGCTCTCTTTACGTGTTACCTTGATGTGGTATTCCTTCTGCGTTACCCCGTCCTGAGCCGTAACTATGACCGTAACGAAGTTCTCGCCTATCTGAAGATTGTTGTTGCCGTTGATGACGATGCCGGCCCACAGATTGGAAGGCGTAGCGTTTACATACAGATCTGTTACTGTCCTCTCAACCGTTGCCTCATATTCAGTAATGTCCGTATCGAAAGGAGGCTCGATCGTACCCTCATTGATCGACAGGCTGAGAAGAGCAGCTTCACTTGAGATCCTGTTGCTTATCGTAACACTGATCGAATTGTCGACTACAGTGGATACCTTCTTGCCGTCTGAGGAGATAAAATCGCCCGGCTCTTCGATCCAGAACGGGATCTGTCCCGATGCATCCTGCTTAACTCTGAACGATATCGTGAACAGTATCATCTGCTCATCGATATCGAACGCAGAATGCTCTGACTCACCATCCTGGAAATACTGGTCGATCGCAGATATGTTAACGTAATTATTGTCCTGGGTGACATTGTAGATGAACGAAGATATCTCAGGTCCCAGTTCAACGGAAACATACTCGGCAAGTGCCGCATCGAAATGTATCTTCATGGGACCGAAGCTGACTATCTCAGGGAAATTATCAGCATAGACGGAAATGGTCACTACATCACCCGCACCGGGGTCCGTGTTATTCGCCTTGACCGACAGATTGATGAGACTTGCCGCATCCGCATCCCTTGAAGGCATGAGATAGACAATGACCGATAAGGTCATGACCAATACCATAAATGCACATATGCGTCGTCTGATCACTGTTCTCATGGCAGATCTCCGTATTGTTCGGGCATATTACCGTAGACCGGGATGATGAACTCAAAAGTATTATCAAGCTGGCCTGTCTTAAGATAACTCTTATAATACCTGTTACCTTCCGAATATGCCATCATTATATTTCCCGCATACTGGTGATCATACAGGCCGGTGCCGTTGTCCACGACATCAAACTTCTGGAAATACAATGTATCCTGTCCGTTATTGATATAACCTGCAGCTATCCATAATGCTCCGCCCGTGATCGCCTTCTCCCTTGTATCCCAGGGAAGCAGATAAGAAGCTTCCTTCTCCGAGATCTGCTGCTCTTCCGGATCGTAGCCCCAGCGCGCATACTGCGCACCCTTCAGCACAGGTCCGCCTTCTTCGGTCGTTCCGTAAGAACCGATGTTATAGAAATTATAGTACCCTTCAAATCCCTCAACGGTTCCGGAAGCAAGTTTGGACTGCCCGTTCGACCCCATTTCGGTGAGGATCCTGCTCGTAAGGAGATAAGGTGATACACCGCTCGTCTGAGCCGCGCTCATGATCGCTGAGGCATAATCATAATCATCAGTGTCCATGAACGTACCTGAGATCATTGCCTTAACGCCTTCTGCCGTATGATACTGCGGGTTATAAGACTGCCTCTCGAACATGAATACCCTGTCGGTAACAAGGAAATTGCGCGGATCCATGTAATAGCTTACGACTTCAGTCTTAACGGCCATCCAGTCAGGCGCATCATAGATCCTGGAATCGGGTCTGACATAAGTCGGGTTATACCTGTTGGTCGCCAGGCTCCTTCCGCCGGAATCCTCCACCTTGAGCACCTCGTTGAAATCAAGTCCGGTGTCATAAGGCGTGAACTTGTAATCAGGATGCTGGATGTGAAGGAGGAGCAGTCCGTTCGTATATGACTTGGGGAAAGCGGACAATGTAGTCCTGTAAAATTCACTGTCATCATCGCCGCAGAGAAAATAGAACTTATACTCATTGATGTCACCGGTAAAGGACTGAACTTCAATGTTCATGACATTAAGGCCGTTATCAAGATAGATGTCATATTCACCACCCTCAACGCTGATCTGCTTATCACCTGCATTAAGAGAGACCTTGCCGGCATATCCCTCCTGGGATACTGCAGATACCTTGACTTCGGAAGCGCCCGTCATATAGTATGCATATTCATTCTTGAGCGGATCAAATCCGGGCCACACATTGACCGCTTCCCCCGTAACCCCGTTTTTCACGGACACATCACAAAGGGTTCCGTTCAGCGGAAGCAGATCCGCCTTGGATACTGCCTCTTCGAACATGTCGCGATCCTTATCGATGAGCTTAACATTCTCTCCGTCATTCTCTATTACGGCCATGTATGTGCCGTTATATCTGGCAACGTCACGGCTCTGGACGAGCATGTAGTCTATGTCCTGACCGGGATCTTCCACGCCGTCTCCGCGCTGTATGCGGACATAAAAACAGTTGGACAATCCTTCTATACCGGTGATCTTCGAAGCCTGAGCAATATCCTGGCTCTTCGCACGCAGCACTTCATATCCGGTCCCACTGATGTCATTTGTTCCGATAAGATTCCCGTAAAGATCATACAGGGATGCCTTGAGATCGCCGGTCATACCAACAATGTTCACATATGCATCGCGGTCTTCGCAATTGAACCTGTACCACGAAGAATCAGAGTCCGAAGGAAGGACTCCTTCATAAGCCCTGTCATTTGCTATATCTTCAAAATCAGGTATGTCCGTCTCTCCTCCCGGTACCACAAAGCTCCTGCCGTCTTGCGTCCTGAAGAGAAGATCAACGTTGTGATGCCCCGGTCTTGCCTGCGCCGTATCCCATGACACCTCGAAAGCCCTCTCCCCGGATACGCCGGCATCTCCGAGATTAAGGTAACCGTGACAGATCGAACCGTCAGTAAGGATATCTGCTCTTATCCCGCTGCCTTTGTACTGAAGCGATCCGGATGTCTTATTGATCCCCATGAGGATGCTTCCTTCCCGGGTAAAGCCTTCATTCACACTTGCCGATGCCACATAACCTTCATCCGGGCCGGGAAGCCTGCCGGTAGCCTTGTAACTGCTCTTTATATCGCCTGACATCCTGCTGATGACACTCATCCTGGTCTCACTGCCCAGTGCGGACATTACCTCTGTTACGGCGTTGATGTCATCACTGCCCTTAAGTACCATGACAAGATCTGAAGCAAATCTCTGATCGTTCTCACAGGAAGCAAGATACTCCGGTGATTCGAATACTGAGATGAGATAGTCCCCGAGCGAATACATGCCACCTGATATCCTGTTCTGTGCAGAAGAAGAACTTCCTGATATCTTCTCAGCCCTTCCCACGATCTGTTCTAATCCCTGGTCTTTGGAGACGCCGGAATGGGATGAGGATATCATCACGATCATCATCAGGATCGTGACTATGATCCCCGCCAGAGCAAAACCAAGGGATAGAAAAAGATATTCAGGTCTTCTCTTGCCTCGCATTACCCGTCCTCTCAGTTCTCCCCGTTCAACTGATCGAGGTTATAACCGAACGGCGGTATAAAACACCTCATGAACTCATCGGCTTCAGGAAGCTCCATCGCCCTGATGGAATCCTCAAGAGTCTTCATGGCAGAAGAGAATTCCCTGTTGCCTGTAGATTCTTCCCTCATGCATTTGATGTAAGCAGATATCTTGTCAGCAGCCTTTACGAGGCGCTTCATTACAGCGCCTTCCTCGCCCTCGTAAGAAGGGTCGAGAAGATCTATATACTCATCCTGAAGGTCTTCGGGAAGCAAGCCCGCAAGTGTCCTTGCAGCCTCTGATTCGACTTCTTTATAAGCCCTTGTTATCTCCTTGTTCCTGTACTTGATGGGAGTGGGAAGATCACCTGTTAAGATCTCAGTACAGTCATGGTAAAGACCATATGCCGCGACCCTGTACGGGTCCAGTGGTTCAAAACCTTCCTTTCCGCTGTTATTGCGGTTATACAGGAAAGCCAGGCTCTGTGCGATCACAGCCACATCGAAGCTGTGCTCCTTGATATTCTCCGTCCTGGAATTACGCATCAGTCCCCAGCGTGCAATATACTGCATCCTGTCGAGCATCGCATAGAAACCGTAATTCTTATCATCGCCCATATCTTTCTCCTTATCCTTCTTCCTCAATTCTTGTAGAGTTCATTGAAGCATTCCGTTGCAAACTGGTCCGTCATGCCGGCGATATAATCTGTTACTTTGACCGCATCCGGACAATCAGGTTCTGGGTGAGAGAGTGCAAACTTTGCAAATCCCCTTATGGAACTCTTCTTGGAGTGGAATGCCGACTCCAGATTGCCGGTTGCATTATAGAACGCATCGAACAGACCGTTGATCATAATCTCTACCGTCTTCTCATACACCATTACCTTAGGTGCCTGATATATCTGCTTAACGTTGGTCGTCAGGAACTTCTGCAGGGCTTCGGCTGCCATATCTGACATCCTTATCTCATCCTTGGACAGACTGCAGTTGATTATGTCCTCTACCAGCGTGTTTATGACCTGCGAGTTATTCTGTCCCAGGACAGCTGCTGCCTCAGGTGCGAAGTCGCTGATGTCTTCGATCAGGCCGGTCCTCAGGGCGTCCTCGACGTCTCTTCCGACATATGCGATCTTATCGGCAAATCTTACAACGCATCCTTCAAGAGTTGCAGGGGCATTCCGCTGTGATTTGGGGATAAGATACGATACTTCATTATCAGGTTTATCGCGGTAAGGCCTTATCACCTTCTCATCATAGATCTCTCCGCAGTGCGACAGGATCCCGTCCCTGACCTCAAATGTCAGATTAAGGCCGGCTCCGTCACCTCTGCTCTCGAGCACATCCACCACCCTGATGCCGTGAGCCTCATGCTCAAAGAACCTGTCAGGTTCACGGCTCTTGAGACACTTGTTCAGGAATCTCTCACCGCTGTGGCCGAACGGAGCATGTCCAATATCGTGACCTAACGCGATCGCCTGGATGAGATCCGTATTGAGATTCAATGCCTTGCCGATCGTAGATGCGATATAGTAGACATAGAGAACATGTTCAAGCCTTGAGCAGATATGGTCATTCGTGGGATTGAAGAACACCTGTGTCTTATGCTTAAGCCTTCTGAAGGACTGTGAGAATATGATCCTTCCGACGTCCCTCTCGTAGGGATTCCTGATATCGGAGTCATTCTCAGCCCTGACCCTTCCGCGGCTCCTCGACAGATGCATCGCGTAAGAGGACAGCGAACTGTCCTTCTCCCTCTTGAGAAGATCAAGGAGTTCACGGTTCGTATCGCTTACTCCGGTGCTGATGTTAATATCTCTGAAAGCTTCACTGTACAGATCAAATAAGTTGGTGATATCGGTCATGGTAACGCCCTCCAACAGATATTATATCATTCACTCCGCTCTTCTGAGAGATGCTGCTCTGGCGAGCATGTTCTTCCTCATTCCGTCGAAATCAACAGTGATCAGCGCATCGCCTCCGACAGGCTCGCACTTCAGCACTTCCCCCGTTCCGAACCTGTCATGGATCACCTTCATCCCGACAGATATCTCATCCGGCTTCAGGCACCCTTCCTTGCCGACCGTCTGCTTCTTCGCCTTGACTCCGGTAAACTTCGTAGACAATGCAGAACTGATCGCTCTCCTCGCCTCATCCCTTCTCGGATTGGCGGCAGCTGCGGATACCTGCGGTTCAGGCCGTCTGGTGCCCATCTTGTAGAGCAGGTCACCATTGATCTCCTTTATGAACCTTGACGGCATATTGCTCTGCGTCTGACCGAAGAGCATCCTCTGCCTTGTCATTACTACGAAGAGATTCTTCTTGGCTCTCGTTATCGCAACATACATCAGCCTTCTCTCTTCCTCAAGGTCATCTTCCGTCTGGATCGATCTGTAGCTCGGGAAGATCGTCTCCTCCGCACCGACCAGGAATACAAGACCGAACTCAAGACCCTTGGCACTGTGGATGGACATGAGCCTCACATAATCGTCATTCTCTTCGTCTCTCTCTTCATCAGTATAAAGTGCCGCATTGGCAACATACAGCGCCAGTATCCCTTCAGTGGAGGAAGCAGTGGCAAATCCCTGTTCAGCCAGCAGATCATATTCTTCCTGTGACAGAGCCGCGTTGCCTTCCCTGTGTGCATTGTCAAATTCCGAAGCTTCCGTCAGGAGCTCCTTCAGGTTCTCGACCCTGTCCACGATCTCGCCCTTCTTCTCGCGCTGTGCTATGATCTCTGCGATAAGTCCCGACTTATCCTGAACATATTCAACAAACCCCGCGAAATTAAGGTCTTCTTCCTTGAGCTTCATCCTCATCTCGTTGATAAGATCCGTAAACTCTTTAAGTCTTGATGACACACGCATCAGGTCGTCAAATTCATAAGCATTGGACGCGATGTCGAACATGCTCCTTCCGGTCTCCGCGCCGATGAGCCTGATCTTATCGACGGTGGTATCTCCGATGCCGCGCTTAGGCACGTTGATTATCCTCTCAAAAGCCAGGTTGTCAGCAGGATCGCTGATGATCCTCAGATATGCCAGAAGGTCCTTGATCTCTTTACGGTCATAGAACCTCAGACCGCCATAGACCCTGAACGGGATCTCCTGCATTCTGAGCGAACTCTCTATCGAACGCGACAGTGAATTGATCCTGTAGAGAACTGCACAGTCGGAATACTTGTACTTGCCCTTCTCGACAAATCTCTTGATGGTGCCGGCAACAAAATCCGCCTCGCCCATCTGGCTGTCAGTATTGACAACAACTATCTTGTCACCATCGCCGTTAGAAGTGCGGAGTTCTTTCTTCTTCCTCTTCCTGTTATTCGCGATGACCTGGTTCGCCGCTTCGAGGATATACCCCGTCGATCTGTAATTCTGGACAAGCTTGATGACCTTGCATCCCGGGAAATCCTTCTCAAAATTAAGTATCATCCTGACATCCGCACCGCGGAAAGAATAGATCGACTGGTCGTCATCACCGACAACACAGATGTTGCCGTGACTCCTGGCAAGCAGCATGACCGCCTTATACTGCGGCAGGTTGGTATCCTGATACTCGTCCACCATGATGTACCTGAACTTATTCTGATACATCTCAAGGATGTCAGGATTCTCTTCGAGGAGCCTTGTCATGTTGATCAGGATATCGTCGAAGTCCATCGCATTATTGAGCAGGAGCATCTCTGAATATCTCTTATAGACCTTCCCTGTTGCTGCTGCAGTATAATCACCCGAGGCACTTGCCAGATACCGGTCCGGCGTTATCATCTTGTTCTTCGCAGACGATATCTCATAAAGTATGGAGCGTGACTTGATCTTCTTCTCATCGATATCCAGTTCCTTCATCGCATCCTTCACGAGCTTGAGCTGCTCGTCAGTATCGACGATCGTAAAATTATCAGAATAGTGCAGCAGTTCTGCGTGCTTCCTCAGGATCCTCGCAAAGATGCTGTGAAACGTCCCGCACCAGATATACCTTGAACTGTCACCCACGATGGCGGTTATACGCTCCCTCATCTCGTTGGCAGCCTTGTTTGTAAAGGTTATCGCCAGGATCTGCGAAGGCCTCACGTTATGCTTCTTCATCATATAGGCTATGCGGTATGTGATGACTCTCGTCTTACCGGATCCTGCGCCTGCAAGGATGAGCAGGGGGCCGTCAAGATGCGTTACTGCCTGCCTCTGTTCATCGTTAAGCCCTTCAAGCAGCATATCGGCATCTGAGCCGGGATCCTGTGAACCGTTAACGTCATTATAGATGTTCTGTATCTCATTAAAAAAATCGCTGTTAAGATCTTCCAAGGGTATATATCTCCGTATATCATTTACAGGGTATTATACCACGACATATGACCGATTATTGTCTCAGATATTAACGCAGGCTCCTTTGCCGTCAAAAACATATTCCCGTGAGCCGATCGTGACCTTTGCAGATGTGAGCATTACGCCGTCCTTATCGAAATAAAGCCAGTCGTTCCCGAACCTTTTCCAGCCTGTCAGGGCATATCCCTCAGGCGTAAAGAAATAAGTCTTGCCGCCGGTCTTGATCTAGCCTGTCTGCATCACACCATCCTTGTTAAAGTAGTAATAGTTACTGTCGATGTTCTGAAGTCCTGTCATCATCAGTCCGTCAGCCCTGAAATAGTACCAGCTGCCGTCGATCCTCTTCCAGCCTGAGACGAGTTTGCCATTCTGCTCAAAGTAGCGCTGTCCCTTACCGTACTTATACCAGCCTGACAGCGGGGCGCCGTCCCTGTCCGTCAGGAAGAGGACTCCGTCACGCTTAGTGACCGATCTCGAGGGTTCGCCGTTACTGTCAAAATAATACCATTCCTTGCCTGACCTTACCCAGCGCTTCCTTACCATCTTCCCATCGCTGCCGAAGCCATAGATCCTGCCGTCTATTTCGGCTACGCCCGTAACCATCCTGAAGTCATCGCCCATATAGTAATGATCCTTCTTGATCCTGACCCAGCCTTGCCTGGCGGCACCCTCATTATCAAAAAGATACCAGCTGTCTCCGACCTGCTTCCACCCGACAGCCATCGAACCGTCCTTCCTGAAATAATAGGTCTTATCATCGATCTCCCTGAATCCGGTCGCCATATAACCCATCTCATCGAAATAATAGGTGCTTCCCTTGATCTCGGCGAACTCAGCCCTCCTGGCCTTGCCGTCCGTCCCCGTGAAAGTGTACCCGATGTCATCCTGATACCATTTGCCCTGTTTGGGATTCTTGATCCGGTCGCCCGGTCTTCTATAGATGTAGATACCATATCCCCTGCCTGAATTAGGACCCTTGTTGATATACTCCCACAGCGGCTGACAGACTACGATCCCGCCCGCACCCTTATCGGAAATATGTGACGGCCAGGTTGTCTGACCGTTATACTCCTTCATGTCTTCCTTGATACCGCAGTAAATGCTGACATGACAGCATCCTGTCTTATCGACATCATGCGTGGAATTCCTGACCCAAACGAGGATGTCACCGGGCAGGGCGTGGTCTCCGATCCAGTTGCCGAGAACAACGGATTCTTCTTTGCCCATGCCGGCAGACTTACGGTATGTAGTGTTGGAAGCTACGAGGTTATACTCATTATCGACAAGCATCCTGCGCATCTCCTTGGCACGCGGATGCTGCACAAAGGTCCCGAGATAATATGCGCAGTCCTGCATTATCATGCTGACATAATCAGCACAGTTGGGTTCTGCAAAACCGCCAAGGAAACTCAGACAGTATTCTTCGACTTCTTCCCAGGTGCTCCTCTCTTCAGAGTCCGTATTCGCGCTTACAGGCAAGATGACCTGCATTAGAAGGATCGCTGAAGTCACAACTGACAATAAAGATCTTCTGATGTTCGCTTTCACCGGACACCTCCATCTTTATATTATAACATCCCGGTCGTGGGATCAGCTCATTCTATAAAACACTCTATGTATTTTCATTACATAGAGCGATACATAGAATATTCTATAAACCACTCTATGTTTTTCCATTACATAGAGCACTTTATAGAATAGATCATCAGGCAGCCATAAACCACCACTCAGATGACACCCGGGACACCCCTGCGGAGCTTAACCACTTTCTTCACCGGATCCAATCTGCGTCACTCACATCTAAAAGGGGTTGTCACAGTTGACAACCCCTCCGTTGATCACATTATCAAGCTCAAACTCAGATGAGAGCCTGTGTCTCCTGAGCGATCGCAAGTTCCTCATTTGTGGGGATAACTACGATCTTAACCTTGGAATCATCAGCACTGATGACTGCCTCTGATCTGATGCCCGTATTCTTTGCAGGATCGATCTTGGCACCCATGAACTCCAGCGGAGCGATCATCTGTTCGCGGATGTTCCATGTGTTCTCACCGATGCCGGCTGTGAATACGATTACATCAACGCCGCCCATTGCAGCTGCATATGAGCCGATGATCTTCTGACCCTGGTATACGAACATATCGAGTGCGAGCTGAGCTCTCTCATTGCCCTCACCTGCCGCTTTCGCGAGGTCACGGAAGTCAGAGCCTACGCCTGATACGCCGAGAACGCCGCTCTTCTTGTTCATAAGGGTATCCATCTCCTCAGCTGTCTTGCCCTCTCTCTTCTGGATGAAAGGAACGATCGCGGGATCGATATCACCTGTTCTCGTACCCATGCAGATACCTGCAAGAGGTGTGAGACCCATTGATGTGTCTACGCACTTGCCGTCCTTGACAGCTGCGAATGAAGAACCGTTGCCGAGGTGGCATGTGATCATCTTGAGTCCCTTTGTATCAAGACCGAGGAACTCAGCAGCACGCTTGGATACATAGCGGTGGCTCGTGCCGTGGAAGCCGTATCTTCTGATGGAGTACTTCTCATAGTACTCATAAGGAAGAGCGTACATGTATGCCTTGGGGGGCATTGTCTGGTGGAAAGCAGTATCAAAGACTGCTACCTGGGGTGTGCCTGCAGGAAGTGCAGCCTCACAAGCCTCGATACCGATGAGGTTAGCGGGATTGTGGAGAGGTCCGAGATCAAAGCAGTCCCTGATGACCTTCTTAACATCGTCATTAACGATGACAGACTCACTGTAGTACTTACCGCCGTGAAGCACTCTGTGGCCGACAGCTGCGATCTCGGATACGTCAGAGATAACACCTGTCTCGGGATCTGTGAGCTGTGCGAGAACGAGCTTTACAGCAACCTTGTGATCAGGGAGAGATACTTCCTTCTCAATCTCATCCTTACCTGCCGGCTTATAAGATAACTTGCCGTCGATACCGATCCTGTCAGCATTTCCCTTGGCAAGAACGATTCCCTTGTCAACATCAAAGAGCTGGAACTTACATGATGAGCTTCCGCAGTTGATTACTAATATGTTCATTCAAAATCCTCCTTATCAGCCCTGTGCTTGAGCCTGGACTGCTGTAATAGCGATAACGCCTACGATATCCTTTGCAGAACATCCTCTGGACAGATCGTTAACAGGCTTAGCGATACCCTGGCACATAGGTCCGTATGCTTCAGCCTTTGCAAGTCTCTGAACGAGCTTGTAACCGATGTTGCCTGCATCGAGGTCAGGGAAGATCAATACGTTTGCCTTACCTGCAACCTTTGAATCAGGAGCCTTGGAAGCGCCGATGGAAGGAACCATTGCAGCATCTGCCTGGAGCTCGCCGTCAATAGCGAACTGGGGATACTGTTCCTTGGCGATCTTCGTTGCTTCAACGACCTTTGTAACGTCGTCGTGCTTAGCTGAACCCATTGAAGAGTGTGAGAGCATTGCAACGATGGGATCCTTGCCAACGAGGAGCTTGAAAGACTCAGCAGAAGAACCTGCGATGGCAGCGAGTTCTTCGGGGTTGGGGTTCTGGTTAAGACCGCAGTCACCGAATACGAATGTACCGTTCTCACCCATGTCGCAATCCGGAACTACCATTACGAAGAAAGCAGATACGAGCTTCGTACCGGGCTTTGTCTTGATGATCTGGAGTGAAGGTCTTAATGTGTTTGCTGTTGAGTGGCATGCACCTGATACGATACCGTCACCGTCGCCCATCTTGACCATCATGCAGGCATAGTACATGTAATCGCCGAGGAGTGACTCCTTAGCCTGTTCGGGTGTCATTCCCTTAGCCTTACGGAGTTCATAGAACTCATTGATGTAAGTATCTGTCTTCTCATTTGTAAAAGGATCGATGATCGTAGCCTTGGAGATATCCAGACCTTCGCTGTTCGCCTTGATCTGCTCATCTGTTCCGATGATAACGATGTTCGCGATGTCCTCTGCCAGGATCTCGGCAGCTGCTTCAAATGTTCTCCTGTCCATTGACTCAGGCAGGATGATCGTCTTCTTGTCGGCCTTTGCACGGGCCTTGATGTCGTCAATAAATGCCATATTACGTCGCCTCGAAAATATAAGATTTTGTGTCTTGAGATAAATACACACTAAAGAAAAGTATACTCTTTATACGCGCGTATTTCAAACGGCAAACATACCTTTCGTGATGAGGAAGAGTCTGAGGTTTTCTCCGGCGTAGAATCTGTATCTGCCATCCTCTTCCCTGAACACCATGTATATGGCTTTGCTCTTCTTGCTCGTCGCGATCCTGACAGACATTATCCTGCAGACCGTCCCGTAGAGTTCTTCATCTTCCTGGAGCCTGGCAAGAAGGAGCGCATCGCAGTATGAGCCCGCAAGTTCGGTTCCGCCTGTCCTTCCCGTAGCGATATAGTAATTGCTCGTAAGGTAGCCGTCATTAATCATATTGAGCTTGAACATGTTATAGATGCCCTGGTCGAGCTGTCCCGTTCTGGCCAGGTTGACCATTGTCCTTAACGACAGTTCCACTGAAATCGATGCTGCCCTGCCGTACGAATAGTTGTAGGTGATACTGCCATCTTCATTCCTGCGGTATGCATATGCATAGTAAGGGATGTCCTCAGATGCCACGGACTCCTTAACTATCCTGCTCATCCTGTCGAAAGCGCCGGCTGCGATAAGACCGTTATTCTCCAGGTTCTTTATGAGTTCGAGATTGATGTCACATATCCTGACACCTTCAAACTCGAAGATCTCGCTCTGCTCACTGCTTCCCGATACGGTAACATCCTCGCCGCCATAGATATGGTCAAAGCTCGGTACCGGCGCATCGTCCGATATCTCTCCGCTTACATTGTCCGATGACACGTATACGGCGCTCCTGAGCTTCTCCGGCTTCATCTCGCCGTTCCCGTCGAAAAGGAGTGACACCAGCTTATTGATATTCTCAAGATCCTCCTTGCTGCCATAGGCACTGTAGTATTCAACATATGCTTCAAGGAAAGACATCTCATCGCTATTGGAGTAGCTCTTATCTTCCGTCCCGTCCTTGTAGAGGACTCCCCTGTATGATCCGTCATCATTACGAAAATCACGGTTGACCGCCTTGACCAGAGATCTGGAACTTCCCCTGTCACCTTCGGCGAGGTACTTGAGGAGAAGCAGGGACTGATCAGTCAGATAGTATTTGCCGGAGGACTCGGCCGTCTGGGTAGCGAGCCTTCCCTCCATCAAGTGATCAGACATGATGTAATCACCATCGATCAGCATATCCTTTATCCTGCGCCACATATAAGACGGCATTATGCTGCTCTCGGCAGCGATGTTGCGGTATTCCTGCCCGCCCGTCTCACGGTGTTCGAGCTTATACCTGTGCTTGTTGACGAATACGTTGACATACACGATATAGAGAACAAAGACCAGCAGGGCAGCGACTGCTATTCCCACTATCGTCTTCGACCTATTATTCATTGCATAACACCGTCCTTTTGAAATATAATTCAGATTATAAACCACTTGCAGGACTATTTTAAGGTAATAATGAGTAATGAGAGTTATTGGGATAATCGCAGAATATAATCCTTTTCACAAGGGCCATGAATACCTGATATCAGAAGCCAGGAAGCGCGTCGGGGACCCGCGCGCCATCGTCATGAGCATAATGAGCGGACCGTTGACGCAGAGGGGGCTTCCTTCCGTCGCGCCCAAGCATATCAGGGCACGTCAGTCTCTTTTGTGCGGCAGCAACGTTGTTCTGGAACTGCCCGTAGAGTTTGCGTGTGCACCGGCTTCGGAGTTTGCGCAGGGTGCCGTCAGGTCGCTTATGGCAACGGGCGTCGTTACTGATATCGCCTGGGGGATCGACTGCAGTTCGCCTGAGCTGGTTGAAACATTGTCAGACCCGTCGCTCTATGAGAGCGAACAGTATAAAGAGGCACTCAAGGATGCATTAAGTTCGGGGGATTCTTTCCCGCTGGCAAACTCCAAGGCTGTACTTGCAGTTACGGGTATGACGGGTGACGGAGATCTCAAGGATGCCCTGAAGTCCCCCAACACCATCCTCGCGATAGAGTATATGAAGGCGATAAGGAAGTTTGGGGCCAAGTTTAAGATCCATATGATCCCCCGTGAAGGTCAGGGTTACTCTGACACGGATCATGGGGATGAACAGGAGTTCTATTCAGCATCTGCCATAAGGACAGCAATATATGGCACTTCAGGAACGTTGTCACAGGTCGCATCTGCCGTTAACGGCAAGATGCCGGACAAAGCTGCCTCAGTCATGCTCAGTGCCATGTCATGCGGCAAGTTCCATCCTGCTGACCCGGATGCGTATGCTTCCAGGGTGATCTCATGTCCCCGCAACGATATTCAGGATATAAGGTTCATGGGCGACGGGCTCGCCGGTTATGTCAGCAATGTCCTGAATGATCTGAGGACAGGGGAAGATACATTTGATGCTCTTTCCTCAAAGCTTGCAACGAAGCACTTTACGATGCCGAGGATATACCGCGCCCTTACCATGATGATCCTGGGCATCCGCGATGATATGATCAGCAAGGAACCTATGTATATACGTGTCCTCGGCTTCGATCACGACGGGAGATACTGCCTGAAGATAATGGGAAAATGCAGCAGACTCCCGATCATCCATAATTACTCGGATTTTCTGGAACACAGTGAACTTAAGGCGTGTGCCGGCTTAAGTCTACAGGCGGATGATCTGGCGGGGGCTGTAATGGGCATGCCGCCCGGGTATTCCCGCGACATTCCGCCTGTTGTTGTGTGAGAACAAAAAAGAAACGCAAATGTGTGCAACACATTTGCGTCTTAATATAATTGCTCAAAACAACCGATCACTTTGCGGCATTAGCAGCCTTAGCGATCCTTGATTTTGTCCTGGATGCAGCCTGCTTGCTGATGTGGCCCTTTGCTGCTGCCTGATCCAGTGTCTTCTGGACATTCTTCAATGTCTCGGGAGTTGCCTCACCTGCAGCAACGGAAGCCTTAGCCTTCTTGACAGTAGTGCGGATCTCGCTCTTCTTCATCTTGTTGGCAGCTGTCTTCTTCTCAGTTACGCTTACACGCTTGATAGCTGACTTAATGTTAGGCATTAGTATCTCCTCCGTATTAATAATAATCTTAATTTAACCCGATAAGTCTATCATGATTGTTTTTGATTATCAATAGTTATTTTTCAATAAAACGCTTCTTTGTGGCTTCATACAGTCCGATACTGGTCGCAATCGGCAGATTAAGGCTGTCTATGGCGTTTGTATGTTCTATCCTGACAGGCTGTCCGATATACCGGAACTTTTGAGGCAACCCTGATCCCTCGTTGCCCATGATCAGGCTAAACGGGCTTATTATCTCCGTTTCCTGCAAAAGCTTGCTTCCATCGAGCATAAACGGGTACAGATTATTATCCGGGAACCTCTCTCTATACATTTCGAAAGTCTCGAACACTTCCACATTGACCCTCGACGTCGCCCCCATGGAGGCCCTTATCGTCTTGGGATCATGAATGTCAGCAGCCGGAAGGACTATTGCTATGCCGTCTATACCAAAACCTGCACAGCTCCTTACTATGGTTCCCATGTTGCCACTGTTGGACGGGTTGACCAGGACGACATGGGAACCCTCCCCTATCCTGTCTTCCTCAACATCGATGACGCCTATTACAAAGCAGTTCTCTTTCTGGGAGAGAATGTTAAATGCCTTGGCATCGTATGTGATCTCAATGCCGGTTCCTTTGCAGAGTTCCTTTATCCTGTCCGTTATCTCAGGTGACGTATCAGGATGCAGGATGACGGCACGTACTATAGAAGGCCTGTTTACCAGATACTCCATCGTGACCGTTGCGCCCAGAGAATATGTTGTTTTATCGCCTTTGTGATATCTTGTTACTTTCATTGTCCATTCCCGTTCAATATTTTTCCAAAATGAAAACTTTTAAAGTATAATGATACTATATTACCATTATGCGCATATGGAGGGAATAATATGGAAAACAATCAGAACTATGATCCTTCTCAGGAATCAGCACAGGCCAAGCAGATCTTAAGTCAGCCCGAGCCTTATACAAATCAGCAGTCTGCTCCCGCAGGAACCAATGCCAAGCTGTTCAGCATCCTCGCTTATTGCGGTATGCTCTGGCTCTTGGGTCTCCTCATCAGACCTGAGAAGACCATGCCTTTCGTCAGGGGACATGTTAACAATGGTATCCTCATCGATATCGCTACAGGTGCATGCGGCATCACACTGTTCATTCTGGGGCTAGTTTTCGGATTGCTCCATCTCGGATTCCTCATCTCCATCCTCTCATTCGGTGTTTACGGCGGTATCATCGCTCTGAGAGTACTCGGCATCATCAGCGCCGCAAGGAATCTTCCTTTCTCTATTCCCGTTATTGGAGATAAGATCAAGATCGTTAAGTGATCGGTTTTTAAGACAAACAAAAAAGGAGCCGGGTCTTCAATTGGAGATGCCCGGCTCCTTCTTTGTTATATGGCTCTTAGTTTAATGCGTCGAAGCCCTTCTGCAGATCAGCAAGGATGTCATCGATATGCTCAGTACCGATGGACAGTCTGATCGTTCCGGGATTGATGCCGATATCAGCCAGTTCCTCTGCTGACAACTGCGAATGAGTAGTTGTGGCAGGATGGATAACAAGTGACTTAACATCAGCAACGTTAGCGAGCAGAGAGAATATCTCAAGTGCATCTATAAACTTGTGTGCTTCTTCCTGACCGCCCTTGATGTCGAAAGTGAAGATCGATCCTGCGCCGTTAGGGAAGTACTTCCTGTAGAGTGCGTTCTGCGGATGATCAGCAAGTGAAGGGTGGTTGATCTTTGCAACCTTGGGGTTGTCAGACAGGAACTCGATAACCTTCTTCGTGTTCTCAACGTGACGCTCAAGTCTCAGTGACAGGGTCTCGATACCCTGCAGGAGCAGGAAAGCATTGAACGGTGAGATGGCAGCGCCTGTATCACGGAGCAGGATAGCCCTGATGTATGTTACATATGCTGCAGGTCCAACTGCATCCGCGAAAGAGATTCCGTGATAGCTGGGGTTTGCATCTGCGATGGGGGCAAACTTGCCTGCTGCCTTCCAGTCGAACTTGCCGGAATCAACGATGATGCCGCCCAATGTCGTGCCGTGTCCACCGAGGAACTTCGTAGCTGAATGTACAACGATGTCAGCGCCGTGCTCGATCGGACGGATAAGGTAAGGCGTACCGAAAGTATTATCGATGACTACGGGGATGCTGTTCTTGTGGGCAATTGCTGCCACTGCCTCGATATCGGGGATATCACTGTTGGGGTTGCCGAGCGTCTCAAGGAATACTGCCTTCGTATTAGGACGGATCGCGCCCTCTACCTCTGCAAGGTTGTGGATATCAACGAATGTCGTATCGACACCGAGGAGCTTAAGGGTATGTGCCAAAAGGTTGTAAGAACCGCCGTAGATGGACTTCTGTGCAACGATATGGTCACCTGCCTGTGCGAGCGCCTCGAGTGCATATGTGATGGCTGCTGCGCCTGAAGCTACTGCGAGTGCTGCAACACCGCCCTCCAGTGCTGCCACTCTCTTCTCCAATACATCCTGTGTGGAATTTGTAAGTCTTCCGTAGATGTTGCCTGCATCGGCAAGACCGAATCTTGCAGCAGCGTGTGCTGAATTATGGAATACGTATGATGTTGTCTGATAAATAGGTACTGCTCTGGAATCTGTTGCGGGATCTGCCTGTTCCTGTCCTACGTGAAGCTGAAGTGTCTCAAATCTATAGTTACTCATGATCGATTCTCCTTTTATATGAATAGTTGGTAATTTAATAAAGTGCGTCAGAACAGCGGGATCACATTCGTCCGCATCTGTAATTAGCTCTTACCAATGATTCAAAGTAGTTGATCATGATGTGCCTTTTCCTTTTTCTATAATTCCTATCTGTTCGATAGGTTTTATGGTATTTTATCTGGAGTATCAGGTTTTGTCAACAATTATTTTCAAAGATCATAAAAAGCCGGTCCCGTAAAGGACCGGCTCCGTTTGATCTTAGACTCTTATCAGGTATTACTTCTTGCCGAGGAGTGAGTTCATAATTCTGTTGTAATTCTCCATATACTCCGGATGCGTTGAAGCATAAATAATAGTGAATATCCAAGCACCTGCATAGATAACAGTTGCAATGATACCAAGAATTAGACCAGCTGTAGCCATTCCGCGCTGTCCCTTCTTCTTAGCAATAGCACCCATGACAATTGCAGCAATACCGCACCCGATACCAACTATATAAAAGCAGCATCCCATTACCGCACCTACAATGCCAAGAACCAGTGATGCAACTGCAAGACCCTTACCGCCTGAAGGTGCGCTTCCGCCGTCATTCATCTGGTTGTAGACCTGTCCGTAGTTCTGGAATTCCTGATTTTCCATATCTAGACCCCCTATTGATAAAAATATTTGTTAAATAACATTTCTGATTATACCATAAGAGATCAATAAACCAATATATATATACAGCATTACGTAATTCCATTTGGGAAGTTCCCTGTTATTGCCCCCGACATAGAAGATATAAAGTATCTCCGCGCCTATGAGCGGCCAGGTTATGAACATAAACGGATTACACCTGAATGCCTCGGCAAACTTGAACTCAAACAGGTTCATGAACATATGGGTTATGCCGCATGTGGGACACAGATACCCGGTTACGGATCTTATGGTGCAATGGATCGTAGTTCCGGTGATCCTGATAAAAACATAATACCCGATGCCTGCAAGAAGGAACAGCACCCCCGCTATAAGGGCATTCCTCAAACCTTTATTAACGGGCTTCCTCATCGCATCGTCTTCTTGAACCTGCGGAAATCACCTAATGCCTTCCAGCCGATCTTAAAGATCTTCTTGATGTTAATGGAATTAACACCGCCCTGCCTGGGCTTGAAAGTGATGTCGCGGAAACAGTAATTCTCATGATAGTAAGCATAGAATGTCGTGAGCATGATATTAGGAAGGTTATAATCCTCTTCGAATCTTCCGACATACTTGCTGAGCACATCAGTCTTAAAGAGTCTGAATGGCGCATTCGCATCCTTGACCTTAACTCCGAAATAAAGCCTCAGAAGGAAACATACAACCTTCTCCACGAAAGCTCTCGACTTACCGTCTCCCCTGTTGACCCTTCTTCCGAACAGAGCATCATATGCATTCCTCATCTCCCAGAATGCCGTGAACTCATCAGGATTTGTCTGTCCGTCAGAGTCAGTCTGGAAAACATAATCAGCGCCATGATCGATCGCATACTTGTAGAGTGCGATAACCTTGGGGCCATGCTGCTTCAATGTATCGGGATATGCCTCAAGCTGAGGATAGCCGTTCTCCTTCATCCCCTCGATTATATCGTGTGTCTTGTCAACGCTTCCGCTGTCAGCTATGACAAGTCTGGAATCGGAAGAACCCAATGCCAGCACCGGATACCACTGTCTTATAACAGCCTCGATATTCTCTTCCTCGTTATAAGCCGGCATGACAACATATAAAGTATCCATTATGGTGCAATCTCCTCTGATCGTTTTCTATCTATGATTTTACCACAGACAAGATATATTGCGGTAGCAATAAGTCCTGCTATGCTCATATAAATACCCGTGTCCTGATCACCCGAATAGACGAACATGACATCATGCCTGCCCTTATCAAGCTTAACAGCCATGTACTGTATATTTGATCGCAGTATCTCAGCCTTGCTGCCGTCAACATAAGCCGTCCATCCCTTGGAATACGGAACTGCCAGAACATAATATCTCTCATCAGGAGAATCGACAGAGTAGCTGATCTTTGTGCCGCGCGCCTCAACGCTCAGGTTCTCAGGCTTGACCTCAAACCTTCTTTTGATATTCCCGGATGAACTGTTAATATCGATGCAGGATACGGAATAGTCACACTGATATTTCAGATCGTTCTCGACCGTGATAACGGCTTTGTGGATCGCATCCTCGTGCCAGCCTAAGTTGAGCGAGAACTCATCCCTTCCGTTGTACCAGTTGGACATCGTGTAATAGTTGAGCACATATGTCTCCCCTGTCTCAGGGATATTCACGAAAATGAAGAATAAAGTATCTGCAAGATCTGATCTCATGTTGCTGAATGTGATATATGTCTCGCTGCCGGGCCTGCCGTCGAACTCGATCGTGACCTGATCATTATCCGTTGACGTAACTCTTGAACTTACGGACGTCGGGGCAATGTCAACTGAAGGACCGTTATCTTCCGGTACGACCATTGCCTGTGCTAAAAGCACCTGCCTGTCAGTAGGCGTAAGGCTCTTCCACTGCTGCTCAGGAACCGTTCTGTCGTAGGAATAGACCAGAGAGGTATCGTTTACATTGCGCATTATGTCATAGCCGATATCCATATGTGCGCATTTCTCGTAACCGTAAGGAAGCGGTTCTGTCTGCATTCCGGACTGCGCATAATATCTGCTTCCCGACAGATTGAGGAGCGTGTATGAGGAATTGTATCCAGTGTAGTAATAGAGGCGGTATTCAGGGGACGCGATATCGGTCCTGAACTCTCCGACATACGGATTGGCGTTGCTCCAGTAGAACTGCGTTGAAGAGATCTGTGACAGCGGAGATACGTTTTCGGTGAGGATATTGCCGGAGTATCTTAAGGGACGCGACTTATCCATGTCTGCGATGTATGCCGCTTCATTGCCGTTGTAGTAGACATTGAGCCAGCTCATCGGTGCGAGCTGCGGCAGGAACGGGATGATATAGAAGATCATGCCGCAGAGGACAGATACGGCGATCACTCCTATGGCAATGCCGCTTCTGACCTTCAATCTCTTCATGACAAACATGATAAGGATCATGACCACGCCTAATGACATAACGGTGATCCCCTGCATATCTTTGCCTATTACAGACAGCACGATGGCGCCTGCCATTAAGATCATGAGTATTACCGCATCGGTCTTCTTTATGTTGACCAGATCGTTCCATATTACAATAAGCCCCGCACCGGTAAGCAGTGGCAGGACAAAACACCATCTGTCGGATGCATAGGCAAAGCCGTTCATGACCGTGCCGAATACCGGGAAGATCAGGAAGAGCGCCGTGATAACAAAGAATATCTTGAGAAGTCTTGAAGAGCTCCTCACAAATACCAGATAGATTATGATGACACCTACTGCACCTATCCCGAACAGCCTGTAGTAATCAAGGTTGCCGGATATCAGCGACTGAGGGAACGTCAGATAATACTTAAGCGGGTAGAATATTCCTACGTTATTGCTCCCGCCGACTCTTGAGTCGCCCAGAAATACCCTGGCGACCGGGTAGAAAACGGCACCCGACAGGACTACGCCAATGCCGGCCTCAACAGCGGCAGTCAATAACGGCCTTATGTATTCTCTTATGTTCTTTCCATGCATCACGATCAGGCGGACCATGGTATAGATCACTGTGATCAGTGCCATCATGTAAAGGAAGTAGAGATTGGAAAGTGATGACAGGAATACGGATAGAAGAAGGACGCCTCGCTTTTTTCTGCTTATGATCATTTCGACGCCTGCAAGGATCAGCGGCATGAATATGCACGGATTAAGGAAGAACGGGTGACGGCCCATGCAAGTTACCGACCAGCATGAGAACGCATACATGAGAGCTGCTGCCGCGACCACGATGTCCGAAGCCTTCTTCATGAGACTTCCGCCGTCGAAATGTTTTGCAAAAAACAGAAACGAGAATCCCGACAGGAATAACCTCAGATACACCGAGAACTCATAGTACAGATAGACCAGTTCGCCCCTGAAGAAAACACTGAAGAATGCGAAAGGATCGCCGATGCAGTAATAATGGAAAGTAGTTAGTATATCGCTTCCCTCACCGATCGACAGATCGAACCTGGGGATCTGGAAATTCCCCTGTAATATCCCGGAGAAAACGTCTCTTAAGTACTGAGAGTAATAATTGAGAGCTGACAGATGCTGCGATGCGCCGTCATAGAGCCATACGAGGAGTTTGTCATCAAAGAACAGGATAAGCTTAAGTATAAGCAGAAAAAGAAATGCCAGTAAGGCATAATATAACTTCGACTTCGACTTATTCTGCAAAACAACCTCCAAATGCAGCTATCGCTACCACTAAACATTATATCATCTATCAGGCTTGAAGTGCGCTGTCAATAGCCCTGGCCAGCTGATCTGCACAAGATGTTCCCCTTCCCCGGCAGTCATTGCCGCGAAGTATGTCAGCAACTTCCCTGGCATCCTTTCCCTCAACAAGTTTGCCGATGGCTTTGAGATTTCCGTCACAGCCGCCGACATACTTCACATTATGGATCTTACCGTCCTCGATATCGAAAGTGATGTTGACTGAACAGACTCCCCTGGGAGTAAATGAATAACCGGGCATAGATCATACCTCCTTTTGCTCTATTATAACCTGTATCAGGCTGCTTTGTATGTGCATAAAAAAACGTCCCTGCATCAGGGACGTTATGGAGCGGGATACGAGATTCGAACTCGCGACTTTCACCTTGGCAAGGTGACACTCTACCACTGAGTTAATCCCGCACAACAGCTTAATTATTATATGTTGGTCTTCATCATTTGTCAACAATAAGTTGAATGGTTTTTTGTTAACAAACTCAGGGGCGGCACAATGGCCGCCCCCTGTACTCTTATTCAAATTATCCTTCTTATGCAGCTCTGAAGGTAATGTATGTACCATCGTGTGAATCGATCGTTCCGTTATCGAAGTGAGGAAGGAAGAATCCACCATTATATACACACTTTACAACGCCGGGATCATAGTAATTATCAACAACTGTGATCGTGTACTTAACCATTCCGGAAGCCATGACATATTCATATGTCATAGAGATCTTCCACTTGTCGGTAATCGTATTCGTACCCTTCTGCTGCACCTTCATCTGTGACAACTTGAGCTGAGGTGCACCATTCAACAGAAGATCCTGATGTGTCTGCCCGTCTGCACCGGTATAGTTTCCGATCTTCCATGTAGCATTTGTTGCTGAGTGTCCATTACAGTCCTGTACCGTTGCAAGGAAGGAATTCTCAAAAGCCTTGGCAAAGAGCATTGCATAATCTGTAGAGTCATCAGAGTTATATGTATTGATATAAGAATCCTTAACTCCGATCATCAATGTTACCAGGCATCCGCTTACGATCGTTACGATAGCGATCGAGAGCATCATCTCAAGTAATGTAAAACCTTTTTTATTACTCTTATGTACAACCGTCATCTTAACACCTCCGGGCCCTATCAATATGCCTTGAACATCTTCATGTTGTTAACTTCATCATACCACCAGAATTCATCACCGAACTGATAGATGGATATCTTACCGCGGGTATTCTCACGGGAACCATTCTTGATGTACTTAGGATAGTAGTAGAAAGCAGTCCTGTTGTTAGCGTATGTACCATCAGCTGCCTCACCATAGTTCTCAGCCTCTGATCTGTATGCATGAGAGTTGGCATCAGAAGCACCGCCGTTCTCTCTGTACATCTGTACGTTGATATCCTGTTGGCCTGTACCGGCGATAGCCTGTGAGAAATGGATCTTCTTGCAGTCATTATCAGTAATGGATCCGTAACCGGGACCCATTGTTGTGTAAGCACCACGACCACTTGCTGAATTGGTAGCAACATTTGTGATGGCATCAGCATAGTTGGAACCTGCTGTTGATGCAAACACAGATGTGTGATATGAGTAGGACATCGTTGCTGCGAATCCGTTCATCATCATCGTTGTCAATACAAGCATGATGGCAACTGAAAGTATAACTTCAAGGAGTGTAAAACCAACTTTGGCTACACTTGTCTTAACTTTAGTAATCCTGATCATATATACCTCCTCAACTTAGAAACCATAGCCTCTCAGCGCTGCTTCTTTGCTGCTGATCTCAGACTTCGCAGAGGTCACGGCATCACTGACGGACGATTGACCACGCTGACTATTCCTCAATATATCTGAAACACTCAATGCGGTAACACTTGCAAGTATAAGGATAATTGCAATGACCAAAACGATCTCTACCAGAGTGAATCCTCTTCTACACTTCATCACTTTGTGCATGGCGTGCCTCCTGAAAGTATTTTCTTACATCTAGATTATACTTGGTGTTTCAACTTTTTTCAACAATAAATTAACAAATTGTTAAAAATTTATGAATTGATAAAAAACACGGCGGGTTGCCCCGCCGTGTCATTAGTCAGCTAGTAGTCTAACTATTAGAGAGCTGCCTGGATCTCTGCGTCTACAGAAGAGATTGACCAGTTGTGCAAGCTGATGGAAGAAGCAGCTGCCTTTGCTCTGCCGAGGTATGTACCGATGCTAAGTGCAAGAACTGCAGCAAGGATAACGATGATAGCAATAACGAGTACCATCTCAACGAGTGTAAAGCCCTTCTTTGTCTTCTGAATCTTCTTCATGGTAAATTCCTCCTAGAATTTTTTGTTTATTGGTTTGTAACTACAGTATAACACCTGTTTTTTGAATTGCAATAGTTTTTTCACATTTTTTCACAATTTCTTCAAAATTGTTGTTATGCTGCATCATCGGGAGCCGGAGTAGGCTCAGGAACCTTATCAGAATCAGCTGCAACAATACCGCCGCCAACGATCTTCTCAAGTCCTTTCTCAGAGAGGAGCTGTGTGAAGCGTGCATTGGAGAGATAAGCTGCGAACGGTCTCTCGATGAATCCGTTAAGCTCGTTAGGATCGATAAGGATACCATTCCACAAGCTGTCAGGGTTATCAACCTTGTAAGGCATTCCGATGAATCCGCCCTTTGTATCGACTCCGTCACCGTTCCATACACCGTAGAACTTAGCCTTATGAGCATCAGACTCCTGTGACTGTCTGTTGGTGAGAGTTGTTCCGTAGAAATCGATAGCTGCTGTCAATGTCAGGTAACCATGAGTTGACTCTGCACCGATCTTTGTGATCTTAACGCAATCAGGATCAGCCTTCTCCATCGTAGCAAGTGCCTTAATGAATTCCTGGTAACCATACCTGTTCTCTTCGTTATAGACACCTGTCTTGTTCAGCATATCCTTGAGGTATGATGTCCTGGGGTTGCCATTCTCATCATAGTTGCTCTCATTGAGATTGTACTGTGTGATCTCGTATCCGTCTGTTGTAGCATACTTAGCGATGATCCTCTTACAGTTGACCGAGTCATTGGAAGATGTACCGTCAGCAAGAACGATGGCTTCCATCTGAACATCCTCAGACTTAACGTCTGCGAGGAAAGGCATGCCGGCCTTCTCGAATTCATCGAGAACATACTTCTCAAGGTTCTCTGTCTTCATCTCGCTGATGAAAGACTGCTCATACTTAACGATGTCAGACTTCAGGGTCTCAATGGCTCCCTGAGTCTTCTGGTTTTCCTGCTTCAGGAGATCGAGCTGTTCCTTCCTTGCCTGAAGTTCCTGAAGCTGGATCTGCATATCAGCGTTTGCATTATTAAGTGTCCTGATACCGAACAGATAAGCAAGCAAAGCGATAACAACCAGGAAAAGAATATAGATAATTGCTTTTTCACGTAATGATAAATTATTCATTATGCTTCACCCTCCTTCTTCTCTGCAGGACTGTAGTACAGCTGGATCTCGATATCGTCATTAGCAATACCGCTGATCTTGTTGTCTGTTGCAAGCTGTGTAACCTTGTCCTGAGCAAGTGTTGCCCTGTTGATAGCAACCTGAGACAGGTTGTATGTTACACCGGACTGCTCATATGTAGCGATGTTATTAACTTCATATGTGCTTCCTGCCTTATACTTCTCAACCTCTACACCGCCAAGGCTGGAAATGACGAATCCGCCCTTTCCGTCAGGTGTGCGCAGATAGTTGGATACAGATACGTGTACCTCGCTGACGAGCAGACCTTCTACGATGAAGTGATAATAGTTGTTGATGGCATTTACTTTTCCATCCTGTCTGATGAATGTCTCAACGCTTCCGATAGTTGAAGGATCTACCCTTTGAACCTCGAGCTGAACGGGAAGAGAGAATACATCTGACTTGTTGAGGAGATTTACAAAATTCAATGCACTGTAGTAGCTGAATGTGTAACCCTCAACATGCATACCTGTCTGGCTGATCTCATACTTATCAATGTAAGAGTCAGAAGGTATTGACTTCTCCATGATGTTTGTAAGCTCAACGGGGACAGCGGGGATCTTGTCAACCTGCTCTCTCATCTGAGACAGAGCATAGTAGTAATTGTTGAATCCTGTGAGTTCTGAATTGAGTCTTACGGCATCTTCCTGGAGACCTGCGTACTCATCGGATGCGAGCAGAGCCTCAAGATCGTTGATGGCTGACTGTGTAATCGCATTGCGGATGATTCCCCATACGATAAAACCTACGATGATCGCTACGACTACGATACCGACAACAACGCCATAACCAAGCAATCTGGTCATTTTTGCTGCTGCTGCAGTAAATTCTGCAAAGAAATTCAGATCGCGCTTAGCAATATCTTTCTTTGAACCTAAACCTGCCATTTTATTTCCTCCTCCTTAATCTTCACGAATAAGTGCACCACAGCAATTTACGAACTGGGGCAGCATGAAATCTTTAGGACCTGCGACAGTGCTGAGAGTGTTGAGGATCTCAACCTGTGTGCCAAGCTGTCTTGACAGTTCCTTGTCGATTTTCTTGTAACCTGCACCTGATCCATAGAGGAAACATGTGCTAATGCTGTCAATATGGAACTTGGAAATTGAGAACTGTGCCGTTCTGTTAACAGTCTCAACAAGGCTCTTGAAGTATGCGTTTACAGCGCTCTGCAGAGAAGGGATCTCTGCAACTGTCTCATGCCATACATCGATATCCTCGATAGGGATCAATGACTCAGCGTCAGACTTTGTGATGTTAAGACGTCTAGCCAGTGAAGACTGATTGTCTCCGCCGCCCTGCATCTTCTTAACAGACTCAGCAACCTGACGGATGTTTGCATGACCGAAAGCAAGTCTTCTTGAGAGGACCGGGAAGCCCTTATCAAGAACCGTAACTGTTGTAGTTGCACCGGCAAGCTCAACCAACAGGAGTGTTGACTGAGAGATGTTTACATTGCCGTTGATGATACCGGAAGAGAAGAGCTTCCTGATAGCGTTGGGGTTAACGTCCAGCGCGATGGGAGTCAGATCCATGTTTTTCAGGAATTCTCTGTACTCAGCGATCGTATCAACAGGAACTGCTGTTGCTCTGATCTTATACTTAGGGGCATTTGTTTCCTCATCGAGAGCTGTACCGTAGATGATGTAATCGATGGTCATCTCTCTGTTGTTGCCCTGACCCATAACCTCGTACTTAACCATATCCTTGAGCTGCTCAGCTTTAGCCTTGGGAAGCTCAAGATCTCTTGTGTGCATGAAAGCACCCTCTGTTGTAACTATTGCTCCTCTGTTTTTGATATCCAATCTTGCAATAGCGTGCTTCAGAGCCATAACAACACCGAAAGAGTCTGCGATCGCACCGTCGTTGATAGCGTCGTTCTCAAGGGGAACTACACCAACCTTATCGAGCAACACAAGACCTGTTTTCCTGTTGTATGATCCAACTGCAAGCTTAAGATCGGAACTGGAACAGTCTATAACAAATTCAGATGAAGCCTTTCCAAATGATGAAAAATCCATTATTTATCTCCTTTCAATAATTAACATTAGATGAACGATGCCATATTGAAGATCGGGATAGCGATACCACCGACGATAAGTCCGACGATAACGGCCATAACGATGATCATAATAGGTTCAAGAGCTGCTGTCATTTTTGTTGTAGCAGCGTCTGCTTCATCTTCAAAGTAATCTGCTGCTTTGTCAAGGATCGTATCGAGAGTACCTGACTCCTCACCGATAGCCGTCATAGCGTATACCATCGGAGGGAATTCTTCGATGCCCTTGATAGACTTGGAAAGTGCAGCACCCTTTCTGATCTCGATCCTCGCATCAGAAAGTTTCTTCTCCAAGATAACGTTGTCGAGAGACTTCTCTGTGATCTCAACAGCCTGAAGAACGGAGATACCAGACTTAAGGAGTGTGGAAACTGTTCTTGTGAACTGCGCAGTAGCCGTCATCTTAGTCATGTTGCCGACGATAGGCATATGGATCATGAGCCAAGACCACTGATACTGCCCCTTCTCTGAAGCTCTCCACATCTTGAAGCCGCCAACCAGGAATACTACAATTGCAAGATATACATACCAGAAATGCGTCAGAGAGTCACTGACAGCGATGATCGCTTTCGTAAGACCGGGAAGTTTACCGCCGAGGTCTGCGATAGTTGCCGTGATGCTGGGTACAAGGAATGTAAGAAGACCCCAGGATACTGCGAAAGTAACGAACGCAAGGATCTTCGGGTAAACCATTGCTGAACTCAGCTTGTTCTTGAGCTTCTGAGCTTTCTGGAAGTGCTCAGCAAGTCTCTCCATAACTTCGTCGAGACGACCGGACTCTTCACCAGCAGCGACCATACTGGTCATGATGTTAGGAATAAGTCCCTGTTGTTCCTTGAAAGCCTCAGACATGGTACGGCCGCCCTGAATGGATTCATAAACCTCACCAACGATTGCTTTCGCATTCTTTGTATCAACCTGCTGATACAACATGTCCAAAGCCCTGATGATCGTTATGCCCGCAGAAAGCAGTGAAGCCAACTGTCTCGTAATAAGAACGAGCTCTTTTGTCTTTAACTTCCTTTTGCCACCGAAATTAAGAAATCCGGCACCTTTATCAAGTGAAAGCGATGCGACATACTTGCCGTCTGCACGGAGTTTCCTTGACGCGTCAGCCATGCTGGCAGCATCAATGACACCGGTAGACGTCTTGCCCGCTGCATCGATTACCTGATATTTAAAATTAGGCATTTCTTTATCCTCCTCCTAAAATTTTAACTTAAGTTATCACTGGAAATCCAGATCGCTGAACAGAGGACTGTTAGCGGGTCCTCCAACATTGTTGATATATCTCTTGAGATCATCGGGGAATCTGCATCTGGAGATAGCAGTCTCTCTGGAGATGATCTTCCTCTTAACGAGTTCTGCGAGGTAGAAGTCAAGAGGACACATGCCCATCGACAAGCTTGTTGCGATGGTACTGTCGATCTGATACGTCTTACCTTCACGGATGTTGTTACGTACGGCGTCATTAGCGATCATGATCTCGAAAGCAGCACAGCGTCCGCCGCCGATCCTGGGAACGAGCGTCTGACAGATAACTGCAACAAGAACGGTACCGAGCTGAACTCTGACCTGATCCTGCTGATGAGGCGGGAATACGTCGATGATACGGTTGACCGTATCAGCAGCTGAGGACGTATGGAGTGTTGACATAACAAGGTGACCTGTCTCTGACGCGGTAATAGCTGTACTGATCGTGTCAAGGTCACGCATCTCACCTACGAGGATGATATCAGGGTCTTCACGGAGAGCAGCTCTCAATGCGTTAGCAAATGACAGTGTATCCTCGTGGATCTCTCTCTGGTTGATCATAGCCTCGCCATGCATATGGAGGTACTCGATAGGTTCCTCAAGTGTAAGGATATGACACTTCTTAACGCTGTTTACATGTCCGATCATGGCAGCGAGTGTCGTTGACTTACCTGAACCCGTAGGACCGGTAACAAGGATGAGTCCTCTGGGTCTCTCTGCCAACTCCTTGAAGAGAGCCGGAAGTCCCAGCTTCTCACATGTAGGGATCTCGTTGGTGATCGTTCTTGCAGCAAGTGCATAAGATCCGCGCTGCTTGTAGATGTTGCATCTGAAACGGCTGTAATCATGAACGACAAACGAGAAGTCGATCTCTCCTCTCTCGTTCAGATACTGCTGCCTTGACTTATCGATCATCGACTTGCAGAGATACTCTGTATCTGCAGGTGTCAGGATCTGCTTGCTCAAAGGCATCAGCTGACCATCAACACGGATCATCGGGGGGAGACCTACGGTGATATGCGTATCAGACGCTCCCCTTCTGACTGATTCGGCCAGGATGGCCTCCATTGTCAATGTAAAACCTTCTTCCACTTTTGTTACCTCCTAATATTATCCGTCAATTGAGTATGCAACTCTGTTCATCTCGTCAACAGTCGAGATACCTTCAAGAACAAGCGCCTTTGCAGAATCGAAGAGCATCTGTGTACCTTCTGATACGGCAAGGACTCTCATTTCCTCTTCAGTAGCACGCTTCTCGAGAAGCATCTTCATGCCCTTGGTCATACAGATGATCTCGTGGATAGCGATACGGCCCTTATAACCTGAACCATTGCAGTCAGTACAGCCTTCACCCATATAGAGCTTCTGTCCATCTTCAAGCTGAAGCTGTTCCTTGAGAGCCTCATCGGGTTCGTATGTCTTACGGCAATTGGTACAGATCCTTCTGACGAGACGCTGGGAGATGACGCCTACAACGGCAGTAGATACCATGTAAGGCTCGATACCCATGTCTATGAGACGGTTAATTGAAGATACAGCATCATTCGTATGGATGGTGCTGAAAACCAAGTGACCCGTGATAGCAGCTCTCATCGCGATCTCGGCAGTCTCACCGTCACGGATCTCTCCGACGAGTACGATATCAGGGTCCTGACGCAAGATAGAACGGAGTGCTGAAGCAAATGTCATTCCGGCCTTAGCATTGATCTGACACTGGTTAAGTCCGGGGATACGGATCTCGACAGGGTCTTCAGCTGTAATGATATTAGTTTCAGGTGTGTTCTTCTCACAAAGGATAGTATAAAGTGTTGTTGTCTTACCTGAACCGGTAGGTCCTGATACGAGGCAAACGCCCTGAGGGACCTTAACGATCTTATCGATAAGCGCATTATTGTGATCGCTTATGCCGAGGAACTTACGGTTGAGGTTGCCATCGTTCTTTGCAAGGATACGGATAACCGTCTTCTCACCTGTGATACAAGGAAGGATGGATACACGCATGTCCACGGGTTCGCCGTTGATCTCTGTTCTGATACGGCCGTCCTGAGGGATCCTCTTCTCAGCGATGTTCATACCGCCGAGGATCTTGATCCTGGTAGTGATGGCATCTTTTGCAGCGAGCGGGTTGCTCATGACTTCCTGCATGACGCCGTCGATTCTTATCCTGACTCGAACCCTGTCTTCCATAGGTTCGATATGGATATCTGATGATCCTGCTCTGATAGCGTAATCGATCATTGAGTTTACGAGCTTAACAACAGGAGCTGAGTTAACCGCATCTGACAATTCGGAATCAAGACCTTCAAGATCCTGGCTCATGTCGATGCCGAGCTCTTCGGCTGCCTGAGCTGCCTGCTCCTTACCGTAATTAACCTTAACAGCCTCGAGGATAGATGTCTTGGTCGCAAGCATCGGGGTTACGTTATAGCCTGACCTGAACTGGAGATCATCCATTATAAGGATGTTCATAGGGTCATCGATAGCAACTACAAGATTGTCACCATCAAAACCTATCGGTAAAACGCAGTTCTCGACACAATACTTCTCGTCGAAAAGGGATGTTGCCTTCTGGTCGATCTCGATACTGGTCAAGTCAATAATCGGGTAATCGTACTGGCTTGACACTGCTCGGAGAATATCAAACTCGGACATTAAGCCCATATCGACGATTACCTCTCCGAGTCGCTTGCCGGTTTCCTTCGAATTGGTCAGAGCCTCTGAAAGCTCAGCCGCAGACAGGAATCCACTCTCGATGAGGATATCACCTAATCTCTTCATACTTCCTCCTGGTTTAAGGCTACGCCTGTTATAATAGGTCAATAACATGGGGAGGCGCAAATGGAGACACCTCGACACAATAATCGAGCCTAATATTTATCAAACTATATAACAATATGTCACAAAAAACAAGTAAATTTATGAATTTTGTCTACCGAAATAGGTTACAGATTAATATGTTTTAATAAAATCGCGTTTATGTTATATTACTCTTAGTTTACGGAGGTGTTTCTTTGGATATTTTTCTGGCAGTTTATTTTATTTTCATTTCCGGCGTTTTCGGCGTGATCATAGGCAGTTTCCTTAATGTTGTGATATACAGGCTCCCTGCCGGAAGAACGATAGTCAAGGGACATTCCATGTGTATGACGTGCGGACATAAACTGGGAGCCAAGGATCTGATACCGATCATAAGCTGGGCGACGCTCAAGGGCAAGTGCAGGTACTGCGGCGCTCCCATCGCTTCGAGATATACCAAGATCGAGAGTTTTACCGGCGTTCTCTTCCTGATCGCGTCGGTCGGGGTCTACAAATATGCTTACGCAGCTATCATCAATCTCGGATATAACCAGCAGACGTTCTTCCTGCTCTACTTTATCTCATATGTCCTGCTCCTTGCAGCCTGCGTATCTTCCATGATGATCTACTACGATACCGGTTCAAACCACATAGTAACTGCAGTCTGGGCAGTCATATGCGTTGTCATTGCAGTTATCCTTCCCCCCGCTTTCGGGATCCTCGAAGGAGGCATCGTTGAGATACTCATCAATCTCGGGGTAACGATAGGAAGGATCTGCGCCGTATGCGCAGTTTGCTTCCTGCTTGCGCTGCTGATGAAGAAGAAGTACACGAAGGGCGATGTCTATATGGACATAACGCTTTCATCGATATTCATGTTCGGCTACTATTACCAGTTTACGAGCAAGTGGCTTGATTTTGCCATCTATGGTCTTTCCTACTCGATCGCAAGAGCCGTAACAAAGAACACAAGATCCGATAAATATTTTGGGATCGCCACAGTCTGTATCCTTCAGGCCGTGTCGGTCGTTCATATTATTTATATGTTTTTAACAGGGAGGTAATTTTACTATGTCAGGTCACTCCAAATGGAGCAACATCCGCCGCAAGAAGGAAGCGTCAGATGCAGCAAAGGGTGCTGTATTTACTAAGATCGCAAAGGATATCGCCGTTGCAGTCAAGGCCGGAGGCCCTGATCCTGACGGCAACTCGAGGCTTAAGGATATCATTTCTAAGGCAAAGGCTGCCAATATGCCCAATGACAATATCAACAGGGCGATCAAGAAGGCGGCCGGTGCAGGCGAAGGCGACGATTACGAAGAGATCACATACGAAGGTTATGGTCCCGGCGGAGTCGCAGTCATGGTCAGGGCGCTTACGAATAACCGTAACAGGACTGCTGCTGATCTGAGGCATATTTTCGATAAGAACGGCGGCAACATGGGCGTATCGGGAAGCGTATCATTCCTTTTCGAAGAGAAGGGCAGCATCCTTATCTCAAGAGAGGACTTTGAAGATGAGGATACGGTAATGCTCGACAGCCTGGAGTGCGGAGCAGCCGACTTCGTCGCTGAGGACGAGTACTATGAAGTCGTAACGGATCCTTCAAGCTATTACGAGGTCAAGGATGCCCTTGAAGCCAAGGGGTATACGTTTGTTGATTCGAGCCTCGGCCCTGTCGCTACGACATTGACGCAGATCACAGATGAGGATACGGTAGCCCAGCTCGAGAAGATGTTCGAGATGATGGACGAGAACGAAGACATCCAGGAATACTACCACAGCTGGGATAACTGACCGGCTGATCTTTGATAGCTATGGCAAATACTTCTGACGGCAAACACAATGCTTCTCACAACCCGGCAGAATCCAGAGAGACCGCTGCCGGTTGGAGACGTGTGCTCCTCCCTGAACTTAGGGATACCCTGAGAAGATTTGACAAGACCGGTGCTTCAGGCGGAAACAACTCCTATGAATCCGAACGCAATGTCGAGAAGATACTGTCAAGCGAGCAATTGACGCGCGATGCTCTGTCGAACATTGCAGTTGTTGCCTTTATCGGTCAATCCGGAACCGGCAAGAGCACCAGGGCCATCAAGGTCGCCGGCGAGAATGAGATCTACTACATAATCGATGACGGACTTCTGATCAACGGAAGCAGGATAGTCGCAGGAACGTCTGCCAAGAAGGCACCGACCAAGATCGAGTCGGTCAGGCAGGCAATATTTGTAGATCCCACCAGATCAGAGGTCATGCGCAGGGCTCTGGTCGAGAATATGCCGAAGGCCCTAATGATCTTGGGGACTTCAGATTCAATGCTCGAGAAGATATGCACGAACCTATGGCTCAACCAGCCTTCGATGCTCATCAGGATCGAGGATGTCTCGACCGAGGAAGAGAGACGTCTGGCACGCAACACAAGATTGTCTGAAGGCATGCACACGATCCCCGTCCCGAGCATGGAAATCAAGCACGAGTTCTCCGGATATTTTTCTGATCCTTTCAGCAAGCTCCGTCAGAGACTCGACCGCGAGCGCGGCATAACGCCGATCGCACCGGAATCCGAGAGAACAGTCGTAAGACCTACCTTCTCTTCCCTCGGTTCTTATTCGATATCGGATGATGCTCTTCTCGATCTCATCAAGATAGTCCTTAAGGACATCCCGGGTATTGCTGAGGTCACGTCTTTCAAGACAGAGAAGAAGACATACGGTGTCGCGATAAGCCTGAATATCTCCATATTCTACGGGTTTGACGCACAGGATGTCCTCTCGCAGGCTCAGCAGAGGGTTGGCGCTGCGGTAGAGGAATTCACGTCCATCACCATAAACGAAGTAAATGTCCGTGCCGACAGACTTGTTCATGCTGACACGTAATAAGAGGAGGCGTTAATGGAAAGAATATACATGATCCCCGTAAACGATGCATACCAGTCAGAATGTGACTGTCCCCTATGCGAGCTCGCTTCGAAGGCGGAGACCAACGAACTTGATTACTATCTGGGACCTTCACTGATGGAACCTGATACCCGTAAGATCACCAATAAGACGGGATTCTGCCCGGATCACCTGGGAAAGCTCAACAGGCGGGAAGCGAACAGGCTCGGCCTCGGGCTCATGCTCCATACTCATCTTAAGGATGTGAATGACGACCTGATGAATGTGATGAAGGATTCTATTCCCGGAAAGTCATCACTGTTTAAGGGCAGAAGTTCTGATTATAAATCAAAACTTACAGCTTTGGCAGATAAGATCGATAAGCGCACAAAGGAATGCCCGATCTGCAGCAAGCTTAACGATTCAATGGGTCACTACATTGAAGTGATCACTTATATGTTTAAGCATGAAGACGGTTTTAAGGAGAAGTTTGCGGGAGCGAAATCCCACTGCCTTCCCCACACGGCCATGCTCTTAAGGGCAGCTGCCAAGCTCTCCCAGAACGATGCTGCAGATCTTGTGGAAGCTCTTTATCAGAATGACGGGAAATACTTCAGCGAACTGATCGATGATGTCGAGTGGTTCACACTGAAGTTTGATTACCGCAATAATGACAAACCGTGGGGTAACTCTAAGAATGCCATTCAGCGTTCAATGAGATTCCTCGCTTCAGACAGGAGTGATTTTGATGAGAAACAATCCAAAGGAAGCAAATGATCTCGGGTTCCTGGTCAAGGATGAATATGAACTCGAAGCAGAAAGCAGTTCTTACGGGATATCCCTGTTCATAAAGCACGATCATTATTCATCTGACAACAAGCATGGCAGGGATCTTCTCCGCGAACTCTTTGATTCGCTCATTACTGCCAATAAACATATTGACAGTATCTATCTCATAGACACCGGTACAAAGCTGATCTGTCCGGATAATGTGCTTAGCGGTAAGTTCAAAGACCTTGTATCTTCCGGCAAGACTGATGCCGTATACGTCTGTACGGAGAGCTGTTCTCTTTTTGGAATATCCATTCCTTCCGACATGATCGGCATATCTGCCTCAGAGATGTTCCAGACTCTTGTCTGGCTGAAAGACTCCGGCGCTTATCTCCTGACGATAGAATAAGGCTCCTTCTGATCCTATGACAATGATAAACGGGCTGTCATCTCTGACAGCCCGTTGTTCTTGCTTGTGCTTAACTCTCTGATGTGCTCATCCTATCATGTAGGAGATGAGAAATCGTAGTAGTAGATAACATCGTATACTGAGTAACCGGTCCTTGCAGGCTTAGGTGAATCATCATCATCAGAGTTAGGGTCAGGACAATAGTAGATGTGGCTATTGTTGCTGTTCGTATCTGCGATGAACTTAGCTGCCTGGATTCTGCCGTAGAAGTATACAGGCTGATTTGAGAACTCAAGTATGGACTTACCGGGATATGAATCCTCGAACAGACCAACATAAGCTTCAACTACGCATCTTGCACCGCCGCTGTTACCGAATGTTACATGGTTGCCGTTTGTACCGCCGATACCGTAGATGTACATATAAGGTCTCTTTGTTCCGTCATATACAGAAGCTGTTGTTGAACCCATCTTCATTGTGCTAAATGCCGTGTACATAGCCTCGGGAGTTGAATAACCTGAAGAACTTACTGATACAAAACCGGTACCGTAGTAATCATTGTTTGTGTAGTTCGAATAGCCGAGTGTCAGGTCGCAATTCTTCTCAAGGATGAAGTTGCAGATAGAATTCTTTGTACCGCCAAGCTGTACGAAGAGTACACCGGTCATGTCGTAGTCAGCGCCGAAGTAGATGTTGTAATCAAATGCACCGTTAAGGAATACATACTTGATGTCTCCCTGACCGTTCTTGGCTGATGTGTTCATGCTGTGAGAACCTGAACCTGAATCATAGATCCTGTAGTTGCCTGCAGGGAGGAATGTCTTATGTGAAGCTGAATATGCAAACGTGTTGAGGAAGTTAGAAGCTGTGTACTGAGCAGCTCCCGAGCTTGACTTGTTTACATGTACAGTGTTCAAAGCCTGATCGGTCGTAGGGAAAGCTCCGTCACCGTCAAATGTTGAACTCATGTAATCCTTGATGGCCTTCTTGAGATTTGTGATCTTGGAAGAACCTGCTGTATAACTTGACTTCCATGTTGACTTCTGAGAAGCAGAGATTCCGGAAGCATTGTCATCGTCCCAGCTTACACTTGCACCTGTGTCGTTTGAGCTGTCAAGAAGGAGAACGCAAGTCTTGTTCTTGAGCATGTTCTCAACACGGTCTGTGTCACCATTTGCTACACGGTTAACAAATACCCATGAAGCTGAGTTCTCACCGAAAGTCCTTGATGTGCTGTCAACACCTGTAAAAGCGTTCTTGTCAGTACCGGAAGACTTGCCGAGGAAATATACATTACCCTTGATCTTAGGCTGGAGATCCCAGTGAAGTGTTGCATAATCGCCGTAGAATACGAGATCGCCGTAGTATGATGAGTCTCTGAGCCATACATCGATCGATGTTGAACTTGTCTCACCAACGAAGATATGAGTTGAATAGATATCCTGGTTTGCACGGTCGATAACATACTTCTTACCTGAACCACGAACGACAACAACATTGTCCTTCTTGGATCCGCCGCCCTCACCGATATTGAACTGAGCGAGGTTCTGGTCGCCTGCAGCACCTGCGAGGTCCATGACTGTGCTGAAGAGGTTAGTCTTGACCGGAGGCGTAGGAGCCTTGAGGATCATACGGACATTCTCGGACTTGGGACCGATCGTTGTTGTGAAATCCATGTAAACATAGTCAACAGAGCTGACCTTCTTCTCGTAGATATGAACCTTCGTGCAGTTATCAGCTGCGGTACCCATACCTGCAACTGTTCCGTCATCTACTGTCAATGTCAACGTAGAACCGGATCCTGCAGCAAGAGCTCCGAGCGTATCGTCACTGATCTCCTGCATCTCGAGAGCCTGATATAAAGCCTCGGCAGCAGATGTAACCGTAAGTCTTGCCTGGCTCTCTTCTGCGTTGTTGTAGAGTCTGCTCCTTGTTGAATTTGTAAGCAACAGAGCCGCAGAGATGAAGATCATCGCCATTGCAACGATCAGGAGGACCATAACAAGAATGATACCTTGCTTGTCACCATTTATCTTTGACTTTCTGATCATATGAAGTACCTTCCCTTCGTATGTATAGTTTGCCTTTTTATATTTGTTATCCGTATTCTAAAACATCCTGTAACAAATTTCAACAAAAGATTTCAAATTTGCTAATTTTTTTTGCACAAAGTGTGAACAAATTGTTAATAAGTCAGTTTTCTTCCGTATTCTCTTCCTTTTCCTTAGGCTCGCCTTCTATGCCAAACTTGTCAAATTCCTCCTTCTTGGAAGCGACCAGATAATAGTCATTCTGGGTGGCTATCCTGAGCACTGAGGCAACATATGTATCGCCGTCACGGTTCTTCTTTGCCCTGTTCCTGGCAAAGAATTCACCATGGTTCCTGCAGTAGAACAGCGCATATTCTGATTTTCTGATACGGAACCTCGGTATCTTCTCAGACAGGGTGCTGTCACAAATGGGACACTTCTTCCAGAATGCATCAACCCCTTCGAAAGCCTTGGCCGGATCCTTGGATGGACTTCCGACAAATGTATATTCACTTACAACATCCGGATCGATGGCAGAACTTGATATCGCCGACAGGACCTGAGCCGTCTTATTGCATTCGAATATCTTCTCAAATATCTTACCCGTATATATCGCATCCGACGTTGCCGAATGGAATCCGTTGGATTTGGTGATGCCATAATAGTCCACGGCAAACTCAACACTCCTCTGACGTCCCCTCTCCCCTCCGAACAGCGAGAACACAGGCTGGAGGTCGAGGAAATAGATATGCAGGTCATCATCCATGTCGAAGAACTTGAGATTCTGCTTGAGCATGGCAGGGTCAGAATTGCCCCATCCGATGAGGATCTGCGCAGAACCGATGAAGTTGGCAAAGTCGTTATACGCCCTTGCGAAGGAGACACCGCGCTGCAGATCACTGTTGGTCTTGTTTGTAACCTTCTTAACATGATAATGTATGCTGGTATATACGACGGGCTTAATATCCCTTGAGAAAGACTTCATCTTTATAATATGACCATTCTCATATACATACTTGACTGCACCGATCTCGATGATCTCCCCGGTAAGCGTGGATACGTCGATATCATATTCCTTTCCGTATATGGGCTGGTTCCACTCCATATCGAAAACGACAAACTCGGCACCGTCTTTTATAGGGAAATTAAGCATGGCTCACATTCTCCTCTCCTTCTCTGAGGTTATGGAAGGCGATCCAGACAAAGACCGCCAATCCGGCAAGAGACAATACCGTTCCGGCAAAGATGCCGGGCAGTTCAGCTGTGATCTCAACAACCGGTGCGGATCCGACATCCCCGATATCCGCGATGACCCTGTTCAGATAATCAGCGGTATCAACATTCCTGCCATTCACCTTTACTTTAATATTATCATTATAAGGGATTCCTGTAATGAGAGTTTTTGAACCTTTATTATCACCGGCCATATCCGAACTGACCGTAAACTTGCCGGAACCTAACTGCCTTGTGACCATCTTCAGTTTGCCAAGCTCGTGTGAGTTAAGGGTATATACTCCGATACGTCCGGACTTGCCGCCTGACTTGCCGCCTAACAGCTGGACCTCAAAAGTGTTGCCGTCATAAGATATGCATTCGAGGAACGGTCCGTGGAAGAAATGATCATCCGGCTCATCATACAGGGAGAAGCGCATCTCCGCCATCGTAATAGGCACATTAAGTCCTGAACTGACATATATGTCTTCGCCGTCGTCAACGTCAATGCCAAGGATCATTTCGCTTTCATCCTCCTTGAGCACATATCTGCCGTCTTCAGACTCAAAACCGTTATTGATGATCTCCTCCGTATCATATCCTGAGAATACTTCATCGATCTGAATGCACTTTGCGATCTTGTTGACAGCCAGTGCAGGATCATCCCCATCCTCAGGGGTAAAACCGTCAGAAGGAACGACAACATAGCTGACCCTGTCACCTAATACCGGTATCCTCGAAGGCATACTCAGGAGATCTCCGGTCCCTGACTCGTATGTTACGCACTCATAATCCTCAGGCGAGACATCCGACATCATGAACACATATCCGCAGTTCATGATAAGAGCGATGAATGCGGCAGCAAAGAAAGCCGTCATATAAGATCTCTTTGCACCTTCCAGATATGACAGCAGAAAGACACCGGAAACTATGGCTGATATTACCGTCATGAAGAGCTGGTAATTCATGTATCCGTAGATATTCTCCGAATTATTTGCTATGCATACGACCGCGATCATGAACAGAATGGAAGCATATATGCTTCCTTTGGAAAGGCCGCTGATGTTCTTAAGGGAAACGCCTGCGCTGACAAAGAGCATGACAGTAAGTCCTCCAAGACGGGCAGCCTGACATGCGGTTGAGATGCCTGTGAACGACAGCACATCACTTATTGCCGTATAAGAACATGTGACATATATGATCACCGTCAGCACCGCAACTGCAGCTTTGATCCTGACCGGGACATATCTGTTAAGGAACAGCAGGATAACGAGCATGACGGTAAATATGCCAATATAGACCGCAGGTACCAGGACATCAGATGAATCTACGGATCTGCCGCTCGCGACGGATGAGACAAGGTCGAAGAAAGTATATCTCATCTCTCCCTCTTCGAAGATCTCCGGCGTAATACTCTCATAACTGATGGACATAAGCCTCGGGATGTTAACGATCCCCGTCAGGATAACCCCAACGAACGAGTTTATCACTATCCGCGACAGGGAATTGAATACTGCCGTGAACTTCCCGTATCTTAATACCGATATGAAGACTCCGAACAATATGGTCATGATCCAGCCCTGGATAAGACCTGTAACGCCCGATATGTACACCAGCATGCTGACAAGTATGTATCTTGCTGATACAAAGGACCCGCCCGTAATAAGCGCATCCATGTATCTCAGGAACAGCGGGAACAGGATATAAAGGTTCATCAGGGATACAGATCCGGCTGACAGCATTGCGACCGCCGAGACAGAATAGAGTACTGCCATGAACAGGCTGAAACTGCGTTCACCCTTTATGCAGCAGTCCAACAAAAGGAACATCGTGATCCCCGCGAGACCGAACCGCAGGAAATAGCAGACCATGTAGAAGACCTGCAGCCAGCTTACGGGCAGTCCCAGGGACAGGATAAAGAACGGATCCATATACTCCGTAATGAGCAGCTCGACACCTCCCATGCCTTCGAGCTTATCCTGTGAAGCAAACGATTCCCTTACCGTAAGCCAGGAACTGATCTGCCCGTCGACAGAGCAAAGGATATCATCATCCATCTCGGAATACCTTAATGTTGCTTCTTCGGGAAGGATGCTGCCCGGCTTGATCTGCGCCGCCGCAAAGGCAAGAGCCATGATCACGACAGGCAGAACGAAAGCCAGTATCAAATGCAGATCAAACCTGATCTTTTTCTTGTTCAGAAGTCTCATCGATACTTGCCCTTCTTCTCATCAGCTCCGTAACGGCTATCACAGCCGCCATTATCACAACGGTTACGCCTGAAATCACGATCCCTGCCTTTAATCCTGCAGGCATGTAGGAAATCTCCACATCATGTCCGCCCTTGCCGAGCTTGATCCCGATAAAAGAATCGCCGATGGGCGTTATCTCTATATCAGTACCGTCAACTCTGGCACTCCATCCTTCTGAGTAGGGTACCGACATGAACATGAGCCCGTCCCTTGTAACATCAATGTGCCCCTTCAGATAGCCTGAACTGTATTCAGTTACATTCAGCTGATCCCTGCCCAGAGTATCGATCGCCTTGTGGAAAGCAGCATCAGTCAGCTGTGCCGCATATACGATGACCGAATTTCCGGGATTGCCGGAATACTTGATATTGAGAGTAATCTTCTCGCCGGTGAACTTCCCGAGACATATGGTCTGATAACTCCTTATCTCAAAGGAATACTCATCCTTATCTCCAACCTTGACGGTCGCTGTTCCGCCGCAGCTGGCACTGGCATAGACATATATGTCAGCATCCCTGGAAGCATCATCTATCGAGATCTTGAACGAAGGCTTCTCAACGCCGGTCACGATGGAGTATGACAGCATCTTTCCGCCGCTTGAAGACGTTGTCATCTTGTCTGACTCGATGGCCTCCATGTCGATCTGTTCGTATGTATCACCTTTTACACCCATGGAATTAAGCCACTCGTTCGTCTTGCGGAATGCATTGGAATCATTCCAGCTCGGCTCATACTTTGTGACACTCTCATCCACCATAAACCCTGCTGCAAGCGCATCAGGATTGCCGTACACCTTAACATCGCCTTCTGAATGTTCGACTTCAAAGACAGGCGGTACCGTTTTGGTGTCCTCGATCGTAATAAGGTTCCTAACTCCGAAGAGGGACGCCGTGAGGCGGGTTATACCTGCATTCCTGAAGCCGTTTATGCCATTGTTGTGGAACCCGAAATTCCTGTTGTACTTAACGAAGCTCTCCCTCGTCGTTGATGAGAATATCGATATTCCCTTGATGTTATAAAGTGACTGTATGTTGCAGATATTGTTGGGGAACAGCTCGCTCCTCTCGAAAGACCTGTGTCCTTCGCTTCCTTCGACTGAATCCGCATATTCCTTTATGATCTGATAGTTCTTGCCGTAGAAATCATATCCGACAAAGCCTTCGTTCTTTGCAACGAGCGCAATCGACACGACGCTCCCGACAAGAGTCTCGACGAGCATCGTGACGGTAAGCAGCGTCTCGCAGAACAGACCTGACTTCCTGCCGTCCGTTATTATCTTCAGTGCGATGCCCTGGACTATTATGAACAGGAATGTCAGACCTATCTGGATATATCCCTCTTCCCCTTCGCCGAATTTTTCATAGAGCACGAGATAGATGAACGATCCTCCGATCGATGCACCGACTGCAGATGCCGGGATGCTCTTGAGCCTCCTTATCGTGAGATATGCCATGAATACAAGCACGAACGGCATGAGGAACGATTCCCTGTAAGGGATCTGATTCGGGAAATGCATGCCGTGCCAGATATAGTTAAGTGTCCTGTTGGTAAAGCTCAGATACAGGATCGCCAATGCTATTCCAAAACCGAACTTATGCCGGAGTCCTATGCCGGACTTCTTGGGGAGCATGAAGAACAGGGGCAGCATAAAGACTATTACGATGCCGCAGTGAACATTTGCCATGCCGTCCCTTATGGAAGGACTCGCTGAGACCATCAGTCTGCCGAGAAAATCAAAGAGATTACCCGTAAGGTTGAAATCCTTGGGGAACTCTCCGCCAGTTGCGGAACAGTGCTGCAGGATCAGGTATGTAGGAATCGTGATAAAAGCCGTCGATACACCTGCTATGACGCTCGCACACCCGAACTTGCCCGCTGCTTTTATTAGATTAAGGACAGAGAATCTGTTCTTAACGGTCTTGTCCTTTGCAGGAACTGCGAGCATGATGTAGTAGATCGGGGCGAAGAATATGAGGAACAGGCAAAGGAAGTATCCCGTGAAGTAGTTGGTCGCGATTGCAACTGCCAAAGTAACCATATAAAGCCACCAGCTGTTCTGGAGGAACATCTTGCGAAGTCCCAGGCACAGAAGCGGAAGGAGGATCATGGCATCGCACCACATTATGTTCCAGAAATCCGTGACGAACCATCCGCAGAGCGCATATGAAGCCGCAAATACGACGGTTATGTTGTCGAGCTTGTTATTATCGTTCGCCTTGAGGAATATCGTCATGGTAAGTGACGCAAGTCCGGCCCTTACTGCAGTTATGAATGCTATGAATACCGGCATCGTCTTGGCAGTGAAAAATATGCAGAAGATGTTCAAAGGGCTGGCAGTATAGTTTGCAAAGGCAGCATAATACTCATTGCCCAGACCGTCATTCCACGAATAGAGCAGGCTGTCCCCCGATAGGATCTTATCCCTGAATGCCACAAGGTACGGTGCATACTGGTGATAGAGATCCACCGTCAGCATTGTCCTGTTGCCGAAAGGATAGCACTGGAGGATGGCAAAAGCCGCTATTACGGTAAGCATCGGAAAAAGAAACGCCAGCAGATACTGGGGCAGATCCTCCCGTCTTTGCTGTAATTTCAGTTTTTTTGCCTCAAATTTTGCTGAATTTGAGAGATTTTTCATATATTAATATAAATGCCTTTCGATTTTAATAAAAATAAAGTTATAATCAAATAAACTAATGATATCACAATAAGGAAAGATTATGGGGCTTAAGCTTAAAATCATCGTAAATCCCTCTTCCGGCAGGGAAACGGCAAAGATCAGCATCGAGGATATGCTTTCTTACCTTGTATCACAGCAGGCTGTGACAAGGGCTGATATATACTATACTGCAGGTAAGGGTGACGCGAAGGCTTTCGCGATGGACACAAGACCCGGTGATTATGACTATCTCCTTGCCGTAGGCGGCGACGGTACCGTTAACGAAGTAGTTTCCGGTATCTGCACGGCAGGCATAGACATCCCTCTCGCCATATATACTTCAGGAACGGTCAATGACTTTGCGACCACGATGCACCTGCCCCAGGGGCCTTCGGATTTTGCAAGAATGCTGATGGATCCCGAGTTCAGACGCGTTGACTGCGGTAAGTGCGGCGACGACTATTTCCTTAATGTGGCAGCTGCCGGCATGCTCACGGATGTCGCTTACACGGTATCAAGCGAGTTGAAGACTGCAATAGGTCCTGTCGCATACTGGCTGTCGGCGATCAAGGATCTGTCCTCCATCAAGAATACGATCCCCCTGCGCATAAAGCACGACGGTGAGGTCATCGATGTCGATGCACTCATGTTCTTTGTATCCAACACGAGGAGCGTCGGAGGATTCCGCAAACTCATGTCACTTGCTGACATCGAGGACGGGGTCCTTGACATGCTTATCGTAAAGAAGGTCGAACCTACCGACATCTTCCCTCTCATGGGCAAGCTCATGGTGGGCGATCACCTTGACAGCAAGAAAGTCATCTATTTCCAGTCCGATAAGATACATATCGAGACAAGGAAGAAACACCCTGAGATCGTGCTCGATCTTGACGGCGAGCGCGGACCATCCCTGCCGACAACGATCGAATGCATAAAGCAGTGCATAAATCTCATAGTTCCTAAAGAAGAGGAGATGTAGAAGTGAAAAAGAGTAAGAACGACAAGAACGAGACAGCAGAGATAAAAGAGATAACAGAGACAACCGAGAATAAAGAGATGTCCGTGGCCGCAAAGGCCGCATCTGAAGTCGACGTGACTTCTGAGCCTGCGGACGAACTTGAGGTGGCAGAAGAAGCTGCTCCCGAGGATAATTCCAGGGAAGAAGTCAACATAACACTCGATTCAGACGGGACTGAGACGGCCGGGAAGACTCCTTCCAAGTCATCAGGCCTCATGCTCGTTATCCTTGGCGTGATCGTAGTGCTCCTCGCTGTGGCAGCATCCATCTTCCACAATGTCGGAGGCAAGGACTCTATCATCAGCCCTCTGAGCATCCACGGCAAGAAGATCAGCAGTGCTGACTTCAGCTTTATGTATCACTATACGATGATCGAGGAAGGTGTCGACCTGTTTGCAGCCGATACCCCCAACCTCCTCTCCTCCCCTTACATGGACGATGAGAAATACAGCACATACAGGGACTATTTCCTTGACTACACGGCACAGCGTCTCCAGTCCATCGAGATCCTGTACGATGATGCCGTATCCAAGGGGCTTGATATCGAGAACAGGCATTTCGAGCGTGCAGAGGCGTATATTTCCTGGCTCAAGTCACAGGCCGACACTCTGGGCGTATCTCTTGATACATATATCAAGGGAGTTTACGGCAACCAGGTCAGCGAGCAGACTGCCCTGAACTTCCTGGCAAAGATGTATTTCACGGACGACTATGGTGACGGAGCCAAGCTTGAGGAACTGTCCGCTACTGACCAGCAGGCAGAAGAAGCTTATGAGAATGACAAGAATACATATGACTTCGTTGATTACAAGATCTTAAGGATCGCTTATGAGCAGCGTGAGCAGGCTTATGTAGAGACTGCCAACCTCCATGCACAGCAGATCATCGACGAGATGGCAGATGATCCTTCCAAGTTCGAGAGCTGCGCAGCCAAGTACTTCTCAGGTGCTGCCAAGGCCACTCTCGAGCAGCCGGATTCGACTCTGGTATCCAACTGCAGATATGGTGATTTCACTCATTCGGATTTCCGCAACTGGCTGTTCGGCGTAGACAGACGCCCCGGTGATGCAACCATCTTCACCGACAGCGACGGATTCCCCGTAATCCTTGTTTTCGTACAGCGCCAGAAGCTGTCCATTCACTTAAGAGACGTGCATATCGCTCACATCTCTTCTGTAAAGGACGAGAGCGGCAACACGAACATCTCACAGGCACAGTCACTTGCACAGGAGATCTACGAGACGGTTACGGATGCTGACAGCTTCTCCGAGATCGAGAATAAGTACAACAGCGAAGTCCTTGAAGGAAGACTCGTTGTAACGCACAGCCAGATGACTTATCCCGAGCAGTACAGCGAGGAGTTCTCTTCATGGATCTTCGACGACAACAGGACTCCGGGCAACAAGACCATCTTTGAGATGGACGGTGATTTCTATGTACTCTACTTTGCATCTGAATCACCTAATCCGGAGTGGTATGACAGGGTCAACAGTTTTGTAAGGATGAATAACTACCGTGCATTCCTTGATGAGAAGTGTGCGGAGTACACATACGAGTTTGACGAGAACGGACTCACATCCATCAGGGACGTGCCGTAATATGGAGCTATACCTCGCCAGGCACGGCAGAACGGTTTGGAATACGGAACTTAAGATGCAGGGGCGAATGAATTCGCCCCTTACTGATGACGGGATCAGGGGCTGCTATGAGCTCCGCAAGAGCATCAGGGATCTGGGAGTAAAGTTTGAGGCCTGCTATGTCAGTCCGCTTCCCAGGGCGCTTCAGACGGCTTACATCGCATTGTCGGATGATGACGGTCATGTCATGTGCCCTTTCACAGTGACGGATATGCTCAAGGAGATGGATCTCGGGGCATGGGAAGGAATGTATGCCGAGGACTGCAAGACAAGGTGGCCGGAGACTTATGACAACTTCAAGCACCACCCTGATAAGTTCACTCCTGTTGCGGGCGGTGAGACATTCCACGATACGCGAAGACGCGCAGAACAGATCCTTAAGTTTCTCGAAGAAAAGAACAGGACCGCGTCCTGCGGTCCTGTCATTCTTATTACGCATGCTATAATCATTCAATCTATCATTAACGCCGTCACGGGTTCCCCCGTATCTGAACTCCGCTCCACACCGTTTATCGAACAAGCTAAGCTCTTCAAGATAAATTCGGATTATCCTTCCGCGAAGGATAGAATCATTATGTTCAACGGCAGTTGTTCTTCTTAGGACATTATTGCCAGGATAAGTGATGCTCCAAAGGATACCAGCATTGCTACCACTAATATGATCGCTACTATCTTCACTCCTCTGTTCTGATTGCTTTTGGCCATCTTAATGTCCTTCCGATCGATTTATTTTTTTGCACCGAATACATCAGGAATGAAGTCATCTCCGTCTTCGCCGGAACCGGACGGATCCGTGCTTCCGGATGGATCAGTAGGATCTGTGCGTCCTGAAGGAGCTGTGCTTCCCGGATCATCGGGCTGTGACGAAACAGTAGAGTTCCCTTCATATTCTGAGCCGTCACCGACCACAAGTTCGATCTTCATCTGCTTGCCGTCACGCTCGATCTCAAACTCTATGGTATCGCCTACCTTGTGTTTGTCACGTATTACAATGATATCATCAGTTTCATTAATTGCAATACCGTCCATCTTTATGATCCTGTCGCCATTCCTGAGTCCGGCCTTATCGGCAGGTCCGTCCTTCACATATTCATATACGTATACACCCGGGACAGATCCGTAATATGAATCCTCTTCCACCTGTGCGACAGTTACGCCAAGATATGCCCTGTTAACTACCTTACCGTAATTGATGAGCGATTCGATGACCGGCTTGACGGTATCGATCGGTATCGCAAATCCCAGACCTTCAGACTGGTTTACGACCATCTTGGCGTTTGTGATCCCGATAACCTCACCGAAAGAGTTGATCAATGCTCCTCCGCTGTTGCCACTGTTGATGGCAGCATCTGTCTGGATAACGGGCAGCCTGTACTGTTCGTGTGAGATCGTACGGTCAAGTGATGAGATGACTCCGACAGTAACAGTTCCGTCAAGCGTACCGAGCGCATTGCCGATGGCAACTGCAAGCTCACCTACACGGAGATCGGAAGAATTGCCGAGGGTCACATGATCATATTTCCTGCCTTCCTTAAGCTTGATGACAGCACAGTCAGTCTGTGTATCAATGCCTACAACCTCGCACTGGATCAGTTCTTTGTTTCCGTGGATCGAAGCACAGAGTTCATAGTCCTGATCCCCTGTTGCCACTGACGATACAACGTGTGCATTAGTTACCGCATACCCGTCTTCAGAAATGATGAATGCTGAACCTGAAGAGATATTCCTTGTTGCTCCGTTGACCTTGCCTCTGATGTAGAGTGACACGGTCGCAGGACTGACCTTATCTACGATGTCTGTTACGGAAAGCCTCTGTTTGCCGGTATTAGTCGCGCCGGCTGCATCCTCCAGAGAGAACCAGGGCTCGGGAAGATCTTCTGATGAACTGCTCAGCGAATGAACACTTCCGCCTTCTCCTTCTTCTGTACTCTCACCGGATGTATAATCCAGCAAACCGGTCTTACCCGTATTCAGTCTGTAAATGTAAACAGTCTGCAGAGCTGAGAAAATAATACTTCCTGCCAAAAGAACAGCCATAACGAACACTATGACCAGATTACGCCTGTAGGCCGCCATTAGTTTCCTGTCTTCATTGTTTTCTGACATTAGAATCACCTCTCTTGAATATCTGCACTCATAATATATCAGTTTCGCGCTTTAATTTAGGCAAAACTAAATCAAAAATCCAACAAAATCAAAGCAATAGCTCTCGTCCCCTGATAAGCTTCCTCCCGGCCTTGGAAAAAACAACGTTCCCGCCGGTCAGATCGGTCAGCATATCCCTGATCCTCTCACTCTCCTCATCAGACGCTGCGAAAGTAAACCTCACGTCTTCCGCATATTCCGAGCCTGTTATCTCACACTGCATCTTCTTCAGCTCAAACAGCACCTTATCCGACAATGAATAACTTACTGTGGCCCTGGTCAGTTCACCGTCCGTAAACTCCGCCGGGACGGCATCATTAAGCGCCGCCTTGGCACAATCCGTATATGCTTTCACAAGCCCGCCCTTTCCCAGCAGGATCCCTCCGAAATACCTGGTCACAGCGACCGCGGCATTGGTTATGTCATTATGCTCGAGAAGCGAGAGAACAGGCATGCCTGCCGTGCCGGAAGGCTCACCGTCGTCGCTGTATTTCTGCATGTTGGTATCTCCCGATATCTTCCAGGCATATACAGTATGCCTTGCATCAGGGTATCTCTCCCTCTCGCTCTTAACAAAGAGATTTGCTTCCTCGGCTGTCTCAACATGAACAGCCCTGCCGATAAAAACAGATTGCTTTACCTCTATCCTGGAATCACCGGATCCCGATAATGAGATGACCTTGCTCAAATCAGGATAACTCCTTGTACTTCTGGAAGGCAGTCATCAGGAGCGACTTGTCCTGGCTGTATGTGATCAGATCGAGGGCCTCCTCCACGGGAACAAATCTGCTCTCCATGATACCCAGTTCCATGTCCGGAACAGTCTCAGGTTCTGCTGCCTCCATGACAAACCACGAAATGTTATTGTGGACAGGCTTCATCCTCGTGATCGAATAGAACTCATAATTCGTCTTGCCTGCCGGAGACAATATGTTTGCCGCAACACCGGTCTCGGCTGCGATCCTCGATATCGCAGTCGCTTTGGCACTGCTTCCCTGGGGTACCACTCCCTTGGGAAAACTCCACTCGTGCTTATCATTGCGGATTAGAAGTATCATATCTCCGCAAAACACAAGACCGCCGGCACAATTCCTTATGATCATCAGGTCAAAGCCTCAACTTCCAAACTTATTTCTTATTTTTAATTTTAACATATGTTGAATAAATATTGGGTTAATAATAGAATAGATATGATTCATTACACGGAGGCATTTTATGATAGACATAAAGCTTTTAAGGACTGATCCCGATATCGTCCGCGAGAACATAAAGAAGAAGTTCCAGGATGACAAGCTTCCCCTTGTCGACGAAGTCATTGCACTGGATAAGGATTACAGAGAATGCAAGACGAGAGCTGAATACCTGAGGTCACAGCGCAACAAGATCTCCAAGCAGATCGGTTTCTTCATGTCTCAGGGCAAGAAGGATGAGGCTGAAGCAGCGAAAGCTGAGGTCAAGGCAATGCAGGATGAGCTCGAATCCCTCTCTGCAAAGGAAGAAGAACTTTCCGGGTCTATCAGGAAGATCATGCTCGTTATCCCCAATATCATCGATCCTTCAGTACCGATCGGTAAGGATGATTCCGAGAACGTTGAGATCGAGAGGTTCGGTGAACCCGTAGTACCTGATTTTGAGATCCCTTACCATGTCGACATAATGGAGAAGCTGAACGGCATCGACCTTGACAGCGCACGTAATACGAGCGGCAACGGTTTCTACTATCTCAAGGGTGACATTGCAAGACTGCATTCCGCATGCCTGAACTACGCAAGGGATTTCATGATCGACCGCGGCTTCACATACTATATCCCGCCTTACATGATCCGTTCCAGCGTCGTTGACGGAGTTATGAGTTTTTCTGAGATGGAGAACATGATGTATAAGATCGAGGGTGAAGACCTCTATCTCATCGGTACATCAGAGCATTCCATGATCGGTAAGTTCATCGGGGCACAGCTCGAGGAATCAGAACTCCCCCAGACGCTTACGAGCTACTCACCCTGCTTCCGCAAGGAAGTCGGCGCTCACGGCATCGAAGAGAGAGGCGTATACAGGATCCACCAGTTCGAGAAGCAGGA
>DGUI01000027.1:0-195 GCA_002394605.1 Mageeibacillus sp. UBA4314 | reverse complement strand
TCGAGAAGCAGGAGATGATCGTCGTATGTAAGCCTGAGGATTCCAAGAAGTGGTATGACGTTCTCTGGAAGAATACGGTTGATTATTTCAGATCACTTGATATCCCCGTAAGGACACTTGAGTGCTGCTCAGGCGATCTGGCCGACCTCAAGGTCAAGAGCTGTGATGTCGAGGCATGGTCTCCCAGACAGAAGA
>DGUI01000033.1 GCA_002394605.1 Mageeibacillus sp. UBA4314 | reverse complement strand
GTAGAAATTAACTTTTCACTTCAGCGAATTATAAAATTTATATTTAGTGCTTGACAATAATCGTTAGGGTGTTATAATTCATTTGCTGTTTTGAACAGAACACGCACCTTTAGCTCAGATGGTAGAGCAACTGACTCTTAATCAGTGGGCCCCGGGTTCGAGTCCCTGAAGGTGCACCAGTAAGAAGGCTGTCACTCATGTGACAGCCTTTTTGTTTGTGTTATGTTGGTCTTAAAGCTCAAAGCTTATCAGGGATTCGTGCAGACACCTTTCGAGTTGAACTTGTACTTCTTCCCGTTGATCTTGATCGAACAGTCATGGACCATCATGTATTTGAGGAAGTGGTATCCCTGTTTTGAAGACGTCATCTCCTTGGGTGCAAAATAATACCATTTGCCCTTGATCTTAGCCCAGCCCTTAGCAGCTTTGCCCTTGTTGTCCTTAAAATAATACCAATAGTCATAATATGTTCCACCGGCATTCTTACCTCCGGCATTCCACCAGCCCTTCTTCTTTGCTGATCCGTTAGGATTGATGAAATGTCCTTTGTAAATGGCATAGCCTCTGTTGAAATCGCTGCTTACAGTATTCTTGTCATACCTGAAGCAATAGCCGTCAGAATAAATAAAGTAATACCATTTGCCTTTTACCTTATGCCAGCCGGGCTTCTCGATCGGGGTACCATCTTTCTTGACATAGATGTAACCGTGATACAGACCTTCCACCCATATCCAGGTGCTTGATCTCATTTTGCCGGAAGTCGTAAAATAGTAGTCCTTATCATCAATGACCCTTCCGCCAAAATCCAACGTGTAACCGGGATTCTTGAGCTTATGATATCTTAATCCGTCCTTGCCGAAATAATACCAATACCCGTTGATCTTCTTCCATCCTGTTGCATACTTGGTCGGAGTAATGTAATAGCGGTAATCTTCCTCACCGACTTTCCTCCAGCCAGTCTTACCTGCTGCAAATACCTGACACGGAATGATACATACAAGCATGGCAACGATCATTAATGAAGAGATCGTTTTCTTCAAAGAGATTCCCATATTTATGCCTCCCATTCTGATAATGATTTAATTGTATCACTATCTGAACTTAACGGAGCTTAATATATTCTCAAATCCTTTTGTCTGTTCTTCAGTTACCTGTTCATCATAATTGGTAAGGCGGAATTCGAATGAGTAATCACCATGAGTCACATAAGCGACCAACACCATATCAGGCATATCATCAGATTCCATGGTTCCAATATAACCGGTCTCCCCGTCTATCGTGATCTCACGCTTATTCTGCAGAGCACTGATATCACCTTCGATATCAGCCTTCTCGCCGTATCCTCTGAGGCAGTCCACTTCATTATATGAATGGATAGCATATGATAAGTAACCATACTTATCGTTTGAGTAAGCTTTCTGCACGATTGGATTCCAGGCAACGTCATCAAGGTTATACTCCATCTCCAATTCGAACTCAGACGGGATATCAATCGTCAACAGTTCATCCAGCGGCTCAGGAGTATTCTCATAAGCAGCTTCCTCGCGGTTAAACGTCATCCATACATCATTATGACCAAGCTTCAGGACATCACCTGTCAGTTCGTAATCAAGCGTATCATCAGCAGTCTCGATAGTCCAACAGAACGGAACATCGAAATCATCCTGATTGAACCTGCAGTAAACGGAACTTCCTGTATCATTACTCATATAGCCTGATATACCGGGATTGCCGGCACCCTCATCATACATGCTGAAGTAACCGTCACCGCGGATATACATTGCATAAAAGCTTGTATCAGTCTCCCCGTCTGAGGCTGTTGGCTCACACTTCCACTTACCGACAAAACCGGCGGGCACGACGGAAGCGGCACTTGTTTCTGCAGTTGTTTCTGAAGTGGTAGCTTCAGTTGTAGCTTCTGTCGTTGCTTCCGTTGTGGTTTCAGAGGCAGTTGTTGTAACAGCACCCGTATCCTTGGCCTCTTCAGACTTGCATCCGAACATAAAAGGCATCACCGATACCATCAGTGATGCCAGACAAATAGTTTTAGCTGTGTAATTATTCTTTCTCATAATAACCAACTATATCAGGGATTAGTACAAACACCCTTTGAATTGAATTTATACTTTTTGCCGCCAATTTTAAGGGTACAATCATAGATCATCTGGTACTTATAATAATCACCGGTATCTCTAGGATAAAAATAATACCACTTTCCCTTTATCTTCTTCCATCCGGTGGTCAACTCGCCTTTTGCACTGCAATAGAAGTCAAATGTTCCACTTGTAGTCAAAAGAGGTTCATTCTCGATCCAACCTTTGGCAGCTTTACCCTTCTCAATATCATAAATATGCCCTTTGTATGTGTAATACTTGGAAGAAAAAAAACCTATAAAACTACTGCTCCAACCAATTCCCTGCATACCTCCATATTTCTTATAATTATGTCCGTCTATCCTGACATTCACACCATTCTCAGAAACAAAGTAGTAGTACTTACCATTAGCCTTCTGCAGTCCCTTCTTTATCATGGGTCCTTTGGAAGTAAAGAAAGTATAATTGGAACCACTCTTCTTCCATCCGTTCTGCATCTTCCCTTTGGTATCAAAGCAATACTTCTTGCCTTCTACCTTTTTGTAGATCTTGGTATCGCCTTTATGTTTGCGGACCATTATACCGTCATCTTTGTCAAAGTAGTACCAACATCCCTCGATCTTCTTCCACCCCTTAGCATATTTAGTTGAAGTAGTGTAATAACGATACTCCGGAAGACCGTCTTTACCAGTACTGACTTCAACCCAACCTTTACTTGCAGCAAAGACCTGGCAAGGAATGATACAAACTAACGTACTAACAGTCATCAATACAGAAACTGTTTTCTTCAAACCTGAACTCATAATCATACCCCCTTGAAAAGAATTATATGACACCACCTTTAGTGTATATCTTCACATCAAAACATGGCTCACAAAAATGAGCATACAAAAACTCCAACATGCACAAACACTTGGATTATTATTCTTCTATCAGCGAATCCACAAATATCTCCGGATCAAAATCAACAAGATCCTCTATACCTTCACCGAGCCCTGCCAATACGACAGGAACCTTACAGATATAGGCAACAGCGATGATAACGCCTCCCTTGGCACTGCCGTCGAGTTTGGTTACGCCAAGATAATCAAGATCTACTACCTCTGAGAAGCTCTGAGCCTGCAGAACGCCGTTCTGGCCTGTAGTGGCATCGATGATGAGCATGGACTTAACTACGCTGTCAGGAGCCTCCCTGCCGATGATCCTCTTGATCTTACCGAGTTCTTCCATGAGGTTCTTCTTGTTATGAAGCCTTCCGGCAGTATCAACGATAAGTATATCTGCTTTACGCGCGATCGCAGCGTGTACCGAATCATAGACAACGGCTGCAGGATCTGATCCGTCAGAACCCTGTGAAATGACAGTAGTTCCTGTCCTCTCACCCCACACCTTGATCTGTTCAACGGCAGCCGCCCTGAAAGTATCGGCAGCAGCGATTATTACTTTCTTACCTTCAGCCTTATAGCGTGCCGCAAGCTTGCCGGCCGTTGTAGTCTTACCCGTACCGTTAACACCTACAAGAAGCAGGATATTAAGCTTACCGGGCACTAACTCATATGTGGACTTCTCTCCAAGGATCTCGATCATCCTGGTCTTAACTGAATTCAAAACAGCTTCCTTGCTGTTATCGCCGCTCTTCTTGATATCTTCCTTGACCCTGTCGATTATGTCCATGCTGGCGGGAACACCGCAGTCTGCACGGACCATCAGTTCCTCAAGTTCGTCGAGCTGGTCTTCGTCAAAGTGACCGGTCATAGCGGCGATCTTTGTGAACCCGCCTCCAAAGAATTTGCGAGTCTTATCAAGACCTCTCTTAAAAGCATCAAATAAACCCATATATCCTCCTAGCTTAACCTCATCGACAGGATCTTGGAGATGCCGCGCTCGGCCATCGTTACGCCGTACATGCGGTCACATGCCTCCATTGTGCCCTTTCGATGTGTGACGAGTATGAACTGCGACTTAACACAGTACCTGCGGACGAAGTCCGTGAAACGTGATACGTTAACATCATCGAGCGCCGCTTCTACCTCATCGAGGATTACGAAAGGCGACGGCTTGAGTTCCAGTATACCAAACAGGAGCGCGATGGCCGTAAGACACCTCTCACCACCCGACAGGAGCGTAAGGCTCTGAAGCTTCTTTCCCGGGGGCTGAGCCTTGATCTCGATGTTGCATTCTAAAACATCCTCGGAATCAAGTACTACCTCGGCCGTTCCGCCGCCAAACAGGTCGAAGAACACGCGCTTAAAGTTATTGTTGATGATCTCAAACTGTGTGATGAACTGCTGCTGCATCTCTGAAATGAGGTCAGAGATGACCTTCTCCAGATCAGCCTTGGCTTTGGCGATATCGTTGCGCTGGTTAGTCATGAACTCAAGTCTCTCAGACAGTTCGCGGAATTCGTCAACGGATTCCAGATTGACCGGACCGATATTCTTGATCTCACTGCGGAGCTTTGAGACTTCCTTGGCAAGAGCGGCAGCGTCATCGACCTTCTCAGCCTCATCCTTAACATTATCGTAGGTGACCTCATAGTCCTCCCAGAGCCTGTTCTTGGACAGATCGATATCCGTGATGTATTTATCGTACTTGGAAACATGGCTGCTGAGCCTATTGTTCAGGTTATTGATAGAATCGCTTATGGATGTGAGATTATCGACAAAGCCGGACATGCTCTTATCGACCTTCTCCTTCTCCTCGTTGAGCTCACTGATCTTCTTCTGCATCTCAGACTCTGTCACCTTGAGCTTCTCTAATTCTTTGTCAAATGAAGCCATCTCGGATTCAAGCTGCTTTACGACCTTGGTGTTCTCCTTGATCTCGTCCGTCCTGGAACCGATCTCAGCCTTGTTCGCGTCGATCTGGCTCTGTATATGCTCTGCCAGATTGAGAACACCGTTACGCTCTGCAATGAGCCTCTCGGACAGAGAAGAAAGTTCAGACAGTCTCTCTCTGATCTTATCGAGCTTCTCTGTAAAGCCCTGAGCCTTGGCATCCTGCGACTTGCTGCTCTCTCTCTTGTCTTCGAGTTCGTTGTTGATGTCGTTCTCGATCCTGCCCAATTCCTCAAGATCGTCTTCAAGACGGAGCTTATCGGTGGATATCTGCTTTAAGAGCCTCTCTATCTCCTCGTTCTGGCTTATGCTCTCATCGATCTTGGTCTTGATGTTGCCAAAATCAGTCTCTGCCTTCACCCGCTCAAGAGAGAAATACTTAAGCTGTTCGCCGAGCAGCATGATCTCCCTGTTGACCGTACCGATCTTATCGTCTATCTCCTGTCTGTTTGTCTCATTGTCAGACAGCTTTGCCTCAAGATCATCAGACTTCTTGGTAAGTTCATCGATCTCTCTTGACCTACCGAGGATACCTACGCCCTGTTTCCTTGTGCTGCCGCCCGTAAGAGACCCGCCCGGGTTGACTGAATCACCTTCAAGCGTAATGACCTTGACCTGATGATCTGTCTTCCTGGCGATCGCTCTCGCATTATCGAGATCATCTGCGATGATTATCCTTCCCAAAAGGTTGGAGATAATGTCATCTAACTGCTTATCGCACTTAACGAGCTCATCGGCAGTATTGATATATCCGGGAACGATCGATGCCTTTGCATCAATATCGGCAGGTATCGGTCGCGCCTTGATATTCTCGATGGGAAGGAACGTAACTCTTCCGAGCCTGTTAGTCTTCAGCAGGTCGATAAGATCTGCCGCATCCTTCTCTTTCCTCGTTACAACGTTATGAATGGCAGAGCCTAAAGCGATCTCTATCGCTGTCTCGTACTTCTTATCAACGGTTATAAGGTCTCCTAACACACCTACGATCTTCTTGCTCATGACTTCTGATGAAGATGTGGCTTCGATAAGGCGTCTGACGGATTCCTGGTAACCTTCCTTCCTCTTGTCGAGATCTTTCAAAGCGCGGAGCCTTGAAACGGTCGACAGGAACTCGTTGTTATGCACTTCGAAAAACTTGTTGAGCTCCATCTGCTTATCGGTAAGGAGCTTTAGCTTCTCATTCCTGGCATTTATATCATCCTGGACTTCGCCTTCAGACTTGGTCATCTCTTTCCAGCGCTTATCAGCTTCGTCAAGAAGTCCGTCAAGCTCATTCCTTCCGAGCTTAATATTATTCATCTGATCGGCAAATCTCTTGATCTGCTCATTCATCGATTCGATCTTTGCTGATGTTGCCTGCTTGTTCTCACGGCACTTGTAGAGTTCATCCGTCTTCTTCTCGATCCAGACTCTTGCAGCACTCCTGCTCTTCTCTTCCTTCTCGTAATCGCCGAGCACCATATCACGTTCTTTGGCAAGCTTCTCAGATTCCTTCTTTGCTTCATTACAGTCGCCGAGGATCTTGTCAGCCTTATCGAGATATCCGCGGCGTTCATTCTCCAGTTCTGCGATCGCCGTAAGGGTCTCCTCATTCTCGGAGCCGGCCTCTTCGATATCCTTCTTAGTCTGGTTTATTCGCTCTATAAGGACTTTGCGGTCTGAATTGATCTCATACTGTCTCTCAGTGATGTCAGATAACTCCTGACGTCTGTCTTCGATCGTCTCTTCAAGCTTCTCGCTCTTCTGCGTAAGCTCCATATTCTCTTTACGGAGAGCTACGAAGCGGTCTTCCTGCTCTTTGATCTCTGCTTCGAGCTGAGCTTTAACGGAAGCGGAATCACCCATGGCGGCATTTGCCTCATCTATCCTGTGGACAAGGAGTGAGATATCCTTGGTCTTCATCGATTCATAGATCTTATGGTACTTTATTGCCTTTTTGCTCTGTTCCTCAAGAGGCCCGAAGCGCTCATTGATCTCAGCTAAGACATCATCGATCCTCAGCAGGTTCTGTTCAGTATGTGAGAGCTTACGCTCAGCCTCCTCTTTGCGGACCTTATACTTAACTATACCTGCAGCTTCCTCGATGACATATCGTCTGTCCTCAGACTTTGTGGACAGGATCTCATCGACACGGCCCTGACCGACGATCGAATAACCGTCCTTACCGATACCGGTATCAAGGAACAGGTTTACGATGTCCTTCAGCCTGCAGTTTACCTTATTGATCTGGTATTCGCTCTCTCCCGAGCGGTAGAGTCTTCTTGTTATCTGTATCTCGGGGAAATCATAATCGATATACTTATCGACATTATCAAGCGTCAGGGTAACTTCGGCGTAGTTCATGGCCTTACGCGTTGCAGTACCATTGAAGATAACGTCCTCCATCTTACCGCCGCGGAGGGATTTTGCGCTCTGTTCACCCAGGACCCAACGTATAGCATCGGTAACATTTGATTTACCGCTTCCGTTAGGCCCTACTATAGCCGTCATTCCCGTATCGAACTCGATTAGAGTGTTCTCAGGAAATGATTTAAAACCCTGAATTTCGATTCGTTTGAGATACATCGCCTAATTATACCACAAAAGTTGTATTATAGACTTTGATCGCCGCTTTTGCAGCTTTCTGCTCGGCATCCTTCTTGCTGTGACCCGTAGCTTTAGCCAGAAAGAGCTCGTCAGCATACACTTCGCAGTCAAATTCCTTCTGGTGAGCCGGTCCCCTCTCATCCGATATCACGAAAGAGATCGCGTGCTTATGCCCCCTGCTCTGGGATATCTCAAGGAGCTTGCTCTTGTAGTCCATAAAGATCTCACCATTTATTGCCTTATTGACAGTATCGGAAAGATTTTTATAAATTACAGTCTTACACGCTTCCATGCCGCCATCGAAATACACAGCTGCTATTACTGCTTCAAAACAATCTGCCAGATTGGAATCCTTGTCCCTTCCGCCGCTTAAGTCTTCGCCCTTGCCCAGGAGCAGGTATTCTCCAAAATCCAATGCCCTTGCGATCTCAGCAAACGAACGCTCGCAGACTGCCGCGCTCCTCGTCTTGGACAGGAAACCCTCATCGCAGTACGGCTTGTCGTTATAGATCATCTCGCCGACGATCACATCAAGAACGGCATCACCGATGAACTCTAGCCTCTGGTTGGACTGATAATGCTCACCGCCATTCTCGAAGACATATGTCGTATGGGTGAACGCCGTCTCAAGAAGTCCGATGTCATTGAACTTATAGCCGAGCTTGGATTCCAATACGGAATAATCAACTTCACTCATTATCGCCACCTCAAAAAAATAATAGCTGAATGCAGATGCATCCAGCTATTATGGGTTATTCTTGACAGATATTACTGCTCCTCGAGACCCTTGATATAATCGATTGCATCCTTAACTGTAGAAACCTTCTCTGCTACATCGTCAGGGATCTCGATATCGAATTCCTGCTCCATAGCCATAACGAGTTCAACCATATCAAGTGAATCAGCATTGAGATCATCAATGAATGATGAATCTTCAGTGATTGTTGACTCATCAACGCCGAGCTGATCAACGATCATTGTCTTAATGCTGTCAAATAATTCTTCTCTTGTCATTTTTGATACCTCCAAAATGTGATTGATGAACAATCTACATTACTTTTAATGTAACTACCCGAAATTGTCAATAGTTAATTTAAAAAATACTATAATTACTTCGAATCTTTAAAAAGGGAAAGATTCTTAATAAGGTAATCAAGTCCTGATATGATCGTCAGGATGACGCAGAGATAGAACAATGTATCGCCGATTATCGTGATGGCATTAACAGGAAGCGGGTTAACATACTCTATGTTCATGATACCCTTCAAGAGCAGCGGTTCGAAGAAGAGATAGCTGATAGCGACCATCTGAACAGCAGTCTTTACCTTGCCGATCATCTTGGCAGCCATGACTTCGCCCTTTGTTGCTGCAAGAAGCCTGATGCCGGACATCATGAAGTCTCTGAACACGATGATGAGCACGCACCATGCATTGATCCTGCCCAAAGCCAGGAATCCCAGAAGAACGCCGATAACGAGCACCTTATCAGCAAGAGGATCCAAAAACTTACCGAGATTGGTAACAAGGTTCTTCCTTCTGGCGATCTGTCCATCGAGGAAATCCGTGATCGATGCAAGGATGAAGATAACTCCGGCGATCGTCATTCCGTCGCTTCTGATAAAAGAGTTCCAGCCCACAGGCTCGTAGCCGTATATCCTTACAGGCAGCATAAACAGCAATGCGAAAGGAATCAGGACGATCCTAACCAAAGACAGTCTATTAGGTAGATTCATATCAACACTCCAGTCATATCATAATCGGAACTGTCAACGATCCTGACCTTATAACGGCCGCCTATATCAAGTTCCTTATATTCATTATCAGGGACCAAAACAAAGATAACCGGATCATCCTCCGGAGCCTCTCCGTAACTTCGTCCTCTGTAAAATATACCATCTTCAGAAATAGAATCAATAGTTACAATGGTTTCCTCACCGATTCTCTTCTTCGTCTTCTCCCGTGAGATGCCCCTCTGAAGCTCATATATCTCCTCATACCGCCTTAATTTGATATCCTCAGGCACCTGATCCGGCATATCATAAGCCTTTGTACCTTCTTCAGGCGAGAAAACAAAGCATCCGAGCCTGTCGAACTGCCACTTGGCCAGATTCTCCTTAAGCTTACCGAAATCTTCTTCAGTCTCGCCGGGAAATCCCACCATGACCGTTGTCCTTATCACGGCATCAGGGATCTTCTCCCTTATCATGGCAAGTCTGGAAGATATCTTCTCTTCAGTATCAGATCTGTTCATTGCCTTAAGGATCCTGTCACAGCCATGCTGGATCGGAATATCGAAGTAATGAGCAGCCTTGGGATTACCAGCCACTTCATTGATCAATTCGTCAGTAATGCCGTCGATATAGCCATACATGACTCTTATAAGCTCGATCCCGTCGATCTTAGAGATCTCATGGATAAGCTCAGCGGTCATTCTCTTCTTATACAGATCCACGCCATAATTGGTAGTATCCTGGGCCGCCAGATCGATCTCTTTGTAACCCTTGGAAGCCAGGACCTTGACCTCAGCTATGATATCTTCCATCTTCCTGGACTTAAAGCTTCCTCTGATGAGAGGAATAGCACAGAATGCACATCTGTGAAGACACCCTTCCCCTATCTTGACCCAGGCAAAACTGTCCGTAGATACTGCTTTATTCACATTGAGGTGCTCCAGGCTTCCTGAAGCGGACACAAACCTGACTGCTTCCGTCCTGTTATCCCTGCCGTACAGCTCCTCGATGACTTTGCAGATATCCTGATAATGAGCGGTTCCCACAACAGCATCAACTTCAGGCATCTCGCTGATGATCTCGTCAGGATAACGCTGTGAGAGACAACCTGTAACGACTATGTATTTCAGTCGGCCGTTGCCGTCCTTGTGGTCAGCGCATTCCAGTATCGTATCGATGGCTTCCTTCTTAGCCGATTCGATAAAACCGCATGTATTGATGATAACAACATCTGAATCATCGATGTCGTTAACCACCTGATATCCATTATCCTTGAGGATACTTATCATGCACTCTGCATCGACAAGATTCTTGGAACAACCTAATGCGATCAATGTAATATTAACGTCTGAAGTATTCATAATGCTAACGATTATAGCATATGTATCCTATAATGAGCGCAAATATTTCTTATGGTCATCACTGATCCTGAAGCTGTCAATGCATTTGCGGACTGTCATCTTATGAACAGCCTTATCCAGCTTGTGTTCTTCCATTACATAGAGCACATTGTCATATTGCTTGGCAAGAGCAGTAGCAAAGTACCAGGCGACCATCATCTGAATGTAGTATTCATCAGATCTGACCTTGAGGACCATCTCCGGATACTTGGGATCAAAATCATCGTCAAGGAAATGATCCATCAGCATCTTGACCGCAAACCTGACCATATAAGTCCTGTCACTTGTGATCCATCTCCTGATATGATCCATGAGCTGCAGCCTGTGCTTAGCAAACACCTTCGGGCTCATCTGGTCACAGGTTGCCCAGTTATCAACATACGGAAGGAATCTGTCAACCTCACTTATGCACTTATCAAAGTCCTTGATGCCCGATATTACGAAAGCATGTAGCTGATCCTCTTCGAAATACATATGAGGGAGCATATCAAGGTAACCTGAGGAAATCCCCTTGGCATAAGCCCTTAAGACGGGCGTTCTGACACCTATGATCTTATCAGGCCGGATGTTGGGGATCGTCCTTATCTGGAGCTCCCTGTATCCCATATCCTGATTGGATCTGAGGTAATCCCTGATCTCATTGATATCATCTGTCATATAACACTCCATATGCTATTGAAGATCACAAGCCATAATGTATTCTTCGTCATTAGAATCAATTATAGCAAACCCGCACTTCTTATACAGACCTACCGCACGGTTTGCCTTCTGAACGGCAAGAGATGTCCTTCTGTATCCCTGAGATCTGAGCAGTCCGAGCATGGAAGCAAGAAGCTTAGCCCCTATGCCTCTTCCCCTGTAATCCCCGTAAAGAGATATGGCCAGAGAAGGCGTATCATCGTCAATATGTCCATAGTCCTTCATGATGCGCGACCAACAGGCGCCAACGACTTGCCCATCACACTCTGCAACAACGCAGTTATCACCTGCAAATGAACCAAAATTCTCATAATACAAGCTAAGTTCAGGCCGATCGATAATATCCCGCGGAGGAGGAGTCATGCCTTCCGGTACAAATATCGCTTCATACAGGAAATCCTTAAGGATACCGGTCTCATCATCACGTAATGATCTTATCAGCATAACCCCTGTGACCAGACACCATACACACTGCTTGCCAACTCATACGGATATCCCCGCCTTACAGCCGTATTGATCATCTCTGACCTTATCTCATCGCTGTCTTCAGTATAGCCGAGCGACTCAAAAAGCTGATAACATGTCTTTGCATCAGAAGGAAGCTCTGCTGTTACTTCCTCAGCGACAGTTCTGTCAATGCCTGCTGCCAGAAGGCGCTTAAGGATATAATCCCTGCTCTCCTGCTTCTTGCCGGTCCTTGATATCAAGACCTTCCTCGAAGCCTTACGGTCATTGATGTATTCCCGCTCGATCAGTTCCGATACAACGGCACCGGCTACATCTTCAGAGAAGCCGTGTTCGATAAGATAGACACGTATCTTCCCTGAAGAATATGTTGCTATGCCGATATGCTTGACCGCACAGGACAATGCCTGCCTGTAAGTATCAGATGAGTTCATCAGTCAACATCGATGCCGAGGATATCGTCATCTGCATCCTCATCGAACTCTTCATCATCTGCAGCATCATCCGGGATGACTTCATCCGAAGGCTTGTAGGAATCTCTGATCATATCCTCGATCTCCTTACGGATCTCAGGATTATTCTCAAGATAGATACGGGTATTATCCTTGCCCTGAGCGATCTTATCACCCTTATATGAGAACCAGGATCCACTCTTCTCGATGATATTGTTCTCGACAGCCAGGTCGATTATGCAACTCTCTGATGAGATGCCCTTACCGTAGAAGATATCGAATTCAGCTTCCTTGAACGGAGGTGCGACCTTGTTCTTAACAACCTTGACTCTTGTATGGTTACCGATGACTTCAGTACCGTTCCTCAGGGACTCGACTCTTCTGACATCAAGTCTTACGGATGCGTAGAACTTCAACGCACGTCCGCCGGGAGTAGTCTCGGGATTACCAAACATAACGCCTACCTTCTCACGGAGCTGGTTGATGAAGATGCAGATCGTTCCTGACTTGGATACGATACCTGCAAGCTTACGGAGAGCCTGGCTCATGAGCCTTGCCTGAAGACCCACATGGGAATCACCCATATCGCCTTCGATCTCAGCCTTGGGAACCAGGGCTGCAACAGAGTCGATTACGATAACATCGATGCATCCGGATCTGACGAGAGTCTCACAGATATCAAGACCCTGCTCACCGGTATCAGGCTGTGAGAGGATGAGGTTGTCAACATCGACTCCGATCGCCGCTGCATATACCGGATCAAGAGCATGCTCAGCATCAATATATGCACACGACCCGCCCTGCTTCTGAGCTTCTGCAACACAGTGAAGCGCTACTGTTGTCTTACCTGAAGATTCAGGTCCGTAGATCTCGATGATCCTTCCTCTGGGAAGTCCGCCGATCCCGAGTGCCATATCGAGAGAGAGAGCTCCCGTGGAAATGGAATCAACCTGTACATTGCTCTTATCACCGAGCCTCATTACCGCACCCTGTCCAAACTGCTTCTCGATCTGTGCGAGAGCAGCATCCAGGGCCTTCTTGCGTTCTGACTGATCTGTGACGGGGGTTACGCTGTTCTTACTTGTATTCTTACTCTTTGCCATTGTTCGCCTCCAAAAAACATTTGTTCGAATTTTGTTAATTCAATTGTATTGTTATGATACATAAAAGTCAATGGATTTTTATCGACAAAAAATACGAAAAAATTACAATTTGTAATTTTTACCCCATTAATGGGACAGTTCACTCAGATAAAAGAACAGATCTGCACGGAGCGCCATCACATCCGCCGAGATTGATCGGCTGTGAACACAGTATATACTTCCCTTCCGGGACATCTGATAAGCGTATCCCTTCAAGAAGAACGACTTCCCTGGCAAGAAGAACATAGTGCACCTTTGCCGGCGAATCTTCAGGACCTACGGTCTGCGATTCGTTACCGATCAGCTTGATCCCGGCATCTGCAAACACAACGGCGGCTTCATAAGTAACTGTCGCCCTGCCCTTGATAAGTATCCTCTCACCGGCACCTGCGGCAGAAGCCCGCTCCAGAAAAGATACTGCATCTTCTCCGGTAACATCTCCCTCATGTTCAAATACATAACAGGGCCCGATGAACTTATCTAAAGGGACCTGATCAATGGTCTTCCCTTCATCATAGAAATGATACGGGCTGTCCACGTGAGTTCCGTTATGAGCACACATGCTAAAAGAAGTGAGATTAACGATATCCCCTTTATTGATGGACATGACAGCCTGCTTCTCCGGACTGGGATCGCCAGGAAAAACACTACAGCTGAATACTTCCTGAGATATGTCGTATATCATGATATCAATACTTCTTTATGATCTTGACTTCGATTGAGCTGTCAACGAGCTCCTTGAACCTCTCGCCGTCAGCATCATCACCTGCTACGGAACCGTAGTGGGTCGGGATCGCTACATTACAGCCTATCTGGTTAATAAGATCGGCAGCTTCCTTATAGTCCATCGTATACTTACCGCCTACGGGAACCATGGCGATATCACATTCGACGTTGATGATATCGTCGTTGATATCCGTATCACCTGCTATATATATGGTCTTGTTATCAATATGGATGAGATAACCTACCCATCCGGCCTCCCTGGGATGGAAGCTCTTACCTACGTTATAGGAAGGAACCATATCGATATCAGTATATTCAAAGTTAAAGCTCTCACCTGCATCGCCGGTCAGGATCATGGCCTTCTTGCCCAACGCCTTGCGTGCCTGTTTCTCCATCCCGGAAGGAATAAGATAAACAGTATCGGGCTTACTGACAAGCGCGATATCTTCAGGAGAGAAGTGATCGAAATGATCGTGTGTGATCAGAACGAGGTCAGCATCATGATACTCGCGGTCGATCCTGAAAGGATCACAGTAGATAACGACATCGCCTTTGATCCTGATGGAACTGTGTGTGAGTAATTCAATAAAATCTGTGTTCATGATGGCCTCCTTGTATGAAAATGCCCGGCGGCATATGCCGCCGGACATATATAGTAATCCTAATGATCAGCAGATCGTGTAGATCCAGCCCTCGGGTGCTTCGATATCGCCTTCCTGAATTCCTGTGAGAGTTGCTCTGAGCTTTGTAAGAACAGGTCCCATCTCTTCCATTCCGTTGGAGAATGTGAATTCCTTACCGTGATCGTTGATGGATCCCAAAGGTGAGATAACTGCAGCCGTACCGCAGAGACCACCTTCCTTGAACTTGCCTTCAAAGACCTCACTCAAAAGAACCTCACGTTCTGTAACCTTGAGACCGAGATAGTGCTCGCCGACATAAACGAGGCTTCTTCTTGTGATAGAAGGCAGGATCGAATCAGACTTAGGTACAACAAGATTGCCGTCCTGATCAACGAACAGGATATTAGCTCCGCCTGTCTCTTCGATCTTTGTTCTCGTTGAAGGATCAAGATAGATATTCTCTGCAAAACCTTCGTTATGAGCAGTTACTATGGCATGAAGGCTCATAGCATAGTTGAGACCGGCCTTGATATGACCTGTTCCTCTCGGTGCTGCTCTGTCAAAATCTGAGATCTTAACTCTGATCGGCTTAGCTCCGCCCTTGAAGTAAGGACCTACGGGAGTAGCAAATACCCTGTACTGATAATCATCAGCAGGCTTAACACCGATAACGGGGTTGATACCGAAGATATAAGGTCTCAGATAGAGTGAAGCACCTGTTCCATAAGGAGGTACCCAATCTGCATTGGCAGCAACGACCTGCTTGATGGAATCAAGGAACTGCTCCTTGGGGAGCGGAGGTATCTCAAGTCTCTTTGCTGAATCAATGAGTCTGTCAGCATTGAGGTCAGGTCTGAATGTAACGATCCTTCCATCCTTTGTTGTATAAGCCTTAAGGCCTTCAAATACAGTCTGTGCATACTGGAGAACGCCGGCATCCTCGCTCATGACGATCATGTCATCATCGATAAGGCCGCCCTTATCCCATGCACCGTTTGTGTAATTAGCAACGTAACGCTTATCGGTCTTGGTGTAACTGAATGTCAGGTTAGACCAGTCGATATCCTTCTTCATAAGAAATCACCTTCTTTACATTAATAGTTAACTCATTGAATTATATGCCTTTTACAAGGCTTTGTCATTAATCAAATCTGACCTAAACAGGGTCAGATGATTCCGAATTTATAACCACATGCATGATACCGGACCTCACCGGGCCGCACAACGGGAGATTCAAATCCGGGTATGTTAATGCTGTTGGGATACATCTGAGCTTCAAGGCAGATGGCATCATAAGGTTTGTACGGCTTATCACCTTTCTGATCATTGCCGCCCAGATGATTGCCGGCATAAAGCTGGATCCCCGGGAAGTCGGTATATACTTCCATGAGCCTGCCGCTGTCAGGATCGGACACCATGGCTGCGTAGTTATAGTTACCGTTAGCCCCGTTGATGCAATAGTTCATGTCGATACCGCGTGACATAACGATCTGAGGCTCATCGGACTCTACGATCTGCGATATGAAAGCCTGTTCCCTCAAGTCGAAAACAGTCCCTTCAACATCAAGATACTCAGAACTGTTGCAGTTAGTCTCATCCTTCAGCGTTACCCTGTCGGCATTGACTGTAATAAGATCGCTGAGCACGGAACCGCTGTCATGTCCGCCAAGATTAAAATACGCATGATTGGTGGGAGCAAATACAGTTGCTTTGTCCGTCTCAGCACGGTATAAGATCAGGAGCGTGTCATCCTTAAGCCATGAATAGATCACGGTCGTATCGAGGTTGCCCGGGAATCCGCATTCACCGTCGGCAGCAACATAGTGCATGAGAATGGAATCACCATCAGCTTCCTCAATTCCCGCAATGCCGCTCGCCTCGATATAATTGTCTGTCTCATCTTTCGAAATGATCTCACCTTCCCAGAACACATTCTGATATGCCGGATTACCGGTGTGAAGGTTGTTCTGACCGTCATTTGCAGGGATCTTATATGTCTCACCGTCGATCACAAAGCTTGCGTTCCTGATCCTGTTGGCTGACCTTCCGACGATCGCGCCGTGATTGCCGCCGTCTCTCAGATACTCATCAAGACCTCTCATGCCGAGCATTATGTCTGCTGTCTTCCCATCCTTATCAGGAACGAGGAGTCTGTCGATCCTGGCTCCGTAAGTGATAACTGATGCCATCATTCCGGAAGATGATGTCATCTCGAACCTGAACGACCTGTCCTCATATCTCTTTTTATCCGCAACAGACGGATAATCCTGTTTAACAACTGTCATATGTCTCTCCTGTTATTAATTATTCTCAGATGATTCTGCCGGTATAAATGATGAATTGTCTTCCGGCTCAGAGAACTTCAGCATTGCCGCCTCATCTGCTCTCCTGATCAGTTCTTCCTGGCTGTCGAGCTTAACCTTGCCTCGCAGATCGAGCTTATGGTATGTTCCGTCTGCATCGAGAATGTGTGCCCTGACTGTATCTTCGAGCTCAACTTCGATCACCTCGAGAACGCGGGCACGGCAGTCCGGATCTTCAACCGGGAACATCAGTTCCACACGCCTGTTGAGATTCCTCGGCATCCAGTCAGCCGAAGCCAGATAGAGATCCTCATGTCCTTCGTTGTAGAAGTAGAATATCCTCGAATGCTCAAGGAACCTTCCAGTTATGGATCTTACGGAAATGTTCTCGCTCATGCCGGGTATTCCTGCCCTCAGGCAGCAGATGCCTCTGACGATCAGGTCGATCTTAACGCCTGCCGTTGATGCATTATAAAGCTCTTTGATTATCACTTCGTCAACGAGTGAATTGATCTTGGCGATGATCCTTGCTTTCTTGCCGGCAGCTGCGTTCTCAGCTTCACGCCTTATCTTCTTCACGAAGTTATCCTTCATCCACAATGGAGCAGGAATAAGCCTTCTCCAAGAATGCGGGATCGAATAACCTGAGAGCATGTTGAAGAACTCGGACGCATCTTCGCCAAAACTCTCCGATGCCGTGAACAGACCTAAATCAGTATAGATCTTCGCCGTAATATCGTTGTAGTTACCGGTACCAAGATGCAGATATCTCCTGATGCCGTCTTCTTCCTTCCTGACGACCAGCGTTATCTTACTGTGCGTCTTAAGACCGACAAGTCCGTAAATGACATGGCAGCCTGCTTTCTCGAGCATCCTCGCCCAGTTGATGTTATTCTCTTCGTCAAATCTGGCCTTAAGCTCTACAAGCACCATTACCTGTTTACCGTTACGGGCAGCCTCGAGGAGAGACTGGATTATGGGTGACTTGGAAGATACTCTGTACAGGGTCTGTTTGATGGCGAGAACGTTGGGATCTGCCGCCGCCTGCTTGACAAATTCGAGCACGGGATCGAAGCTCTCATAAGGGTGATGGACAAGTCTGTCCTTCTCCCTTATCTGTGCGAAGATATCGCCAAGATCCTCTCCGAACATGGAAGGCTTGGCAGGAATGTGTGACTTATAGCAGAGACCGGGATAAGCATCTTCGCAGGCAGAATATACCTTCATCAGGAATGTAAGGTCTATGGGACCGTTAACACTGAAGATATCCTTGGAAGATATCTTCAGTTCTGACGTGATGAAGCTCAGGATATCAGGATCCATGTCATCACGTACTTCAAGCCTTATGATCTCACCGAACCTTCTCCTTCTAACCTGCTCCTCGATCTCCTTGAGCAGGTCTTCTGCCTCATCCTCGTCGATATCGAGATCTGCATTTCGCATGATACGGTAGCATCCGGAAGCGATGACCTTCTCGCCGAAGAAGAGAGTATCAAGATTACCCTGGATTATCTGTTCGATGGGAACGAAGACGAGCGAATCAGCAGTATCGATCTTGAACATCCTCGGAACTACTGTAGGGATCTGAAGCGTTGCAAAAACCACCTTATCGACATCGTCATCCTTCGTCTTGCTGGCTGCGGCAACGAGGCTGTGATCTGCTGACAGCTCACCGTTATTCTCGAGCATTACGCAGAGGTTGAGCATCCTGTTATAGATAAGCGGAAACGGTCTTGAAGCGTCAACAGCCATCGGGGTCAGGATCGGATACAGGACCGTCTTAAAGTATTCGTCTGCAATATCCTTCTGAGCCTTATCGAGCTCATCATAATCCATAAGGAAGATGCCCTCATTCTTCAATGCAGGAACAAGTGACCTGTTATATGTCGTGTAAAGCTGGTTCATTGAGACCCTTGTCTTCTCATCGATCCTCTTGAGCTGTTCGCCGACCGTGAACCCCGCTATATCCTTCTCTGAGAAATTAACGCTCTGCATGTCCCTCAGAGATGCGACCCTGACGATATAGAACTCATCAAGATTCGAGCATGTGATCGACAGAAACTTGATCCTCTCGAGCAGAGGATTCTTCGGATCTCTTGCCTCGTGCAGGATCCTATCGTTGAACTCGAGCCACGACAGTTCCCTGTTGAAGAACCTGTTATTACCGCTCAGGAAAGAATCATAGCTCTTATTATCTGCCGACTTTGGCTTTGCGGTCTTGGACGCCTTTGTCTTAGGCGATTTGGCAGTCTTGACGGTCTTCGTCGTCTTTACGCTCTTCGTTGTCTTGGCAGTCTTAGTTGTCTTAGTTGTCTTTGTTGTCTTCTTCTGTTTCTTGGCAGCCACTTTACACTTGTCTCCTTACTCTCAGTCTGGCCTTAACGCCCATTACATCCTCAAACAGATCACACCTGTGTTCGAACGCCCACTCCTCGAAAGACATGTCTGCCTTCGCCTCACAAGAGATGTGAAGCCTGTCAGGATGGAGCGTAACAGACATGTTCCTGATCTTCTCGGTATGGGAAGCATCAAGGCTGTCAGCGATCCTCAGTATGGATGTAAGCTTGGATACCGTGACCTTCTTCTTGGGGGGAAGGCTGCGGTAATAGTAATTGTCGTAAGGCGAATCCTGCGGATAAAGCCTGACGATATATGCGATGGTATTAAGTTCGTCGTTCGTAAGACCGATCAGGTCAGTAAACTCGATGAGAGAGAATGCAGCTTCGTTATGGTCCTTCGCCTTAACGAACTTACCGATCTCATGAAGGATGGCAGCAAGCTGCAGGAGCAGCCTGTCACGCTTCTCAAGACCTGCGATCTTCTGGCAGCAGTCGAAGATCTCCAGTGCCGCATTCTCAACAAATTCGATGTGCTTCTTATCACATCTGTAACGCTTCGCCAGGTTCCTCGCGCCGGATATCAGGTCCTGAGACGGAAGGATGACGAGCTTCATTCCGAAGTTGACGTGACAATAGTTGTAGATGATACCGTCAGACAGTGACGCGTGCGGGAGGTATACATGATCAAGTCCCGTATAATCGAGCATGTCCTTTATGATCATCGTCACCGGCAAAAGGAGCGGAGCAACATGCGCGGGGATCTTGTTGTTGAGCGTCAGGTCAGAAGGCCTCGTCTTCAGGAGATAATCGTACACCTTGAAGAACTCGTCTCTTGTGAGATTGCATTCCTCAAAAGGATCGTAGCCCGCCAGCATCCTGATAAAGCTCATCTCTCCCGAGAAAGCGATCAGGTGCTTATAGGTGATACCCTTAGGCTCGACCGCATGATAATCATTAAGGTCCTGTGCTATGAATTCCTCCAGGACATCGCCGTAATGGGACGTCCTGTTCTGCAGGGTCGAGAGCATTCCCGAGATCCTGAGTGAACCAAGGACCATGTTCTGGCTGAAGACAAATTCCGACTTATCGTAAACAGTCGCCTGCATGGATCCCGATCCGATATCAAGGAGCATCGTACCTTCACATATCATCTTCTCAAAATCAGGATAGCTCTCCCTTACCGCAAGGTTCTGATAATAGCACTCCATGGAATTATCGAGGATCTCTATCTTGAATCCTGTTCTCGCTCTTATCTGCTCCAGCACGACATCCTTGTTGCCAGCATCCCTGAAAGCGCTCGTCGCCACACAGATGACTCTGTCGACCTTATACTCCCGCAGCTTATCCCTGAACGAATCAAGACATGTACAAAGTTCCCTTACCTGTTCACCGGGAATGATCCCGCTGACGCTCTTCGCTCCGATGAGCGTGAACTTACGGACGGTCTCAACAGTCTTGGGATAACCTTTGGCATTGATCTCAAATATCTTCAGGCGCGCAGTGAGCGAACCGATATCTATAACCGCTATGAGTTTCTTAGCCATAATAACCTCAAAATATTAAGATAAAGTATATTATAGCATATTAAACCCGCGCAAAGTCACTTCATCTTGTAAGTAAATACCTCAGAGATCTCATGATCATATCCGGGGTAGAACCCGCTCGGCATTCCGAGTATTATCCTCGCGCCCCTGTTATAGAGAAGCAGCATCTCCCCGCCCGTCTTATCGAAAGCAAGTCCCTCGATCTCACCCTGCATAGTGACATCATCAAATGTCCTTTCGAGGACGACCGTTGCATAGGTCTGATCCTTGCCGGGCTTCATCCTGTAGAGATGATCCGGCTCACCGTAGTCAGCTTCGCCGTCATCAGCCGTGAGATAGAGCTGGCCATCATAGTATGCTACTCCCTGGATCCACTGCGGAGGCATCTGCATATGGATTTTGCCGAGATATTCACCATTATCAAGGCTGTACTTGTAAAGATATCTTCCACTGTTCTCACCGACCCAGGAACACATCCAGACTATCCTGTTGTCAGGATCAACGGCTATTCCTGCGCACTCGAGCTGCCCGCTGCCGGCGTCAAACGGGAAAGTCCTCTTAAGCTTCAGCGTATCAGCATCGTACACTGCGATCTGGATATTCTTCCCGACACCATCCATGAAATACTCCGCGCCTATGTAAAGCTCATTATCGAAGATATCGATATCACCGATATGATTGACCTCGATCTCATAACCTTCAAACGGTTCATCATTGGTAGAGATCATATTCCATTCCTTATCATACTTTGTGAGAGTCGTGCTGCCGCTGACATAATAATACTTGCCGTCAGTACACACGCCCTGACGCCCCTTGACCTCAACGGAACCCTTGAGTTCATAGGAATTGGCAGGGCTCATGAGCGTCCTGTTATCTTCAGGTCTTGATGAGTTATTGCTTTGCGGTGCACTGCAGGAACAAGCGATAAACGCCGCTGACAATGCTAAAGAAGCTATCTTTGCAAAACGGCAGTTCATACCGATCCTTATCTTAAGAGTTCTGCGGCAAGAACATCGATCTGCCCTCTGGACACATCATCAAGAGCAGAGTTTACAGTTACAGTAGTATCTGTAAATGTGATATTCTTGCTCTTCTCGAACCTCTGCTTGATAAACCTTGCAGCAACAGGTCCCCATGAACCGTTCTCGATAATGCCGATAGTCCTGTTCTGATAACCACGCTCGAGAAGATCGTTGATGAACTCTCTCATATACGGGAAAATGTCGCCGTTATATGTTGTCGTGGCAAGGACTATCTTGCCGTATCTGAAAGCATCCTCGACCGACTCAGCCATATCTTCCCTGGCGAGGTCAGCGATTGCAACCTTGGGGCATCCTGATGCCTCGAGCTTGTCCTTAAGGAGAAGGGCAGCTTCCTTTGTGTGTCCGTAAACGGATGTATAGGCGATAAAGATGCCCTCGGACTCAACGCCGTAGGAAGACCATGTATTGTACAGATCCAGATAGTATCCAATGTTCTCAGTAAGAACCGGTCCGTGGAGAGGGCATATAGTCTCGACCGCAAGCGCTGATACCTTCTTGAGTATCGTCTGGACCATCATGCCGTACTTGCCTATGATGCCGAAGTAATACCTTCTCGCCTCACAAGCCCAGTCCGCTTCAACATCGAGCGCGCCGAACTTGCCGAATCCGTCAGCCGTGAAAAGGACCTTGGAATATTCATCATAAGTAAACATAACTTCAGGCCAGTGGACCATGGGCGCTGTGAGGAACTTCAAAACGTGCCTGCCGAGGCTTAATGTCCCGCCATCGTCAACTAAGATCTGCCTGTCGGGATAATCGGTTCCATAGAACTTCTTCATGAGCATGAAAGTCTTGCTGTTGCCGACTACTTTCGCATTGGGATAAGCCTCCAGGAATGTACCGATATTTGCTGAGTGATCAGGTTCCATGTGCTGAACGATAAGATAATCAGGCTCCTTATCACCAATGGCCTCCCTGACCTTGCCGAGCCATTCCTGACCGAACTTGATCTCAACAGCATCCATTACTGCGATCTTGTCGTCCTTGATAACATATGAGTTATACGCCATGCCATCCGGCACTTCGAAATGCCCCTCAAAAAGATCGATCTCATGGTCATTAACGCCTACATAGAAAATATCGTCTCTTATGAACATAAACAGTTCTCCTATCTGTAATAATCAAATGTCTTGATTATACCACACCAGGAAGATAATGAATCAGGTGTTTCCCCTCTGCACTTCTACGATTTCACCTTTATCCATCTTAATGATAACTTCACAAAGTATCCTTATGTCATCTGCGTTGTGACTTGCCAGTATGATCAGTCTTCCCTCATCTTTGAGTTTTAAAAGCAACTCTCTTATCTCTCTGATTCCGTTTATATCAAGTCCGTTCATCGGCTCGTCTAAGATCAGAACTGCCGGATTCTCCATCATCGCCTGTGCTAGTCCGAGCCTTTGTCTCATACCTAAACTGTATTTGCGCACGGGCAGCCTGTTCTCCGGATCAAGACCGCACATGGTCATGTCATAACAACAGCGATTGTGCTTTTAGCTTTCTTATTCATTTTTTACCTCCACACAAACCTTCTTTGTTTAACTTGAATTACAATGTTGCAAATGTGTCAAATATGTCACTTTTGCAGCATTAGTCTCGATGTGTTTTTACTTGCAGTTCAAGATCATGCTACACTCCGCTTTGGGGAGCTTATGAACTGAAAAACTATTCTCTCATAGGCATCACATTCATCCCTGCCTGCTTACTGTCTGAATTCTGGTGAATTTTCCCGTCCACTATATGTGAAACCTTATCAGATTATCTGCCGATCAACTAAGGAATACAAGCAGTCTCTCAGAAGCCATAGATTTCTTTCGCCAGCTTATCAACATCGACATTGAGTACTGTTGACAAATCCAACAGTTGTTCAATTGTAGGATAAGCCGTTCCATACTCCCATTTAGACACAGTAGTTCTCGTTATATACAGCTTAGCGGCCAGTTCCTTCTGTGTTAGTCTGTTTTGGATGCGAAGCTGCTTCAGGTAACGCATTTTCCCTCACTCATTTATCACACTATATAGTTCTCCTCCATATACAGACGCAATCTTTTGCTGAGCGATTCTGCTATCTCATCGACAGGCTTCCCTTGAGAGTAGTATGATTCCAATTCTTCTGTCAGAATGTTATATACTCCAAAATCAAGCGTCTTTACAGAATCTGCCGAGTCGACTGCACTGATAAATGACTGTAATGCTTTAGAAGATATCTTTCGGTACTCAGCTCTATTACCATCAGTCACAATATAAAGATCCATTGCCAGTATCTTCAGTATTGGATTCTCTGCAGGAATAGTATCAGGATTACACATATAGTTCACGTAACTATCAAACGCTTCGTTTGTAACCGGAAGGAAACGACCAGAAACAACGGATTCCTGCACTTCTGCTGAATACATGAACTCAATAAATTTGAAACACTCTTCCGGATATTGGCTCCCCTCGGATACAGCCAATAATCCTGTCGTATTCATAATGTGTGCCGATCCTCCTATTGACGGATACCCAATGTATGCAAGAGAATCGCCATATTCCGCCGCTTTATTAACAAAAGCGGGAATAGTGCCAATCTGATCCATAAAAATGTCTCCGGAACTGATCGTAGCTGTTGTTTCCGAAGGGTCAACTCCGTTTTTGATTGCAATATTAAGGGCTCGGGATATCTCACTATTGTCAGTAAATCTCTCATTCGCTCCAAATGATCTTATGGGATAATCCAAGATCGAGGACAGAATATCATTTGCTCCATATTTTCCCTTAAGGCGTTCGGACAGATCATCTTGTTCATATATGCTTATATCTTCAACTTTCCCGGAAGCAAGTTCGGGACTGCAGAAATAACCATCCATCTCAAATCCGTTGAACAGCTTATAGCAATGTCCATCTTTGGTCATAGCATCGAAAACGTTTTTCCTTATTTTTTTGTCAGATATAATATCGCTCTTAGAAATATAAGGCATCACATCCATTACCACACCGGCTTTGCCAAGATAATCATAATCAAGAGTGTATCCGTATATGATATCCGGACAATCGCCATTCTGAAATTCATTAAGAAGTCTGAGATTACGCGCTTCTCCGTCCTTCATGGAATCCCAGTAATAGTCTTTTCCCCATCCTTCGACAGTGACATAGTATTCGTTTTGAGAAGAATTATACAGATATGCCGCCAAAGCAAGATTCTTATCATCAGGAGCATAGTCTCCTTTGACCTTGATCAATTTGCGGGATGCAAGATCCATATCAGGATCTGACTTTATGATCGTAATATCCCATACGCCGTTCGCATACCAGTATGTCTTGACAAAGCAATTCTTGTTCAGGAAAACAGTATTCTGCTCTGAACCTAGCGATGGTCTAAGCAGGAAATTCTTTGCAAATCCCAATGGAACAACCTGCTTATTCTCTACGTCTATTTCACAATAGTTGCCTTCGTAATAATCATATGTGTAATTACCGGTGTATTCTGGTTGCCTTGTTTCAAATAAATCTCTTCCTCTTACCGCTTCCTTATAGGTATTATTCTCAAAATCCAATTCGTAATATATCTCTGTGTCCTCATCATCGTTTGTAACTCCAAGGTATTCCTTCCCATTTTGTAGGAAATATGAATTATTCTTATGAGGACATATCATCTCAGGTTCATTAATCTTTATTGTCTCAATTATATTGCCGGATATATCTATCTTTTCTACCACTTCAGAATCTGCATATACGAATCCATCGTCACATTTAGATACAGCCGGCCAGTCTTCAACATTACTGCCGGGATTACCTTCTAACAGAACTTCTCCTGTCTTAGAATCGACAAGACAGAAGCTATCAGATAAAGCACAAGCAAAAATATCATCAGTTACCTCACATGCAGAATATATATGACCATTTATGTCAGCGTGACAAGAAGATATTATATTCCCTGTAGAGGAATCTATTATGCTGATCAATTTAGGATACACGACACTCCCATCACTGTTTGGTTCAGATATTACACAGCAGTTATCTCCCAGCTTGAAGACGTTCGATATGTACCCGTCACCTGTTCCTTCACCACAATCAATAGTCGCATTAACTGAACGGAAACCAAGTGTCTCTGCATCTGGGTTTCCAATTGAATTATCGCGTATCTCATCACCGTTTTGTTTACACCCTCCAAGATATAATAAAGCCACTATACTAAATAGGAGCATTACTCTTGTTATTGATCTGCCAATCATCTCTAATTCTCCTCTAAAGATTATGTGCATATATTAAATACACTTTATGCAAGTCCGGTTATTATCAAAAAATCGTTAATTGCATCTGATTCATCCATTGTAATCACTGCATCACAGGTTTCTCTCGACTCCGGCAAGCACTTATCCAAAGACTCACACAGATCTTTATATTCCCCTTCGCAGATGACATCATAATCTCCATTTTTAGTCAGCTTGCATATTTGGAAAGTACAAGTATTGCTGACCGGAACCCATCTCTCAGTATGGATCCTTACCGCTTCGCCAAATCCGGAAGCAGCATTAAATCTGTTGTACTTGGATTTGCATAAAAGCCAAAGCTCGGGGTCAGCATTACATTCATGCCATACAGTACCATCAACCTTGATTTCCATCTTCGGGTGAACCAGATAATAAGTATTGTTAAGTGCAATAAGACCTTTGGCCCTGCTTACCTTACCGGTGCCCATCAACAAACCTTCAGAAGGGGCACTTGGATCTTCCCAATTAGGAAATTCCATTATTGCCGCTACAGTTACAGTCAATACATTATCAATCTTCAGTTCATCACCCTTTTTAAGATTTCTTACTTCTTCATCACTCAACGTGTAACAGCTAAACTCTTCTTGATAACTTATCGAGAGTCTTATATACTTCTCCCCATTCTCTTCCTTATAAAATGCCGGATCTTTATATACTACGGAATTGACATAATCCAAATTATTATCATCATTATCGTTATTATCAGAAGCAAGAGTGTCACTCGAACTCTCAGATTTAACTATCTCCTCTGTAAAATTAGTCTCGGGTGATAGGTGGGTATTCTGTGTGGATTTGTCTGTTCCATCCGCTGTCTTACACGAAGATAGGATAAAGGCTAAGCTTAGCATTGCTGCAACCGATTGTTTCCCTTTTATCATAAAATTACCCCCTGATCAACAAAAAAAGTATTCCTCGAGCACATATAAAATATGCTCGAGGAATGGCTTTCATTTTACTGTGCCCAAGTTGTGGAGACATGTCCACCTGTCCCAAAATCATTTTGAGCACCCATCTTATAATTAACATTCTGTGATCCCGTTACATGAACTGAATTAACTTGGTTTCTGACAGTACACAAAGCATAGTCAGATTTTCTATGATGACTAGTATCATACAAAGCAGTGCTCACTGTCATTCCAACAGGCCAAACATTATGGGGATAACCGGACAGTGTAATATCAGTAACAGATGCATTGACATAAGAGTGCGTCGGTTTAAAATTAACAGTTCCATAGCCCGTCGCGCCACCAGATGCAAAGTAGTAAGTATCCGTCTTCGATGAGGCACTTACACCAATTGTCAAACCTGCTAAACAAGAAATAGTCATAACAGCAGCAACCACGCTTTTTACTTTCTTTTTCATGTTTTACCTCCAAACTGATAATCTTAGTTTATCTTCGATTATAACTCTGAAATATGTCGAAAATGTATCTTCTGCAAGCATCATTCTCGAAGTACTATTGCTCGCAGTTCAAAATCATGCTACACTCCAAATGGAGGAGCTAATGATAAAGTGATATACCTATACTCTCATAAGCATCACCACCTCCATTAAAGTCATCCGTGCGTCCGCCAAGATTTCACGGATGATTTATTTATTGTTTGATTTCTTCGGTCTCTTTGGCTGATGTAGTATGATCGGACAATTAGGTATTGGTGGATCAGGATAGATACTACAACTTTCTGCCTCTTTACGACAGATTCTCTCGATTCCCTTGAGAACAACACTTTCAATCGCTGATTTGATCATCGTCACGCTCCCTCACTTCTATCATTGTCGCTATCAAAAGACTTATCGCATTGTAGATAATGCCTAAAGCCATATATGATACATATTCATTTTGTGGAAAGAACAGGATAGTGATCACTACGATTCCGCCAATAATTAAAACAGTAATACGTGATCTTCTTTTAAGATGGTACAATTCCTCTCTTGTCAGATTCAGATCGGGGTTGTCGCAGTTCGCTATTATGCACAAAACAATCATTGCCGCAACCACCCCACATAGTCGGGTTGCACAATTATCATCAATCAGTTCAACAAATTGTGGTGTAGAAAGACAGAGTAACACTGATGCAAACAGGCATCCAACACCTCCTGTACTAGTTCTTGCCAAATCTATGTAATTTAAACTAAAAACGAAAGCTTACGATTTCGCCCACGACTTAATAACCTAGTCGTAAGTCATCAGCGCATATTAATCGGCATAAATTGCTATTTCAGTTGCGCCACTTTACTCTGGTTTAATGCAACTAATCAGTTTCTGTCCAAAACCAGTCAAAACATAGTCTTTCTCACTATTAGCTGGAATCTGCAGAACTCCTATCTGGCTTTCTGAATCAGTATCCTTGGATTGAGCTACAAACAAGCCGATTGCTACCAATCGCAATAATGAATCAGATACTGTTTGGTCACTAACACATGTTTGATTGCCTGCAAACAGAGTTTCGATATCTCCCGGGAGAAATCTATCAAGAACTTCAGAATATGAAGCAAATTCATCCCAACTAATGTTTTGATTAATATACGCAATATAGAGATCTGCCAACATCTGAGGTTTTTCCTCATTAATATATTTCGAAGTAATGAGAATTACTAATTCTAACTCTTTGTCTCGTTCAGACTCACTCTTACTATTTAGTTTGTTTATGTATTCCTCTCTTTCACTCTCATTAACAATTCTTTTGTTAATCCTCTCAATAAATAAACACAGATTTTTGATATGATGCCGCTCAAAAATGGTGGTACCAATCTTATAAGCAGATACTACTGTAGATACAAACGGAATGTTTAGTTGTGGTAAATACTCATTTGTAAGCAATGATAATGCAATATCACTAACCTGAGCAAAATGATCTGTTTCATCATCAGTTATTGATAAAACCAGCGAATTAAGAATTGTATCTTTCATACTCGTCTCCTTTTATAACATACTCGTGCATTCAAATTTATAAATCCGTCCAAATATTGTATTTTACTATAATTCATGTAATATCTCCTGCTACTCACTTAATTTTAATCCTGTCCCTCAATCGCTTTTTTAACCTCTTCAGCCGCCTTACTCAACTTCTTCTCCTTCGTCAGCAGCTTTTTGTAGAACGCCGTGATGTCATTATCTGTAATAATCCACCAAATTTGTGTATTGTTCCGTGCAATCTTATACAACTGTTCCCGCTCGTCAGTTTTCCAGTCCACAGAGCATAGCTTTCTTACAATTGCGTGCGTGCTGGTAAAACTGCCACTTGCCTCAAGTTCAAGAATAAGATTATGTTTTCTCTGTTCCTCAATCGTCTTGCCGTCGTATGCTTCTGTAGTTTCACGCTTATACTTAGCTCTCATCTGCTCGAGTTTCTCATTCTGAGCAGTCCGGTCAATAATTGCCTTAACTATCTCATCCAGTTCTTCACCCTCACTATAATCGGCAACGGCATAATAACTGATACGTTTGTCGTGGATCATCTTCTGGACCTTTGACTTGTCTTTACTATTGCAATCATAAACACCAATTGCATGTCCGCCCTTTGATGTAACAACTTTCATACACGGGATATCTGTGTCACTGTCACCAATGTATATTATGTTGCGAAATGGTATTCTCAATTCTTCCGGTTCAAAATATTCATTCACACCTGTGTCATTTACATCTAATATGCCCTTGGATATTCGGAATAGATACTGAGTCTTTCCAGTATAATTCACAACCTGAGCTGGCCATTGTGCTAACCCTCTATCATTATAGAAGTATGAGCTGGCATATATCTTCTTGAACACACCAGACTGTGCAACAGATGTTCCCTCAATCATTTCCTTCAAACCTGACGAAATAATATAATGCTCTACAATAATGCCCCGTTCCTGAGCATATGTATTGATTCTGTTAAACCACGACTCGACTCCCGGAAATAGCTCAACCTCAGAACCATATTTCTCTAATGCCTTACGATTTAATACCAGATTCCCCTTTGCTTCCTCTCTCATCTTAAACATATATGCAAGGTTTTGATCCATATCGTTTTGCTTTGCTAATTCGTTCGACTCCTTCCAAAAAGTCTGAACATCATAGTTTACAGACTGAATATATCCCTGTGCCTGCATATCATTGGGAGATAATGTTTTATCAAAATCATAACAGATTGCTATAATCAGCTTGTCCATTTTATCTATCGTCATTCTTTTCATCACAATATCCTCATCGTAATCTCGATCGTTTTAGCATCTCTGACATCATTATTCTTTGCTAAACAATTGTCCATTATCCATCTTCCAAAATACCACGCTATTCTGTTTAGGTGTAAGTATAACACTTATTTCTCTGTATCCATGTAGTTGAAGATAAAACAACCTATTCTCAAGTCTCATCTTTCAAACCTATCACTCTCCCCTTATCCATCTTGATGATCACATCGCAAAGTATCCTTATATCCTCAGAATTGTGGCTCGCTAATATGATCAGACGACCTTCATCCTTAAGCTTCAAAAGTAAATCTCTCATCTCACTGATACCATCTATGTCAAGTCCGTTCATCGGCTCATCAAGTATCAGTATCTTCTGATCTTCCATGATCGCCTGTGCTATTCCCAGTCTCTGCCTCATTCCAAGACTATATTTACGCACAGGCAGTCTCAGATCAGGATCAAGTCCGCAGAGTTGTAATGATTCTCTAACCCTATCCTTCCCAATCTTATTTCGCACTTTGGAGAGAAGATACAAGTTCTTATAACCTGAATAGTAACTTATAAATTGCGGCGTCTCTATAATTATCCCTGTATCCGCCAGATAGTCGATGTCTTTCCCGACTTCTTTGCCGTTACACAAAACACGGCCCGAGGTAGGCTTTACAAAACCTGATATACTCTTCATCAACATGGTCTTACCACAGCCATTGTTCCCTACAAGACCATATATATTCCCCTCTTTGAAAGTGAGGTTGATATCATTTAATATCTGCTTCTTCTTTATTGTAAGACCGAGGTGTTCAACGTTGATCATATCTTCTTCCCTTTCTTTGCAAAAGCTAAACATATAATTATCAGGATCACATTGAATGATATAAAGTACAGATAAGACCATGCCGGTGATATCTTCGGTATTGCAGCATATTCCTCATAATGCATATAAAGGACAACATGCGGCAACGGGAATATCCACTGAATATTGGACGATATGGCACCTGCAATTACAAGCACACAGTTGATAATGATCCCTGCGATCTTATGCAAATAGAATGACATGGTAATATTGATCAGGCTCAGCATATTGTAGAACAATATCCAGACCGACACAGAGTATAAGAACGAACCGACAGCAGTTGTCTGGTTATAGAACTGTGCCGGGAACAGACTGTCTATGTATCCGCCTGCTTTCTCCGGGAACACTTCGGAATATCTCATAAGGGCATCACTGTATCTTGGGGAGAGGTCAACAAACCCGGCTGATAAGAGCATCGATCCCAATACAACAACAGTTACAACTATAACCGAAGCAAAGAAACTGAATAATATCTGTTCTGTTATCCACGCCCTCAGACTGCTCCTTACCCTGACAAAATATTGAACGCCACCCTCACGAGGATAATCAGCCATCATAACTATATACAATAACGGAAGCACAAGAAGGATTATTCCTGAATTGGATATAGCTATAAACGGCTCCAATATAGACAGATTTCCGTTCATGTCCCGTGATACACCATGTAACGGATCAATAACCTGGATGTTTACAAAGATCAGGAACAGGCAAAGGATAAGCACTTTTGTGCTCCTTAGTAGTCCGGATAATTCCGCCAATGCCATCCTAATCAAGCCCATATCCGTCACGTCCTTTTACTATGATCTCCATGATGAACGTTAATACTGCAATGACGCCTATATAAAACACCATATTTGTAATAGAGAAGCCGTCACGCTCTGTAACTATACGTTCCATGGAGAGTGAATTAATGATCGAAGCGATCTTCATTCCCCCTCCTTCTGACATTGTCATCATGATCTTAAGGGATAATTGATCCAGGATATATTTGATTATCAACGGCAGACACATTAGTACATACTTATCATTGAAAATCACGGATACAGATACTGGTATGACAGCAAGATATGCTCCATATCCGAATACTCTCAGACACCTTGTAAATACGGCAAATGATTCACTCATTTCATAAGTCTCAGCAAAATCGACAGGTGCAGGAAATTTACAGAAGACGATAATCCCGTACAACAGATATCCCGTCAGAAGTATAATCCCCGATGACAGCACTGCTGACAAGGTTTTTGAGATGCAATACCTGAATACATTGCTTCTGATGAGAATAAACCTGTTAGTGCCGTTCTTCCGCTCCGTTGAGATCATATACATAAATCCCAGACCTATAAGAAGAGGAAACAGGAGAGTTCCGTAATTGGAGAGCCCGTAATACCAGATACTGTACCTGTCAAGCTCTTCTTTAGACTGTAAGAGTGCCCTGTCGGCAAAGAGAACCATCTCTGCGACAGTATATTTTGTTCCGTTAAAACTCTCATACCCTGTTGATAACAAGCATACAACAGCTACTAATATACTTGATATCAAGTAGATAGGGATATAAAGGTTTTTTCTTAATTCAATGTATATGTTTCTAATCATTGTTCTTGGTTCTTTATTGCAGTTAATTGAAGCTATCTCTTATTCCGGTTCGACATTCATATATACATAGTAGAATACTTCTCCAGTAAGGCAATCAACGAAGCAACGCATATTCTTGCCGTCAGAAGCATTATTGCCATCAAACATCCAGCACGGGTGGATAATAGTCTGATCCGTCTCAAAACCGTTGATATCACGTTTCTTGAGTGGAAAATACAGGATTTCAGAATCACGGATATCAAGATCTACCTTATCAGACAGATATTCTGATAATATGTCTCCTGCTCTTGCCACGGAGATAATATCGGTCTGCTGACCGTACTTTGATTCATAAGATTGAGGGAATCCGTGTGCAACAAAGGCATCCAAATGGCCATCTATTGTGTACATGTGTCCCCCATCGGCATATTCGGAATATCCTCTCTGGTCTCCCCCATCTGTAATATGTTCATCGTCATAGGAATAGGCGAAGGGAATTCCGTTATACACTCTTCTCAGTGTAAGGCAAACCTGATCGACATCGCCAGTCTTGCAAACATAGAATCTCTCGGTATCATACGACAGTTTATCGTCGATACCAACAATGCTTTCTGTCTTTGTTATTTCTTCAATCAGATTGTCTGCGATCTGATCCAGCCTCATAGTACCGTCTAAAAGTGTATATGTATCCGAACCGTGTTCAGACACAAAACCTTCAGCTATGATGTTATCAAAATCGAAATGCACTCCCATTGCGTCGAAATCCGACCTGCTTGAGTCAGAAAAAGCATATTTGTTTATAACTCCATTACTGGCCGAATATATCAACTTCGTCATCATCTGAATATGACAGTCTTTACATGATATGAAGAATCCGTTTCCATTACTGAAATTGGGATAATGATCCATAACAGCAGTATAGGAATAAGGGAACTCCTTGCTCTCGTCCCGGGGATATTCGTCGCTTAGTGCAGCACGGAGTTCCTTATCCAAATCGACGGTCAGGTCATTCATTTCAAGCCATTCTTTGACATATCCCAGGCTTTCTTCTGCTGTAATTGACACTCTTCCCTGCATAAGCACATCCACGCTGTCAAATACAGGTAGATCTTTGAATGAACAATTGTCAAATCTTATGTTTGTATAACTCTTCTGTCTGAGTATATCCTGATCTGATGAATAATTCTCTCTGACTTTGCTTATAGGCATTCTGTCAGACAGCAGATCGTTATCCTCAGGATTAGCAATAACTGGTTCGGAACCATCGATTTGGGATAGTTCCGGATCAGTGTATTTTCCACCTGACAAAGCTTCATTAATATCAGAATGGCACGATGTGATAACCATTGCCATTATGATAAGCATCATTAGTAACGATAGTCTTCGTTTCATAGTCTATCAATCGTATTCAATATACCCGTTGGCATCACAGAATGTTGAATTCTTTGCTGTCAGTTTGAACTTAATCCTTCCGCCAGGGTAGACTCCTCCCATCGTCCATGGAGAACATGATCCCTTCTTGGTCAGAGATCTGCTCGGCATAGTCATTGAACAATCAGAAGTGATCTTAACATATGTTCCGTTTGAGTTGTTATTACTCCAAGAAGTGGCTTTTGCATAATATCCGCCAGAGTTATAATCCAGAGACACATTGGAGTATTGATTACTTATACTGGATGGTGCGCCGTAGATATAATAGATGTCCCAATAGTCTATAGTTTTTGTTGCACTGACACTGATCGCCATACTTGATACGATTGTTGCAGCTAATAATACACCAATTATTCTCTTTCTTCGTTTCATGATGATCCCTCCCATTATTATACTTTTATGACTTCTTCGGTCTCTTCGGCTGATGTAGTATGATCGGACAGTTAGGTATTGGTGGATCAGGATAGATACTACAACTTTCTGCCTCTTTACGACAGATTCTCTCGATTCCCTTGAGAACAGCACTTTCAATCGCTGATTTGATCATCGTCACGCTCCCTCCCTTCTATCATTGTCGCTATCAAAAGACTTATCGCATTGTAGATAATGCCTAAAGCCATATATGATACATATTCATTATGTGGAAAGAACAGGATAGTGAGCACTACAATTCCGCCAATTACAGAAACTGTAATACGTGATTTTCTTTTAAGGTGGTACAATTCCTCTCTTGTCAGATTCAGATTGGGATTGTCACTGTTCGCTATTATGCACAAAACAATCACTGCCACAGCCACTCCAGCTAGCCGGATTGCACAATTATCATCAATCAGATCAACAAATTGTGGTGTAGAAAGACAGAGTAACACTGATGCAAACAGACATCCATATGCTGTCTCGCAATGATATCCATCAGAGAATCTTCTAATGGTAGTAAAAATAACTAGAAATGTAGCTACTTGAAATACTATGTGAAAATACAGCGATAAAACAAAGATTAAAGATAAACATATTGCTTTCTCAAGCAAGGTCTGAACAGAATAACAGTAAAATTGTTTATCTTCCTCTAAGATTACCCCTCTTGACGCCATTCGATTCACAATGCATATAGATAACTGTTCCATCTATATCTCCCCCCTTAAATGGCATTATAGCTATTGGAGAACTCGTTTCAATAGCTCAGGGACAATTGTGGGATAGTCTAAAGAAATTGTGGGATAGTCTAGAATTTTACCGTTATAATGGTATACATATCGTTATATGAAACTCGTTATCACGATTATCAACGTAGCATTCTCCTTTGTTCTCTTCAACGGCATGACGAATATTCTCCAAACCAAATCCGTGGTTGTTTTTGTCACTTTTTGTTGTAAAATGCTTCTTTTCAATATTCAAATCGCCTAAATACGGATTTGAAGAATCTATTAAAAGCGAGTCTTCGGATCTTACGATCTTTAAAATTACCTTCTTATTCTCAAGCGGATCCACTGCCTCAAAAGCATTATCAATAATATTGCTCAAAATGATAACGAGATCGCTATCCTTTACCGGAAGACCAGTCAGATTGTCAGCAACTATCGGAAATACCACTCCTTTATCTTGAGCTTCTTTATACTTGATATTTAATACAGCATTAATGATAGGATTCCCGGTATCAATAATATCGATTATATTAGTTTCTTTTCCGATAAGTCCATTCAGGTATTCAATTTCTTTTTCTTTGTTTCCCTCCTGTGCCAGATTAAGGATTACGTTCAGATGATTCAGATTATCGTGGACCTGGGCTTTCTGTTTTTCTCGTTCAGCCGTGAGAGACTGATACATTCTATTAATATGTGCGGCCTGCTCGATAAGGAGTTGTTTGTCATGCATGTCTCGCTCACGTTCGATCATATTGTCCAACAAAAAGAAGAGCAACACATTAAGGATAAACATAGCTATAGACAGGATTATCAATCTGTTAAACAGCGTATTCAACAGATCTACTGACACTCCGTAGATCATCATAAATGCTATAACCACGGTTAAGACGGGGAAAAACAGAAAAACTACCCATCCTTTGACACCAGATCGAGAATCATCGTTTTGCTTTCTGAAAGCACCAATAATTATGGTAAAGATCAAGAATACCAACTGACAGATCAGTTCTGCCAAAAACGAACCGTTTGAATTAACAATATTGCTGTATTCCACAAGATTTGTAAATTGCTGCAGCACTATCAATCCCACTAGTTCAAGAGATGCATTCATTGCAAAGTATAGAGCATTTATTATCAAGCTCCGCTTGAGAGGGATCTTGAAACCCAGATAGTAAAACAACACAAAAACTATGTAGTTAAGAGGAAGCTTAATATAGATCTTGTCATCAGCAACAAGAGTTATGATGGAGAGTAATACGCAAACACAACAAGAGAACAGGAAATTCATGGTTGTGATCTTAACCTTACAGAAGATACATCTTACAAAAATAAGACTAAGCACTACCGTGTTTACTACATTAATTATCGTCAAAACTTGACTCATCATAATTTACGCCCTTTATATAGCAGATATGCTTTTCTCACATCCAAATACTTCAACTGAGATATGCTGATCTTCTCCCCATTATCGATAACAGCTTCGTATCTCTCTACAGATATAACGTGACTTATGTTGACGCTTCTTTGAAAGCTAACAGAGACAAATCCGTAATCCTGCATCTTTTCTGTAATATCCTTCAGCGATCCTCTTACTTTGTAAACGTTCTTATCATTTTTGTCAGCAAGAACAAATCTCACATAATTCTTGCTTGAATCCAAGTATAGGATATCCGCAACATTAACCGTCCTTGTTCCGGATGTGAAATCCATAGTTACGCATCGGTTGTCATATCCACGCGATCCTATTACATGATCAAGGCATTCGCTGATATAGATCTCAAGGGAAGAAGATTTAAGAATATACCTTACAGCATTAACACGATACCCCATAGTTGCATAATCAGCATGAGCTGAAACGAAAGCAACTTTAGTATTTGGACTGATATCAGATAACTGCTTTGCAATATCCATTCCGTTATCTGCCTTCATCTCAACATCAAGCAACGCAAGATCATAAGGCTTGTTCTTATCAATGCTTCGAAGGAATGATATACCGGATAAAAAACAGCATATCTCATGTTCGATGCCTATATTCGACAGATATTCATCGACATAGCGATGTTCTATATCAATATATTCTTTCTCATCATCGCAAATGGCAATTCTTAACATCTCTATAAACAACTCCAGCAAACTTTAAAAATAATAGTGACTATTCAGAATTATGTCAAGACACGTATCCTATACAGATCCACCTAGTACTTGATTTAGACGGATGTATATGAAATTGTTCCGACAGTTCTCTCAATGTCACACCTTCTTCAAGGTGCATTTTCACAATCTTTAGCTTAATATCTTTTGTAACAAGCATAAAAGTACCCCCGTAAATTGTAACATCACAGTCCAACTTATGGGGGTAACTTAATTGTTCTTGGTGCGGCTGGTGGGACTTGAACCCACACGATTTTAGGTCGGCAGATTTTGAGTCTGCTGCGTCTGCCATTCCGCCACAGCCGCGTAGCAAAGAGAATTATAAGAAATAGACGGGGTTTTGTCAATCAGGATACTCCTACATACCCTGTTGCTTCGATCAGCCTCTGGCCCTCGTCAGACAACAGCCAGTCCACAAGTCTCTTTATGTTCGGGTTCGCATTATCTTTGCGGTAGACAACGTAGAAATCGGCAGTTATGGGATATGTGCCGTTACGGATATTATCCGCGTCGGGATATACTCCGTTCACCTCCAGCATCCTGACCCCATCGTCCCCTACCATGCCGTTAAGATAGTATCTGAACGAATATCCGATGGATTTGCCGAATATCGAGAAGTATGGTTTTTGCTCGATCATGTCATTCTTCATGAATGCTTCCATCATTGTCTGGCTTCCCGAGTCCTTGATCCTTGTAATGGGATAGATAAGCGAATCGATCCCTCCAACTTCTTTCCAGTTCGTGATCTGCCCCCTGTAGATGCCCCTTATCTGGTCGACGGTCAGCCCTTTGACCGGATTGTGCGAATTAACAAAGAACACAAATGCCTCCTTGCCGACCGGTACTATCTCGAGTTCCACGCCCTTCTGAGCAGCGGAATCCATTTGCGCCTGTGACGGATGAGCCGTAAAGAACAGGTCGACACCGCCGTCAACAAGAGAATCAAAGCCTCTTATGGTATTCTGATACTTCATCGCACTGTCAGCGGCAAAATTCTCACCATAGTAATTATCATCAGAGAACACGCCGCCCTCATAAGTCACGCAGCCTTCAGGATAGCACTGGTCGATGACAGAGGCGTATATCGGAACGAGTGCCGCAGCGCCGTCCAAGACCGGGAGGTCATCGTCCTTGTCAAACTTCAATGACGATCCTGTCCGTGCTAATTCTGACCCCTCTTCGAAAGGCAGGTACCTGGCTACATCTATCATCTTAGCCTGGGACACGCCGCTGAAGTTATTACCCAGACGCCTGGTTATAAAGAAATACAGTCCAAGATTGACCGCAACAAAAAACAGGGCGACTAACGCCAGAACACAAACTCTCTTCATTACCAGATCTCCTTTGAGATCAGGTAGATGATCGATGAATGAGGATAACTCGTGATGATGTAATACATATGTGCACAAGTGGCGAGCACACCGATAAGAGCAATTATAATGAGCAGTCTGATAAATACCTTGTCACTCATAACTCATCACATATGGTAGGCAACGGCCATGGACAATATCATCAGGAACACAAAAAAGGCTATTACGTTAACGATCGAGATGATGCCTGTGATAAACATCACCTTTATTCCTGTCTTAACCTTGCGCTGCTGCCTCTTCGCCTTGACACAGTCAACTATAAAGAGAACTATCGATGTGATCCCGTATGCAATAAATGCAAGTATGAGACATAAAAAAAATAAACCTTCCATCACATACTCCTTCCCTTATGGCCTGATCTTCTGATAATAAAAGCACGCCAACTGCGTTCTGTCACGAAGTTCAAGCTTGTCCAGTACTGAACTCATCAGATTACGGACAGTCCCTTCACTAAGATACATTTTATCCGCAATTTCCTTATTCGACAAGCCATCAGCGACGAATTCGATAAGGGTCCTCTCCTTATCAGTTATACCGAACTCCTCATAATCGAACTTCTCCTTGCGGTTCAGAAGATCCGGCAGTCTGTCTACGATCTTCCCGCCGAATACCCTCTGTCCGTTCATAACGGCTCTGACACTGTTTGCAAGAGCTGCCGCATCCTGCTTGATTATATAGCCGCATGCACCGATCTTAAGAGCCTTGTTGATATATTCATCATCGAGAAATGTAGTCAGAAAGATTATCTTAAGATCTTTGTCCGAGGACAACATCTTCTCAGCTGCCTCAAGCCCTGTCATGCCGTCCATTCTGATGTCCATTACTATGACATCAGGCCTGTCAGAAGAGACTGCTTCCACCGCCTTCATGCCCGATGTGAGAGCAGCGGAGACTTCAATGTCCCCTTCCGATTCGAGGATTATCTTAAGCGATTCCGACACTAGCGGATCGTCATCAACGATCAAAACTCTGATCATCCGTTATCTCCTTTCTTAGGCAAAGTAGCGATAAGATCAAATCCGTCCTTGCCGCTCCTTACCGAAGCCCTTCCCCCAAGTGAAGATGCCCTTGAAGCGATATTCTTCAATCCGATGCCCTCGGAAGGCAGATAATTACTGTTAAGGACCATGTCACTCTCGGGATTGATGCCGTTATCCCACACCCTGATACGCCAGAAAGTGTTGTTCTCGATCACCTCGATACGCACCTTGTCCCCTTTACTGTATTTCGATATGTTCGTAACAGCTTCCTTGATTATACCCAAAATAGTGTTCTTTGTATCATTATCGGCAGGAGAATCGATCGAAGTATTGACCTCAACGTCAAACGATCCCGGAAGAGTCTTGATAATGTCACCTATCGCGATGGATACGTCTATCGAATCATCATGAAGTTCATGGACGCTCTTGCGTATGCCGGTCATTGCCAGATCCAGAGTCTCGCTGACGGAATCAAGCTGCCTGGCAACTTTCTCATCCTTGTTGATTATCCTGATAGCCTGCATCTGAACGATCACACGGGTGATCATGTGACCGACATTATCATGGATCTCACGAGCGATCCTGTTGCGCTCCTTGAGCCTTGCCGTATAAACTTCATTATCCGCATTCTTGATTATCTCTTCCCCCAACCTTCTCGCATTATATGAATCCAGCCTTGCATCATCATATTTGCTGCGGAGCAGCCTTTCATTCCTCTCGGCTGTTGAAGTCCTGACCGCCAGATAGACGGCAACCGCAGATATCGCTGCCGTTGCCGCAAGGGATACGATGCTTTGCAGGAGCAGGTAGACTTCAAGCATCATGCCTGCACAGATAACGATCCTGAATGTCATATCAGGCACCTTTTTCCTGCCGGGACGCGGATATGCCAGGGCATAGACGGCAACAGGAAAAGCAAGGGCAACCACAGGAAGGAAGATGGCGGCACAAACCACGGTTATTGCCGCCATATACGCCCATAAAGCATTGCTCTTGATCTCCGTCAGAAGGAGGATAATGAGTGCGGATAAGACCCATGATACATACAGACCGGCTGTAAGCCACTCCGTTACCAGAAAACTCTGCAGAACGCAAAGCATAAAGATGATCAACTTATCCGCAAAACTCCATCGCATGTGATTAAGTATATCACACCTTGCTGCTCACCCGGGTGCTCCTGATGAACACAGCTGCGAGTGCGAAGACAGCTGCAAAAAGGAGTTCCATGCCGAAGCAAACGATCAGCTGCTGCATGTCAAATTTCACATTACTCGATGCGAAGGTCATGTTGTTCGCATACACCGACCAGTAGAACGGAAGGAACTTTGCAATTGAGAGGACCCCATCCCCAAGCAGCCACTGCGGAACGAACACACCGCACACAAACGACATCGACAGGCTGATTATATTCGTTATCATCGACAGAGAGTTATTGCTGATGTTGAATGATGTCACAACAGAAGTCAGCGCACAGCAGACCAGCATCGTCAGGAACGAATTGATCAGGATAACCCACCAGTATTCACGGAAGATCTGTGTCCCGGATCCAAACAGAACATTGATGATCACAAAAACGAGCCAAATGACGACACCGGAAGTAACAAGACCTGCTGTATTCGCAATACTAATCTTCTTGCGCGGCACAGGGGAAGAATCGATCCTCTTGACTACTTTTACCTCATTGTTTGCGATTATCGTATGCCCTACACCCAGAGCCAGGAATCCGAAAGCGAGGTAGCAGAAGAACTGATTGATCTGTGATACGACGAGTTCATCTCCCGTAGCCTTCGCCTTTGTGTCGTCTGTAACAACATTCACGGGCGTTTGATCAGAGAGGAGTTCAACAGCAGATGATGCTGCCTCAGCATCCGTCTTTCCAAGGATCTTATACTCCCTGTAGGTGTTTATGAAGTTGTTGATATCACCGTTGATCGAGAAGACAACGCCGGACATGTCAAAGTCCGTAATGTAAGATATCCTGCTGTCATCACCGTTCATCACTGCTTCAGCAAATCCTTTGTCTATCGTCATGTGATACTGTGATATTCCGAAGAAGGTAAGATCCAGGATCGCAGATTCCGTCTTATCCGAGTAGTCTGTCACATCATTGTTTATTGACAGATACCTGATAAGACCTTTGCTGAGTTCAGAATCATCATTATCAATGTAGCTGATACTATTCGAATTCTTGAACTCGGAGTTTGATGAAGAATCAACCCTTGCGATAACGAAGAGCAGCACGATCATCGCCACAAAGATCGCCGCATAGATGATGATGCCGATCGGATTACGTCTTAACAACCTGAAAAAACTCTTATACAGATGCATATCTTTCTCTCCTTAATACGATTACGCCAATTGTCAGGAAGATCACTGACACTGCGATGAGCTTGCCCATGTTCAGATAGAAATCAAGCGGATCATTGTACATTGACATCCTGTAGAAAGCCATGTTCATGACTGTTGCCGGGTTGATATCGTTGAGGATCGGAAATGACCTTTCGATGATACCGGGAAGCTGCATGACCATCTCACCGCTTATGAATACCGAGAGCATGAGGACGGCTGTTGTCTTGTTCTCCCTTGATTCCAGATTTCCCTTGAAGATAAGTCCGCAAACGACGCCGAAGCTGATCGCAAAGATATTAGCAGTCAGGACAAACAGTATGATCCTTAACGGGTTATTCCCCATCGGCACTTTGAATATAAACCTCAAGCATACAAGATGGAGCGAAGATATCACGATAGCCGGCAGGAGCCTGGCCACAAATGCGGACCAGATCATCTTTGACTTACTGCCGGGAGACAGTGACAGTCTTGCAGCCTCGTTGGACACATCTGCCTTGAGGTCTGATACAAGGCTGACTCCGTTCATCGCCGTGAAGAAGATACCCATTACAAGAGTACTGAAGAAATACCATGTGTAAGGATTGGGATCATCAGCAAAAATACCGTAATCCACCTTAGTGTACTCGAACTGTTCCGTCAGTCCCTTTACGATCTCACCGACCTTGTCGGGAGCTGTCTCATATGCTTCTGATATCAGCTTATAATTACTCTTATAAATATCGGCAACCGACTTGGCAACTACACCTGAAGCCGTCGAATGATTCTGCGCCAGATAGACCTTTATGTCTTCATCACCTGCAACAAAAAGGATCTCTATGTCGCCTTTCATAAGCATATCCATTGCCTCTTCCTTTCCCTTTGCCTGTACCATGTCAAAGAAGGTTTTCTCAGGACCGGATGCAAATCTGTCAACAAGAGTCTTAAACCCGTGCGCATAACCACCGTCAGATTCAGTAATGAGAACTGTCTTTATCGGATCGATACTGTTCTCCACATCGTATATATTGCCAAAAGCTGCGTACATGCATCCCATGATAACGAGAGGAAAAGCAAAACACCAGAAGAGGTACATCTTATTCCTCAACACTCTCTTCAGATAATACTTAAACATTTTTGCGCCTCCAACGATCCCTTATTCATCTCTCAAAGTCTTTCCGGTCAGCTCCAGGAACACGTCGTTAAGCGTCGGCTGCTCGGAGAAGATCTTCTTCATCTTGTATCCGTCCTCCTGAAGGATGTTCACGATATCGATCACGTTATGCTTGCCGGAGCCTGCCTCAACCTTGAGGAACCGGCCATCGTATCCCACACTGTAGACATTTGTAAGTTCCCTGATCTTCTCCATGGTCTTGTCATCAAGACCTGCCGTCTCGATAGTTATGATCTCACTCTTCTTGATCATGTTCTTCAGTTCGTCGATCGTGCCTTCCGCAACCGTATTTCCCTTGTCGATGATGAGCACGCGGTCACAGAGCTGTTCCACTTCTTCCATGTAGTGTGAGGTATAGACGATCGTCGCACCGTTCTTCCTGAGCTCCTCAATGCCTTCGAGGATCTTGTTCCTGCTCTGAGGATCTACTGCAACGGTCGGCTCATCGAAGAAGATCAGTTTGGGCTTGTGCGCTATGCCGCAAGCGATGTTGAGTCTTCTCTTCAGACCACCGGACAGCTTCTTTGGACGGAACTTGACAAAGTCGTTCAGAGCAACAAAATCGATGGCTTCCTGAACATACTTAGCCCGTGTCGCCTTGTCCTTGACATAAAGGCCGCAGAAGAAATCAATATTCTCATATACGGTAAGCGTATCGTACACGGCCACTTCCTGCGGAACGATCCCGAACTTCTCCTTGATGTCATATGACTTGGGAGTCATCTCCTTACCGAAGATGGTGATCGTTCCCTTGTCGTATTCCAGGAGCGACAGAATGCAGTTGATGCATGTTGACTTGCCTGATCCGTTCGGACCTAAGAGTCCGAATATCTCTCCCTCATTAACGCTCATGGAAAAATGATCCAGGGCGATCAGTTCCTTATACCTCTTTACGAGTCCCTCAACCTTAAGAATCTCTGACATAACAAATGCCTCCTGCGTTGTTTTACAGGTTCATTATCATCTTTAGAGATGATCGTCACAAGTGAGCGCAGTCACGATTTCGATATGACAAATGTCATTTCAAGCCATTCCTGTATTCACGTGGTGATATCCCGTACTCCCTCTTGAAGAGTTCCGTCATGTAGTTAGCTGATGAGAATCCCGTCTCTAAAGCGATGTCGCCCATGGACAGCGAACTGTCCGTCAGGTATTCACTGACTTTGCGCAGCCTCACCTTTGTCAGCTCCTCGAAAGGTGAGTTCCCTGCAAACTTCTTGAACAGATTATTGCACATCGTCCTGCTCACCCTGCCCCTGGCGGCAATATCATCCAATGTTATCTTCTCATTATATGATGTCCTTATAAAAGTCAGCATGGCCTTGAATATCTCGATGTGAGGATCCCTGGGATCAGCGTGGCCCTTGAAGTCAAAAAGATCATCACAGCTTGCCAGGATATTGCTCCAGATCTCAAAGAACTGCTTTGTCGTAAGGAACTCATCACCTACATATCTGTTAAGGTTGATGCAGTCCTTGAACATCTTCCTGCCATACTTACAGTCGTTCTTAAACAATATTACATCACATTCCGAGTTCTCCGTGACCGGAAGGATGAACTTTCTCTCAACGTTATAAGAAGAACACAATATATTGGGATGAGCTACGATTATCGTGTAATAACTCCTCTCATCCTGATTGGCATACGAATAATGTACACTGCCTGAATTGATGAAGATGGTCTCACCTTCATGCAGTACATAATCCTTACCGTTCACGCAGTAAGCTGATGTACCCTTGCGCTGTGCACAGATCTCGACATCCTCGTGAAAATGAGGAATCTTCTCCCATCTGCAACCGGGATATATGTATCCGTTATAACAGTAAGACGGGAACCCCGGCACATCATAATTGACGATCTCTGATCCGTCATCATTCTTAAGTATCCAACCTTTATTCTCTCGTATCATAGTAATTTGTCATCCTGTGTAATATTGTTATGATTTTCCGTAAGATTATGGGTTTTATTTTCCGATGATTGAAATATACTCGAAATCATCAAAGATGTAAAGGACGGGGATGAAATGGAAAACACAAACACTAATGCGATCGTTCTCAAAAACATAACAAAAGAATTCAAGGTCCTTAACAGACACGAGGGACTTAAGGGCAGCATCAGGGATCTTTTCTCGCGTGACTATAAGACCCTGAGGGCAGTAGATAATGTTTCAATGGAGATAAAAAGAGGAGAGATCGTCGGATACTTGGGCCCGAACGGTGCAGGCAAATCCACCACGATCAAGATCATGACAGGCGTATTGGAGCCCACGTCAGGAGAGATCAGTGTCAACGGAATGATCCCTTACAGGGACAGGACGAACAATGCTGCAAACATCGGGGTTGTTTTCGGGCAGAGATCACAGCTTTGGTGGTCCCTCCCCCTCATTGAATCATTTAAGCTCCTCAAGGACATCTACCTCGTGGAAGACAAGGAATACGATACGATGATCGAGCTTTACAGGTCTTTCGTTGATCTTGAGCCGCTCCTGCACAAGACAGTAAGGCAGATGTCACTTGGCCAGAGGACCTTAAGTGATATACTGGCAGCTTTCCTTCATGATCCCGGGATCGTTTTCCTTGATGAACCCACGATAGGTCTTGACGTATCCATGAAGGCAACGATCAGGGAGCTCATTAAGGGGCTTAACAAGGAAAAGAAGACTACCGTCATCCTCACCACTCACGACATGGGCGACGTTGATGCGCTCTGCGAGAGGATAGTGATAATCGATAAGGGCAGGAAGATCTACGATAACGATATCGAACATCTGAAGAGCTTCTTCGGTTCTTACAGGACTCTTAAGGTCAGGCTCGATAACGATATCTGGGAAGAACACCTTATTGACGAGAGCCGCGAAGACATGATGGAAGTCTTAAGGAGCATCCAGAAGGAGAAGAACATCCGCGACATCAAGCTCGAGGAGATCTCCACGGAAGAAGTCATAAAGAAGATCTACGAAGGAGGGATCTGACATGGGCGAAGCAATACGCAAAAGACTCGCGCTTACAAGAGCCGGCATTATCGAGTCGCTTAATTTCAGGCTTGGAACACTGGTTACGATCGTCGGCAACCTCATATATCTTCTGCTCGTCTACTTCCTGTGGAAGTCCATCTATGCTTCATCGGGAACAGACACGGTCAACGGAATGACGTTCAACGATACGCTCATCTATCTCGTTCTGGCGAGCGCACTGTTCTACTTCATGGAGATGTATGTCGTCTGGGATATGAGCAGATCTATACAGTCCGGCAAGATCGTATTGGACCTGCTCAAGCCGATGAAGTACAGAAGCTACATATTCTGGTCTTATTCGGGATCACTTGCGTGCAATTTCTGCCTGACCTTCCTGCCGACATTTGTAATAGTCATGATAGTCACCAAGGGTGCCATCCCGATGGGAACGAACATGCTCTTCTTCGTTGTATCGGTAGTTCTTGCGATGATCATCAACTTTAATATCGATATGTTCGTTGCAACGATCTGTCTTTACACGGAATCGACATGGGGTATCAACATCATGAAGGAGAGCATCGTGCTGCTCCTGTCAGGCGCCACGATCCCGCTGGCATTCTTCCCTGATACGATCAGGACCATAGTCGAATTCATGCCGTTCAGGGCGGTATACGATGTGCCTTTGTCGATCATGCTCGTCAAGGGGGATGCAACTGACTTGGCAGGAACTCTGAAACTGTTGGGGATCCAGCTTATCTGGGCAGTTGTAATGTCTGCGGCAAGTTCGCTGTTCTGGAGATACTCAGTGAAGAAGATAACTGTAAACGGAGGTTAACATGCGGGGATTAAGTTTCTATACAAAGATATACTTCAAGATCCTCAAGCAGGATCTCAAATCAAAGATGAGTTACCGTGCTGACTTCATCATCTCGAACATCGGAATGATACTGACAAACCTTGTCGGATTCTTATCGTTCGCCATCCTGTTCAACAACTTCTCGTCGATCAACGGATGGAGCAAATATGAGATGCTCTTCCTGTATGGGTTCTCACTGCTCGCGCTGACCCCCGTACAGTGTTTCTTCGACAACAACTGGAGTCTCAGATTTGCCGTGGAATCCGGTGACTTCATCAAATACTGCTTCAGACCCATAAATGTATTCTTCTACTACATTTCGGAAGTTTTTGACGTAAAAGGATTAGGGCAGCTTGTCTTCGGGCTTGGAACGCTCATCTATGCCTGGCCGCACCTCGATCTCGCCGTAACTCCCCTTACTGTGCTGATGCTCATCGTAAACCTGTTTGCGGCCTCACTGTTCATGATCTCCATCATGAACTTTGCAGCAGCAACGTGTTTCTGGATCAGGGGTTCCGGCATGGTCATGATCCTCATGTTCAAGTTCAAGGACTATGCAAGATATCCCGTTACGATCTTCAGCGGAGTATTCAGGATCATATTCTCATTCCTGATCCCGATTGCGTTTATCGCATACTACCCGAGCCTTGTCGTCATGAGACCCGGAGAAGACCTGTTCCTGTCTTACCTGTCACTTCCGATAGGCATCGTATTCTTCATATTAAGCTACAAGTTCTGGATGCTGGGTGCACGCAAATACTCCGGAACGGGATCATGATTCATTTTCCTCTGTTCATCCGCGAAATGGATGCCAGAGTCTCTATCTTCACCGGGCACACGTCCATGCAGGAGAGAGACTTTGAGCATCCCTTCGCGAAATGTTCTCCATAGGACTTCCTGATCTCCTCTTCATGCTTACCGCTCCTTGCGGATATGAGATAACAGTCGTTGGCAAACATCGCGCCAAAGAAACGCTTGCCATCCTTATAGTTCGGGCAAACCTCAAGACAGAGGCCGCACTTAAGGCACTTGGCTACAGAATACATCCGGTCATGGTCTGCACCGGGATCGAATCTGTACTCCTCAATAAAAGCATCAGCTTTCTTGAGATTCTCCTGTATGATACCTCTGTCGACCACGAGATCAGAGAGAGTGAAGAACTTGCTTAGCGGCTCCAAGATTATAGTATCCCCCTTCAGATCGGCAATGAATGTCTCACATGCAAGTCTCGGAACGTGATTGATCACCATGGCACATCCGCCGCACATTCCCTGAAGACAGGAACATTCCCACTGTATACGCGGAGCGGATTCACCTGTAATATCCTTAAGATCGTCTTTGTAATTCAGTTCGTCCAGCATCCCGGCAACTGTTATATTGCCGTGCGGATCGTAATCAAACTCCTGCCAGTACGGTTCTGATACAGGCGATCTCTGTCTTAGTACCTTAACTCTCATATCTTTTCTCCAAATCAAGCCTGGTGTTATATTCACCGTTGTCATAAGAGATGATGGTAGGATGTGCCCACTTATCATCTATATCAGGATGATCCCGCCTTATGTGTGCACCTCTGCTCTCAGTTCGGAAAAGTGCACATTTGAGAACTGCTTTTGCCAATGTAAGCATCGCTTTAAGTGAGAATCCGAGGAAAGCCATCTCCGAATTATCAAACCTGATCTTGTCTGCTATGGACAGATAGTAATCCACATCGCTGATCCCGTTCTTAAGACCCTTTTCGCTTCGTACGATCCCGAGATCCTCATTCATGGTCCTGGCGAGCATATCTCTTATGTACACGACGGGGAAAACACTCTCGGACTGTCTCTGCTTATCAAGCACCTTGCGTTCTTCTTCAAGTTCATCATCAAAAAGGATATCATCAGATGACTTTGAAGGAGCTTTATTCATATGAGCTGCCGCAACCCTTGCACCATGGATCGCTGCAAGCAGGGAATTACCTCCGAGCCTGTTGGCACCATGATAGATCGAGGCGCATTCCCCGACCGCATACAGATCATTAATGTTCGTCCTGTGATCATTATCGACGGCGATCCCGCCCATGAAGAAATGTATCGAAGGCGCAACAGGGATACTCTCCCTTGTAATATCGATACCCTTGTACTTCAGGCACAGATCGTAGACCTCGGGGATCCTCTTAAGGATCTCCTCTCTCCCCAGGAATGATATATCGAGATATACATCCCTGCCCGTATCAGCTATGGCTTTGGATACGATGTCCCTCGGCATGAGGTTGCCTCTCTGCCCATACAGTTCCTCCATGAAGTAGACTCTCTCATTATCCTCAAGATAATAAAGACGGCCTCCTTCCCCTCTGACAGCTTCAGATACAAGAAGCCTCTTCTGTGCCGTCTCGATAGTTGTGGGATGATACTGGATAAACTCCAGGTTCTTAAGTTCTACTCCCTGCATGAACAGCTTTCCCTGAGCATACCCGTCACACAGAGTGGAACCGGTAGTCTTGCCGAACAGCGCATTCTGGCCGCCTGTTGCGATCACAACATGATCAGCTCTTATTATCTCAAGGTCTGCCGTTGCCTCATTGTAGAATATGGCACCATAGCACCTGCCGTTCCTTACTAGCGCCTTATAGAAATCCATCCACAAACGTCTCTTGATGAGTCCTTTGCCTTCATACCGTCTGGCTTCCATCACCAGTGCCGTGACGATCTGCTTGCCGGTTGCAGCACCGCAGTAACGTGTCCTCTTGTGAGTCTGCCCGCCGAAAGCTCTCTTCGATACATTACCGTCTGCGTCGATCGTAAACACCGTTCCCAGCTTCTCCAGCCATCTTATGATCTCCGGAGCATCGCTGCACAGACCTGTTACAGAGGTCTTGCCGGCTATATTACATCCGCCCCTGAGCGTATCTTCGATATGGCATTCAATGCTGTCTTCTCCCATATCATCCATCACCGCATTGATGCCGCCTGCAGCAAGGACAGACTGTGCCCGTTCTGACGGGAAAGGAGATACCAGTACAGCTTCCATTCCCATGGAAGCGCATTCTATCGCACAGCTGAGTCCTGCTATTCCGCTGCCAACGATCAATACTCTCTTCATTATGTACCTCCCGTTGCAGACATCATCTTGTATTGGGTCGTTAATACGATGATCCCCATGGCAATGAACATTATCGAAGCGGTAACGAGCAACACGGTGTCTATTACCTTCTTCTTGCGTACACTTTCAAGAAGACCCAATGTTACCAGGGCATTGCTAAATGATAACGCCATATGATACATGACAGCGGCATAGAACAATACCTGAACTGATCCCAGCAGCCAGAATACATACCCTCCGCCCGTCTTGCTGATCAGATCGAAATTGAATATATGCAGCGGAAGCAATAACAGCATCATCACCGCCGTTATGCGCTGGAACAGGGTTCTCATGTTGAGCCTCTTATAGCGGATCCTGGCAGAATCATACGATGAAGCCACGATGATAATTGACAGACATGCATGGATACATATAAGTCCCATAACACCAAATCCCAAGATCTTAGACAGTACGGGGTTATAGTAGAAGATGATATAAGCGACCGCATTGTATATAACATGAGCTGTAAGGCCCAGGCAGGAAAAGAATGATACGGCCGCATTGACTTTTTTGATCCTCATAAGGATATTATACCAAATATAACCGCATGGGAAATCAGTTCAAAATGGTTAATTTCAATGTACGAATACGAGCCAGTTCGGTAAGTCTCCGCCTATAAAAGAAGATACACGCGTGTTATAATATCTATTAGTCTGCCTCTCTATACGGCGGATCAAGAATAACAAGTCAGATCCGTTAACAGAAGGATCTGCAGGAGATGTAAATATGAAAGAATTGATGCTTGGAAACAAAGCGATTGCCAGAGGCCTTTATGAGGCCGGCGTAGCAGTCGCAAGTTCCTACCCCGGCACTCCGAGTACTGAGACGACAGAGGAAGCTGCCAAGTACGACGAGATCTACTGTGAATGGGCGCCTAACGAGAAGGTCGCCATGGAGACCGCTTTCGGTGCGAGCAGAGCCGGTAAGAGATCTTACTGTGCCATGAAGCATGTCGGACTTAACGTTGCAGCCGATCCCCTCTTTACCATCAGCTACACTGGTGTTAATGCAGGAATGGTAATCCTCGTTGCAGATGACCCCGGAATGCATTCCTCACAGAACGAACAGGATTCAAGGCATTATGCAATCGCAGCCAAGATGCCTATGCTCGAACCCTCTGATTCACAGGAAGCCAAGGACTTTGTTATCAAAGCTTATGAGATATCCGAGCAGTACGATACACCCGTGCTCATCAAGATGTGCACGAGAGTTGCTCACTCCCAGTCCGTTGTAGAGACCGGAGAGAGAGTCGAAGTGCCCGTGAAGCCTTATGTTAAGGATGCAGGCAAATATGTAATGGTACCTGCAAACGCAAAGAAGCGTCACCCCATCGTTGAGGAGAGGACAAGGAAGCTCATTGCATTTGCTGAAGAAGATCCCATCAACCGCATCGATGAAGGATCTGACATGTCAATGGGCTTCATCACTTCTTCGACATCATACCAGTACGTTAAGGAAGTATTCGGTGATAAGTATCCCGTATTGAAGATCGGCCTTATCAACCCGCTTCCCGTAAAGAAGATCACTGACTTTGCTGCAAAGGTCGGTAAGCTTGTAGTGGTAGAAGAGTTAGATCCCATCATTGAGACACACTGCAGGTCATTAGGACTTGAAGTTACAGGCAAGGACATCTTCCCTCTTATCGATGAGTTCTCACAGGGACTTATCGCCACAAGCCTCGGACAGCCCGCCAAGCCCTCATGCAAGGGTATCGACGGTCTTCCCGGAAGACCTCCGGCAATGTGCGCAGGCTGCCCTCACAGAGGTATGTTCTATGTCCTGTCCAAGAATAAGATCACTGTATTAGGTGATATCGGATGCTATACACTTGGTGCTACTCCGCCGCTCTGTGCCATTGATACGACAGAGTGTATGGGTGCATCCATCAGTTCCCTTCACGGGTTCAACAAGGCGTTAGGCGCTGACTCCGAGAAGAAGACGGTAGCCGTGATCGGCGACTCCACTTTCATGCATTCAGGCATGACAGGTCTTGCCAACATCGCATATAACCAGACTAATTCAACTGTCATCATCCTTGATAACTCCATCACAGGCATGACAGGCCACCAGCAGAATCCTACGACCGGATATAACCTCAGAGGCGACCCGGCCGGCAAGATCGATCTTGAAGCACTCTGCCGCGCGATGGGTATCAACAGGGTAAGAGTAGTTGATCCTTATAACCTCGCGGAGGCTGAACAGGCCGTTAAGGAGGAACTTGCTGCAGAAGAACCTTCAGTCATCATCTCCAGAAGGCCCTGCGCACTCTTAAAGCAGGTCAAGAGACAGCCTGCGATCAAGGTCAATCCCGACAAGTGCAAGTCCTGTAAGGCGTGCATGAAGCTCGGCTGTCCCGCCATCTCTTTCAAGGACGGACACGCCAAGGTAGATGCCACACAGTGCTTCGGCTGCAAGGTATGCAGTGAATTGTGCAAGTTCGGAGCTTTCGAGACTTTGGAAGGAGAGGCAATAACATGGTAACAAGTATTATGATCGTAGGCGTCGGAGGTCAGGGTTCCCTCCTCGCCAGCAAGATATTGGGAAGAGCCGCAATGGACAAAGGATATGACGTTAAGGTCTCGGAGGTTCATGGCATGAGCCAGAGAGGCGGAAGCGTAGTAACATATGTAAAATACGGTGATAAGGTAAATTCCCCGATAATTGATAAAGGCGAAGCTGACTATATCATCTCTTTTGAGCTCCTTGAAGCTGCAAGATATGTTGAATTTCTCAAGCCCGGCGGACAGATCGTAACGAACTCACAGCAGATCGACCCCATGCCTGTCATCGCAGGCACTGCGGAATACCCTGAGGGACTCATCGGCAAGATGGAAGCAGCCGGCGCCAAGGTAGATGCCATCGATGCTCTCTCCATTGCCGAGCAGGCAGGATCATCCAAGGCAACTAACATCGTCCTCATGGGTGTCTTCTCCAAATATGTTGAAGAGATCAGCAAGGATGAGTGGGTCAAGGCCGTTGAAGCCTGTGTACCTGCAAAGTTCCTTGAGCTCAACAGGAAAGCTTTCGAGATGGGGTTAAGTGCCAATGGTTGATCTGGAAGCTGTAAGGAAGTTTTTTGAAGGTGACAAATATGCCACCGAAGCCACCGGTATTGTTATCGAGCAGGCAGATAAAGGTCACAGTATCGTATCGTTAGAGCCTGACGGCAGACATCTTAATGCCGTCGGAGGATTGATGGGCGCTGTGTACTATACGATGGCTGATTTTGCTTTCGCCGTGGCAGAGAACTGTATCCTTGATTCTGAGACGGTTACAGTGACTCAGGCAACGCAGATGAATTTCCTTAGGTCCTGGCACGGCGGCAAGGTGACCTGCCGGGCAGACATCGTCAAGGACGGAAGGAGCATCTGCCTCTACGAAGTCAAGATCTTCGATACGGAGGGCAAGGAACTGGCTCTTATCATCATCAACGGCTTTAAGACGGCTCGCAAATAAATACCAGGAGGACTACGGAAATGATCTGGAATGAATCCAAAGAATGTATGTCAAGGGATGAGATCGAGGCACTTCAGAGTGCAAGGCTCGTCAAACAGGTAAACCGCGTATATCACAACGTTGAGTATTACCGCAAGAAGATGCAGGCAGCAGGTCTCGAACCCGGTGACATCAAGGGCATCGAGGATCTCGACAAATTGCCTTTTACCACATATGCAGATCTGAGGGATACCTATCCTTTTGGACTGGCTGCAGTTCCCAGATCAGAAATGGTCAGAGTTCATGCATCATCCGGAACAACGGGCAAGCCCAAGGTCGCGGTATACACAAGGCGTGACATCGAGATCTGGGCTGAATGTGTAGCTCGCTGTCTTGCGATGGCAGGCATAACAAAGGACGATATCATTCAGGTAGGCTATGGCTATGGTCTGTTCACCGGCGGTCTCGGTGCACATTACGGAGCAGAGTACCTCGGTGCATTGGTACTCCCCATGTCAACAGGCAATACACAGAAGCTCATCGACATGATGATCGACTGCGATGTAACAGCTATCGCCTGCACCCCTTCCTATCTCCTGCACGTTGCAGAGGATCTGGAGAAGGCCGGCCTCATCGATAAGATCAAGCTCAAGACAGCTATCTGTGGTGCCGAGCCCTGGACAGATGAGATGCGCGACCAGATGGAGGCAAGGCTCCATATCAAAGCGCATGATATCTATGGTCTGACAGAGATGATGGGTCCCGGTGTCGCTTGCGACTGTGAATACCATAAAGGACTTCACATCTGGGAAGATCACTTCCTCCCCGAGATCATCGATCCTGCTACGCAGAAGCAGCTTCCCAAGGGTTCTGACGGTGAGCTGGTCATCACCAACCTTACAAAGGAGGGAATGCCCCTTATCCGTTACAGGACAAAGGATCTTACATCGATTGAGTATGATAAGTGTGAATGCGGCCGTACGATGGCAAGGATCCAGCGCTTCAAGGGCAGATCGGATGACATGCTCATCATCCGCGGTGTTAACGTCTTCCCTTCTCAGGTCGAAGCTGCCCTTCTCACAGTCGAGGGTACAACGCCTCACTACATGCTCGTTGTTGACCGTATCAACAATAACGATACTCTTGAGGTACAGGTCGAAGTCGCAGAGAACTATTTCACCGATGAGATCGCCAGCCTTGAGAAGCTGTCCAAAGCTGTCCATGACAAGCTCAAGACAGCAATAGGGCTCAATGCCAAGGTCAAGCTCGTTGAACCTAACGGTTTGGAGCATTTCGACGGCAAGAGCAAGCACGTTACGGATAAGCGCAAGCTTTATCAATAATTAAGGGAGGTACCATTATGTTCGTAAAGCAGATTTCAGTTTTTCTCGAGAACTCCGAGGGCAGGCTTGATGAGGTCCTGAAGATCCTGTCACAGGGCGGTATCGACCTTGTTTCCGCTTGCGTGGCTGACACCATGGAGTACGGTATCCTCCGCCTCCTGGCGAAAGAGCCCGACAGAGCCAGGCAGCTCCTCAAGGACGCAGGCTTCTCCGCACGTATCGATGAGGTAATAGCCGTTGTCGTTCCTGATGCTGTCGGAAGCTTTGCCAAGGTCGTATCTATGATCCATGCTGCCGGAATCAATATCAGCTATATCTATGGTCTGTCACTCAACGGAGCAGGAGCACCTATCGCTGTAAAGACCGATGATAACAGCAAAGCTGAAGCGATCATCAGAGCCGCAGGCATCAAGACTCTCGGCATGGAAGATCTTCAGTAATAACTGATTGATAGTAATAACAGGAGGCCGTCTCAAAACGTAATTTGAGACGGCCTCCTTTTTGATTATTCATCTTTGCCTTGGGATCAGCATAGAGCTTGTCACACAAGAAAACACTCAAACGAACCCAAGCTGCAGATTATGTCTGCGTGCGGAAATATCTCCGGCAAAGGCCGGGACTTACTCATCTTCAGGAGCGTTCTCCGGAAGTGAATACTTCTTCTCGATCGTTACCTTCTCATCGTAGCAAGCGAAGATCCCATCTACTTTCTCAGAAGAAAGCTTAGGCGTGATAAGGCTTACGACAGGAACGATGATAAGACCTGCGACCATTGTCACCGCGCCTGCGTTGATCGGAGATGCGATGAACTTGAAGATCATGTTTGCAACAGTAAAGCCGACACCAGCGATGAAGCAGACCCATACTGAGAGCTTCGTTGTCTTCTTCCTGTAAAGTCCCCAGAGGAACGGTGCGAGGAAAGCTCCCGCAAGTGCACCCCATGAGTAACCCATGAGCTGAGCGATGAACGTCGGCGGGTTAAGTGACAGGAGCACAGATACGATGATAAAGAATACGAGGAGCAGACGCATCGTGATAAGCTGTGTCTTCTCCTTCTTAGCCTTGTCGACTTCCTTCCCGGGCTTGATCTGATCGATGAGATCGAGCGTGACTGTGGAACTCGAAGTAAGCACGAGCGAAGACAATGTGGACATCGAAGCTGAGAGAACGAGCACGATAACGATACCGATCAGGATATCAGGCAGGCTCTTGAGCATCGTAGGGATGATCGAGTCGAACATGACACTGCCGTCTTCCTTGTAGATCTCGGGATTGCCGCTGTAAAGCCTTGCAAAACCACCAAGGAAATAACATCCGCCTGCAACGATAAATGCGAAGACCGTTGATATGACAGTACCGGCCTTGATGGACTTCTCATCCTTGATCGCATAGAACTTTCCGACCATCTGGGGAAGTCCCCATGTACCGAGCGAAGTCAGGACAATAACGCCTAATAGGTTGAGCGGGTCAGGCCCGAAGAACGAAGTAAACGCACCCTGCATTCCTTCAGTTACGGGAATATCAGAAGGAGACTGTGACAGTGTCGTAAGAGCACTGATAAAGCCGCCGTTGTTCTGAAGCACGGCAAAGATAACCGCACTGATGCCGAAGAGCATGATGATGCCCTGAACGAAGTCGTTAACGACTGTAGCCATGTAACCGCCGAGGATAACATATACGCATGTCAGCGCAGCCATTACGATGATACAGATCTTGTAGTCGATGTTAAACGCCATGTTGAACAGTCTGGACAGACCGTTATAGACAGATGACGTATAAGGGATAAGGAATACGAATGAGATAAGTGCTGCTACGATACGGAGCGCCTTGCTGTCGAATCTCTTACCGAAGAACTCAGGCATCGTCTTGGAATTCAGATGCTTGGTCATGACCCTTGTCCTTCTGCCTAATACTATCCAGGCAAGGAGCGATCCGATAACTGCATTACCGATACCGATCCAAGTCGATGACACACCGTATTTCCAGCCGAACTGTCCTGCATATCCGATAAACACGACCGCGGAGAAATACGAGGTTCCAAAACCGAAAGCAGTAAGCCACGGTCCTGCCGACCTTCCGCCCAAAACGAATCCTTCTACACTGTTGGCCTTCTTACGGGTAAGAATACCGATCACGATCATCACAGCGAAAAAAACGAGCACAAAAATGATCTTGATCACCAAAGATGTAACGTCCATAACAACACTCCTAAATTCATATTTACAAATAAAACTCTGCATCACCCACAGATGCAGAGTTTTTATTGTCTATCAAGACTGATTCTCTTGTTCTACAAGTCTCTCAGCGCCATACCTCTTGCGGAGGACCGGCTTCTCGATCTTACCTGTTGCGTTCCTCGGAACGTCAGCCAATATGATCTGCTTCGGTCTCTTGTACCTGGGAAGCTGGTTGCAGAACTTCTCGAGTTCCTCCACGGTGCAGTCACTTCCCTGCTCTATCTCAACGATGGCACCTGTTATCTCACCCAACCTCTTGTCAGGAAGACCGATGACAGCAACGTCCTTGACCTTGGGATACTCCTGCAGGAAATTCTCGATCTCAACAGGATAGATATTCTCACCGCCGCTGACGATAACATCCTTCTTACGGTCAACGAGGAAGTAGAATCCGTCTTCGTCCTGACGTGCCATATCTCCCGTGAAGAGCCATCCATCTTTTAATGTCTCAGCTGTAGCTTCAGGATTGCGGTAGTATTCGAGCATGACGCCGGGACCCTTGACACAGAGCTCGCCGACTTCGCCCTGAGGAACGGTATTGCCTTCCTCGTCAACGATCTTACACTCCCAACGGTAGCCGGGAACACCGATGGCACCAACCTTGTTAGTATTCTCAAGACCAAGGTGTACGCAGCCGGGGCCGGTAGACTCGGACAGACCATAGTTGGTATCGTACTGATGATCCGGGAAATAATCCTTCCAGTGGCGGATGAGCGAAGGCGGAACGGGCTGTGCACCGATATGCATGAGTCTCCACTGATCCAGTTTATAGTCTTCGAGCTTCAGTTCGCCATGATCCAGGGCATCCAGAATATCCTGTGCCCACGGTACAAGAAGCCATACGATTGTACATTGTTCGTCAGATACGGCCTTCAGTATCACATCAGGCTTTGTACCCTTAAGGAGCACAGCCTTGCTGCATGTCCACAGGGAACCCATCCAGTGGAATTTCGCGCCGGTATGGTATAACGGCGGGATGCAAAGGAAGCAGTCATCCTTGCCTGTATGGTGATGTACAGCTTCCATCTCGGCAGCCTGTGTAAGGCTTCTGTGAGGATGAAGGATCGCCTTGGGGAATCCGGTAGTACCTGACGAGAAATAGATTGCCGCCAGATCATCCTCTGTGAGTTCAATACCCGGATCTGTGCTGGGATAGTCAGCAACAAGGCTCCAGTAATTCTCAGCGAACTCGGGACGCTGTGTTCCGCCAACATAGATAAGAAGTCTTCCGTTTGTCAGCTCATCTGCGTTGATGGACAGTCTGTCAACGAACTCAGGTCCGAAGAACATAATGGAGACTTCAGCAAGATCTGCACAATAAGAGATCTCATTTGCCGTATATCTGAAATTGAAAGGCACTGCAATAGCGCCGGACTTAAGTATTCCAAAATAGATAGGAAGCCACTCAAGGCAGTTGAACATAAGGATGGCAACCTTATCGCCCTTCTTGATACCAAGGTCAAGGAGCATATTGGCAACTCTGTTGGCCTTCTCATCGAAGACCTGCCATGTAATCTGTCTTCTGTAGTGTTTACTCTCCTTCGTTTGCTGAACGAGATCGAACTCCTTAAAAGAAATCTTCCTTGTATCCTCCACTAATGGATTAAGCTCTACCAAAGCCACTTCATCGCCGTGTTCTCTGGCATTGCGTCTCAGTAAATCTGTAACGGGCACGTTAGTTCCTCCATATTTATAATAAATAAGCCACAGACAATAATAGCACCATAGAGGGTGTTCGTCAAAAAGATATGATTAGGTTTAATTCAAATAAATTAATCTATATTAACGGACCGTCATCTTACGCGTATTTTTTCTGTTGCTCGACACTATCTTCATCAAAATAGTATACTGTCTTATTCTTCTCATCAAGGGATTTAAAGAATGTATCCTTTCCGGTATTATAGCTGTTATCGTCCGCATCAAGCTTAACTTTAGAATTGTTAACCCAAAATTTGGGAAGAAGACCTGATGTCAGATTATCGATATTACAATCCGCCTGAACCCTGAGGTCTCCTGACATCATAAAATAATCAAGTTTTACAAGGTCCAGTCCGGTCTCTGACAACAATCCCCATGTCGGATCGATATAGTAGCCTTTTCCGTTAACTACCGCATATACCCACTCGTGATCGAGCGGTTCATCACATCCGACAGAAAAAGCCTGAACACCTGCCTGAAGCAACAGATACGAATAGACCGCACTGAAATCAATACACTGACCTTTGTGATTCATAAATGTGTAATACAAAAAACCGTTATTATCTGTTCCGTCAACTCTTCCTTCATGCTCATAAGTATAATTAGTCTCCATGTAAACGTAGAGTTTCAGGCACTTCTCATAATCATCATCATCTTTCTCGATCGTGCTGTTCAGTACATCGAGTATCATCTGTTCGAACTCTGCCTGACGCTTAACATACTCATCTTTGGGCATCTTGTAAGAGATCCTGCCAATCCCGTTCTCATAAGATTTAGAACCGTCAGGGATCTCGGTGGTAATCCTCATACAGGAAGCCGGGAGTAAAGATGCCAGGACGCTTAGATCCGTACACCATTTGTAAGCCTCCTCGCTTGCACATTCGAAAGTGTCTTCACCGGCACGCAATGCGTTGCCGAGGTTATTCAGAGCATCCCAATACTCCTGAGGAACATCGTCCGCGAGCTTCGGAATAAACAGATTATTGTTGAATTCAAACAGCTCCTGAGCAGCTTCCGTTGTTGTCTCCGAAGATGCAGATGTTTCTGTTGAAGCAGAAGTAACAACAGCAATATCTCCGCCGACAGATACATTCACGTTTGACGGTTCGGACGCAGTACAGCCTGATAACAGGAAAGACATGATCAATAATGATCCGATAAGTTTTTTACTGTGCATAATGATTACCTCCGGCGTTATTATATCATTTACTCTAAAATCAACAAAAGAAGTCAGGTATAGGAGTGCTTCATTGCGGCAAGGTATTGGTTGCCGATAACTTCTGTTACAACCGGCTATTTTTTCCACAACAGCCGCCACAACTCCTAAATATCACATAACTCATGTCTTACAGCTTAATGCTGATCAAAAAAAGCACCCCGTAAATTTCAACATCTCTGTCCAAATTATGGGGGTAACTTCATTATGTGTGTCCTATTTGCTCAATTAAACTTCTGGGCGCTTTTCTGTACCTGAACGCATTCATAGAATACTGCTATCAATAAAAATACCATTAAAAAGATCCGGGCTCCCGCTAAATCCAGCAACGACTCGGATCTGATTAGATGATAGCTGATTTATTCTCACAGTCAAGAGATTTCAATTAGTGTTGAATATATGTGCTTCAAATGATAAAATGAGCGTAAGAAAGCACAGACTGCAAGGACGGTTGCCTTTCATGTAAGTTAATTTAACTCACCCAAAAGGAGCTCCAGTCCAAATGGGTGAGTTTTTTTATTTGCGCCTGTACCGGGCGTCAAAGAGCCCGATCAGAAACGCCAATAGCTTCAACAACAGTGTCATTGAAGCTATAACAAGGGTAATAATGCCTATTACGATCGAAATAATCTCAATGTCTGTCATATCAGCAGCCCTCCTTTCTGTTACTCCCTGCAAGCAGGGGCAAATAAAAAGAAAGGCAACCGCCCATTAGCAGCCTGCGCCAATTAAATTATAGCATATTAGAACTTTTGTTTGTAGATGGTTTTAGAGGTTATTTATCGGGCACTTGTGATAAGTTTACCCCCATTAATTGTAACATCACTGTCCAAATTATGGGGGTAACTTCATATAACTTATGGTTTACCTGAATCACGAAAAATCGGGGTTTGAACGCTTTCGCACATAAAGTTGTTATACTACAAAAGCTAATAGTATTACTGACAATACTCTTCGTAACTTACCGAACCATAATCATCAATAGCCTTCATCACATTTTAATTGAACTCATTTTCTTCAATCTCTGCGCCTGGAAAAGAATACTTAGATTCTTCATAAAAGATGCAAAACTTGCGACTAGCATCTTATCCCATCAAACAAAAATGACCTCAAAAACTCCAGCATGAATACTCCTTATATGCGGCTGCAATGCAAAACGAATCCCATGATATTTTATTGCACGGCCGCGAAAGAATATATCAAAGAACAGTATAAGGATATCAGTTTCGTTTACAATTTGTTAATATTTCTGTACCGATTATGAACAAACGGTTAACTCGCCATCAGATGCACATTTCCTTGCCAGGATCATTGACAACAGCGTCACCACGCCTGACAGGAGGATAACGATTACGTCAACAGGTGCCAGCACGATGCTGCCCAAGCCTTCGAAAAGGAACCCTGAGCCGAAGCGGTAGAGGTGTCCGTGGAGGAGGATCATTTCGCCGATGTACATGATAAGCGTTGTAAGAAGCGCTGTTACCGGCGGTACGGTCAGGACAACACTCTTTCGCTTCCTGAGCAGCAGGGATCCTGCAAAGATCCCTACCGTTACTCCGAGAAGGATGAAGAATACCGACATGAGCACGGCAGACAGCGGCGAGACATTGATACTGCCGTCCCTCCAGAATGCCGTAAAGCAGGCAAGGATGCAAAGTCCGAGGAATGTTGCAGCAGATACAGTCTGAAGGATCAGCGCCGTCCTCCTGCTCTTATCACCTGTCTTTATCATCCTTGCAAATCCATAGATACTGTTTATCACCGCCAGGATCAATACGACTGATATCAGATAGAAATGGAGCTTAAAAGCAGGTGAATATTCCCCCATCAGTATCTCGACTGCAGTATGCGGCTTGTACTCAGTAACAACCTGCGGCCTTGGTGCATAGCACATGAACATCTGCCAATTCTCGAGCTTGACGACTTCTTCCGCGGTCGTAACTATCACCTTATTCTCAAAAAGCGTCTCAAACGCAAAGAATGATGCCAGTGATAGCGCTGCGCCGCCAAGGACCGCATACCTCTTCATCAGTTTGAGGAATAAAGGCATGAACAGCACACCCGTGATGACCGCAAATGCGATCGGAGTATACGGAATGATGTATTTGGGATAGTCCTCCTTAAGGACAGTTCCGTTCATGATCATATCCGTTATTACCATTCCCCCCATCATAAGCGGGTAAAACGATATCAAAACAGTGCATGATAAAGCCAGCAGCCAATACAGCTTCTCTTTGTTGTCAGTCATAATAAACCTTCTTTCAATTTGCGTTTGTCAACAGGATGTAAGCGATGGCGATCACCAGTATGGAAAGCCCCGCAGCTGATACCGCCGTCATCTTCCTGAACGATAAAATGTGTTCTATCCTTGTCCTGATCTTCGCGCCGCCAAAAGCCGAAGCGAATACAGTCCTGCTCTGACGGGCATCAAGGAGCGTATGCGCATACCGCTTCTTCCCGTCTTCTCCAAGTCTTGATAATACCGATTCATCACATGCAAGCTCCACGTCTGACAGATACATCTTAAGGAATACCCAGGAGAGCGGATTGAACCAGTGAACTGCTGCCGTGAAGAACGCGATAACCCTCCAGAGATTATCAAGCCTTCTTATATGGCACTGCTCATGGAGTATCACGAGATCAAGGTTCTCCATATCCTTATAAGTCGCGGGAATGATGATCCTCGACCGGAAGATCCCATACACCACAGGCGATAAGATCTTGTCCGAACAATATACGTTATCTTTAAGGTGCTTTGCATCCTTCAGTTCCCTTATGGTAGTCACATATAAAACGGCCATAACGGCAATGATAACAGCTGCTATCGATGCCCATACGTACGATGCATACATGAACACATTCGCAAGAAGATCCGTTTTATAAGCAAAAGGAAAATAGCTGTCTGCAGCCTGAACGGAGTTCATCATCGATACCTTAAGCAGATCGCCTTCATAGACAGGCACGGTCTTCGTCGTGAACCTGGACAGCAAAGCCATCAGTCCATACTTGCCGCCTATCCCAAAAGGAATGCAGAACCTGATAAAAGGTATGATCCAAAACAACACCGATACACGCCTCGGGATCTTCCTGATCAACCGTATCAGCACGATCACGGTACCTGTAGCCGCGGCTGCAATGCTCATGTTCAAAAGCCAGTAAAACAGCTCTCCCATAACCTTACCTGTTATCTATCAGATCCCTGAGTTCGCTGATCTCGTCATCCGTCAGTTCTTCATCTTCGAGAAGCGCCGAGAACAAAGCTTTCTTTGACCCTGCGAAAAGCTTATCCACAAGTCCTTTTGCCTCGCTCTTCTGCACCTCATCCTTACTTATCAGAGACGTGCAGATGAACCCGGGTTCATCCCTCTTAACATATCCCTTGTCGATCAGCTTCTTGATCACGGTATATGTCGTATTCTTATTCCATCCGATCTCCTTATCGGCAAGAAGACTCACTTCTTTGGCACTTATGGGTTCGTGCTCCCAGATGATCTCCATCAGCTTGATCTCACTGTCAAATACTTTCATAATATCCTCCGTCAGTTATATACCCAGCATATCACGGACAGACCTTATATATCCATCCTTATCTTTAGCGACTTCAGGCGGGATATAACTTGAAAGAGAACTCTGCCAAGGTACAACATACAGATCATCCTTACTGACATCATATGTCGTCAGAACTTCCTTGAGCTGGTCTAACGAAAGACCTGACGCTTTATGTCCGGTCAACTCCAGCAGCTCATCATCAACTATTCCGTATTCCCCGTCTCTATGCCTTACCAGGGCGAAATTAAGATCATGCTCCGCAAGCTGCCATACGACGATATCAAGTCCCTTTGAAGTATCAAGACCGAAGACTCCGGGGTATTCTTCTTTTATCTTGCTGATCTGATCCTGTGAAGGAAGTTCAGAAGCAGATACTCTGCCGCATCCGCAGAATAATCCTGAAACAGCAATGACAGCGATCAGTATTAGTGCGATCCTTCTCATACGTCTCACCTCCAGACTATTGATATAGTCTATACTACTGTAATAGTCTGACACAGTCAAGTCATCATACAGATTTCTTTCAAGAACTCTTGTGTGTTATCGCCGTGCAGCAAGAGGAAGAGCTTCTTCTATATCACGGACACATGCCGCTATACACATGGAACTCTCCGCGGCATCCTTGTGCCTGTCCATAAAATCTATTATCCTGACACACCCGAAGATCTTCGCCAGCAAAGCAGTATCATCATCTCCGCCGTAAAGCTCCAGAGTCCTGTCCCAGATCCTGTAGGCAGTATCCACATCGATACCGAGGAAAGCTGCCGCTTCAAGAGCTATCGACGGGAATTCCCTGTAAGAATTATGGATCGTGGCAAGCTCGAAGATCGGATCACCTACGCACAGCGTATCCATATCTATCAGCATGAGTTCATTACCCGTTACCATTATGTTCTTGAGATGGAAATCGGCATGCAGCAATGTATGGCTGTCCGGCACCTCTTCAACAAGCTCCACGAGCCTGTCACACGTATCAGAAGACATATATTCTCTGCACTTGGTGATCCAGTCAAACATCATCACCTTCATATCTTTAAGCTCTCCGGGCATGACTTCAATGGAATGGATCTGATCCATGAGTTCCACGGACTTTCTGACAAAATCTTCAAGATTCTCTTCTGATTCTCTGACATATTCAGACGCTGAACGTGCATTTAGCAATTCATAGACGATCCCGTAGCGCTCGCCCACTCTTACTATGTGAAAAGATATGGCCGTCGGAACGCCCTTCACGAAAGCCCATTTGGACAGCTGCTTCTCCCTCTCGATATCCTCCATTGACACAAAAGGACGGTACACCTTGACGATCGTCTCGTCATCAAGGCGGTATACTTCGCCGTGTGCGCCCTCACCGATCTTAGGTGCACCTTCTATACTTATCTGACGCAGTTCATTATTGTTATCCATAAGTTCACCATTATTCCTGAACAGGTAAAAAAGTACCCATATAAATTGTAACATTACTGTCCGGATTATTGGGGTAACTTTGGCGAAGTTCCAGTCAGAAGTGATGAATTACGGATAAGGGCTTGGCGCCTGATGAGCAGCTATGAGATTCTGATAGTGGTTCTTACCATTATTGCAATTATCGTAAGTTTACTTATTGAGCACAAAAAAATGACCGTCCTCACTACCAATAAGCACGGTCATTAAGTCCAAAACTTTGAACCTTGTGTCAGCAGTACATATGTGCTACATTTGTGTTTTGCGGGTAACGAACGTGCGCGGAATAGATTTACAAACAATATACTAAGCAAGGAAATTCATAACAAGCGCTACCATTATATCTTTTTCTTCCGGCCGTGACTCCGCGATCATAAGTGTAATTGCTACGAGAGCTCCATCACTTATTCGTTTATGTCCATCCTTATACAACACTTGGTTTTTGCTTAAGAATTCCAAGAACAGCGAAGCTGCTATCCTTTTGCACCCATCGGCAAATGGATGATCTTTAATCATAAAATACAGCAGGTTAGCGGCTTTCTCTTCTATAGAAGGATGAACTTCTTCTCCAAAGGCACTCTGATATATAGCTGCGATTATCCCTTCAACCTTACCCTTCTCACGTTCATACCCGAAAACATCAGAGTTGAAAGAATACCTCATAGCTTCTACCAATCTGCAGCAATCTTCATATGTAATCTTGTAAACAGGTTTTGTTCCTTCAGGTTTACCAACACACTGGTGATCGTATTGATCCAAAAGGGTCAAGGCATCAGAATACAGATTAACCGCCTTGAGCACATCAGCTTCTTCAATGTCGAGAGCATCAGCGATCATGCGCGTCTGTATATCAACCGTTCTCTCCAGTGCCTTCAACCGTTTCTCGTTGATCGCATAACCTTGTATCGTATATTGCTTCAAAATACTGTTTGCCCATCTCCTAAACGCTATACCACGCTTAGAATTAACACGATAGCCAACGGAAAGGATCATATCAAGATTATAGAGCTTCGGTTTACGACCACCGGAACTTTTATCGGAAAAACCGATAGAAGTCCCATCAAGCTCACCGGAATCAAGAATATTGTTGATATGCTCGCTTACCGTAGCTTGGCTAACATCAAACAAAACCTCAATCTGTTTCTGTGTCAGCCAAACAGTTTCCTTATCGGGATCAAATTGGACCTCGATATTAATATCACCATCTGTAAATAAAACTAATTCGTTCTTCATAAGTACTATCTCCAGATCATAGAGGAAATCTATCCATAGTTATTATATCAGAATACCAAGTCAATGCTTGTAAGCGAATTGAGTTCTTCTGAAAACCTTACCGCAGTATGAAGAACAACGATAACGGACTAGACCTTTTAAATACTGTTTGTTATATATTTTTTATTTAAGTTAGCATATCCTTCGTGTGTTGTGGTAAAAAACAGCATTTCACCGTTGCGGTCCAAAAAGGCAATATCATCAAAGCCAAAATCAGTAATTCTGACTTCGTAAGGGTTTTCTGATTTCACAATAAAAAACGACTCAAAAGAGCTTAAATAGCCAAAGAATTCTCGTTTTTTCAGGAATGTGTATTTAATTGCCGCTCTCCCCGGCGCGATTGTTCCGAACCATTCACTGACTATTTCCCTGTTTTCAAGCGTCATCATTTTTTTGGCAGCATTGACAATCGGATCTTCTTTATCCTCTCCATCGATTTGCACAATGATTATTTTTTCCGTATCTTTTCGTATAGTGTTTAGTATATCGAGATATTGAGAACGACTTTTTAATAAAATATCGTCGCAATTATTTTCCGAAAAAGAATTGTCGCTCTTTTTCATCGTGTAAGCGTCCTTTCTGCAATTTGACACATATATTTCTGATAATGACAAGTGCGCACTTACTCACCACCGTGGCGGCGAAACTGTGCTGATAAAGAAATCGAGTATCTACAACTCAAGTCCGTTATAGATACTCGATATGGTGCGGATGACAGGACTTGAACCTGCACGATCTTGCGATCACTAGCACCTGAAGCTAGCGCGTCTGCCAATTCCACCACATCCGCATACCGCAATATTGTATATCAAAGATTCAAAATCCGCAACTGTCATTTGCGATTAGTGCAGATACCATATTTATTGAACTTATATTTCTTACCGCCGATCCACCTGGTTGTGCCTACTGTCGCATCTCCGCCGGCATTGATATAGTACCAGTTGCCTTGGCTGTCTTTCCTCCACCCTTTGGTCTTCATGACACCGTCACTGTAGAAAAGGTAGATCTTGCCGCCAAGCTTCTTAACCCCCTTGACCATATGGTAATTCGATTTCGCGAAATAATACCATTTGCCGCTGATCTTCTTCCATCCCTTGATGGCATATCCGTCAGCGCAGAAGTAATAATAGTACTTCCCTGCCTTCTTGCGCCCGGTCTTCATAACCCCTTTGGAATCAAAGAGATACAGTTTATTCTTGATCTCATAAAGACCTGTGACCTTCTTACCGTCAGGACCATAGTAATACCACTTACCGTCTTTCTTCTTCCATTCATTGACAAGTGGAGCCTCACCCTTACCGCACGCATGCTCGACAACGGCATCAGAAGGAAGGATATCGTACCTGAGGAAGTAAAGGAAACAGAAGAATTCCCTCTTAAACACGGCCCACTGGTGTCCTCCGCAATCAGCAGGTACGGTATAACACTTGAACAGATCCGTATTATTCTTTTTATTGGCCTTGACGATGTCACGGTACCTGTCGGCATTGGATTTAAAATCACTTGGCTCTCCGGCGCCGTAACCCAGGAACAGATGAGCATCCGGCTCGGTGGAGAAAACGATCTTCCCCTGTTCCTTAATATAGCCCTGATCCGCAGCATAGAAACACCAGGAGGGACTGAAAGCGCCGACATTTACAAACGTCTCAGGATCGATGACTCCTGCATGTAGCGCGACAGAACCGCCCATCGAATAGCCGGATATACTAAGCCTTGCCTTTGTATCCACTTTGGAACTTATCTTGCCTGACATGATCTGATCAGCCAGAGCCTTGCAGTGACCGTCGGAATTGAACTCTCCAAAGTCCGGGATACCCCACTGCACATCCTTGATCTGTCTGATATTCGGGATAAATACGACCATGGGTTCGATATATCCGAGTGAGATCCATTTATTCATGCATTTGACGATATTATTCCTGATCGGGTCAGGACCTCCCGAACCATGCACAAAGATCACCGCAGGATACTTGCCCGGAGCATCGGGCTCAATACACCAGCCGTCATTATAGGTTTCCGTAATGGTATAAGGGATAGGATCACACGTATAAGCTGACGTCGTTGCAGCCATGACATCATTTCCCAGGATCACGGGGATCATCAGGACGGCCATGACAGATGCCAACAGAAGCGAGATCATCCTCATTACGGTCTTATTCATGTGATACCTTAAGGGTTAGTGCAGACACCCTTGCTGTTGAACTTGTATGTCTTCTTCCCTATCTTGATCTTCTCATTCTTTGCCATCACGCCGGACTTCTTGAAGTAATACCACTTCTTGCTGATCTTCTTCCAGCCTGTTGCCATAGCACCGGATTTACTGAAGTAATAATCCTTGCCATCGATCTCATAGAATCCTGTTACCATGACGCCATAGCATTCTTCTTCGCCTTCGTCGTTGATCTCCTGCTCGAAATAATAATACTTCTTATCGATCTTCGTCCATCCGATCTGACTTACTCCCTTGGAATTGAAATAATACCAGTGCTTCTTTCCGTCATTCGGACTCTTAAGCTCCTTCCAGCCCGTTACCCTGGCACCTGACTTGGACAGGTAGTATCCCTTCTGTCCTACGGTAAGGAAGGTCTTGGACTCCATGATGCCTGACATATCGAAATAGTAATACTTCTTGGAGATCTTCTTCCATCCGCCCCAGACCATCTCTCCGTCACGGTAATAGACCCAGTTGTCGCCTATCTGATACCAGCCTTTGATCGTAGCTTTATTTGTGTATACGATAGTATCGGGATCGTGCGGCACGATGAGGATCGAACCGGGTGCATCTCCTCTCTCATACCTGTAATAATCGTCTTGAACACTGAATTCACCCATATATGCCATAATGAGCAAAGGGCAGTTCGATATATCCAGTTTACCGATATCGGTGTATGGGCAGTAAAGTGTCGACAGTTTTTTGTTATTGCTTATATTGAGCTTTGCAATTGGATTACCGGTAACTTCCAGATACTCCAGTTCCGTGAAATACTTAAGTCCCGTCATGTCGGTCACACCGTAGCCGACGATGGCGATCTTCTTTGCAGCTTTGATCTCTGACTTGCTCAGTTTCTTATCGCTGTTCTTGTCAAAATTCTCGGATACATAAGCCCTGAATTTCGCGTCGGGGAAATTATCCTTATTGATCTTGATATCCCCCGTAGCAGCAAAGGCATTAGTGCCCATAACGCCAATCACAACGGATGAAATGATTACCGAAGAGATACATTTTCTAACAGACATAGTATTTCTCCCTAACCTTAAGGATTTGTACACACACCGCTCTTATTGAACTTATACCACTTGCCCTTGATCTTGATCTTGGTATTACATGCCATAATACCATCTTTGTAGAACCAGTACCATTTCTTGCTGATCTTCCTCCAGCCTGTCGTACAGGAACCATCCTTCTTAACGTAGTACCAGTTCTTATCAGCATCCTTGCGCCAACCCTTTTGCATCATGGCACCGGATGAATTGAACAGATATGGCTTACCGTCTATTATTCTCGGACCTGTTACCATCATGTTGTATGAATCGAAGTAGTACCACTTCTTACTGATCTTCTTCCATCCCTGAACGAGCTTGCCGTTCTTATAGTAGAACCAATGTCCGGCATTGACCCAGCCCTTTTTGGTTGCCTTACCGATCACGAAAGAAGTATCATGGTCGGAATCGATGTATGCAAAGAACTGATTTTCCTCATCATCACCTTCCATGACTATGGAATCATATTTCTCCTCTTCCAGGTCCGACTGATCTTCACCGTGATAGAAACAGACGATGAGATTAGGGCAGTTCGATATGTCGAGCTTCTTTATGTTCGTAAACTGCGTAGCAAGCTCATACAGCCTGACATTATTCTTAAGGCTGATAGACGAGATCGGATTGTTCCTGATGCTCAGACGATAGAGATTGGTGTTCTTTGTAAGGCTCAGGCTTGTGATCTCATTGTGACCGCAGGTCAGCTGAACGAGTTTGGTATTATAAGAAACATTCAGTGACTGGAGCTTATTGTGATCGCATGTCAGATACCCCAGTTTAGTATTCTTGCTGACATTGAGCGAAGTCAGTTCATTATCGGAACAGTCGAGCAGGAAAAGCTTCGTATTGTTCTTCAGACTGAGGCTTTTTATAGCGTTTTCCTGACAATAGAGTTCTTCCAGCTTCGTATTCTTGGAAACATTAAGAGATGTAAGGCCTGCATTGTAACACGAGAGTTCCACAAGCTTTGTATTATTGCTGACATCAAGTCCCTCCAAAGGGTTATCACCGCAGTTCAGATATACAAGGTTAGGATTGGAAGACAGATCTATATTTTTGAGTTTGTTATACCTGCAGGTAAGATCCGTAAGTTCCTTATTCTCACTTATGTCTATCTCCTTCAGATCATTCCACATGCAGTTGAGCCTCTCAAGCTTCTTAAAATGCTCGATGCCCGTCAGATCCTTTATCCCATAGCTTGAACAGTCAATGTATTTGACGGCATCAAGTTCACTGTCGCTCAGATAGTCTGCACCATCAGCGATATTCGCGGATACATAATACCTGAATCCGGCATCCGGGAAATTGTGTTCGTCGATCGCGATCCCGCCATCCGCAAATGCAATTCCATTAAGAAAGCTCAGCGGAACAGACGCCGCCATAACAGTCACCAACATACCGGAAAACAATCTCTTGCAACTCATACCCTTGTCTCCTTTACTTGTTCTTGCATACTCCATTCTTATCGAACTTGTATGTCTTGCCGTTTATCTTTATCTTCTCATTGCGGGCCATGACGCCATTCTTTTTGAAGTAGTAGTATTTGCCTTTGATCTTCTTAAAAGTCTTACTTAACATACAGCTGTATTCATCAAAGTAATACCACTTGCCCTTGATCTTCTTCCAGCCCTTCTTACAGACACCGCTCTTCGAGATATAATGCCAGTCTCCGTCGATATCTGTATGCCATCCGTTACTGAGCATTTTTCCGGAATCCGCGAAAAGATAGAATTTCTTGTCGATACAGTACAATCCCGTCGCCATCGAACCGTTGTCATCAGGGTTAAGAAAGTACCACTTCGTGTTGTACTTGAACCATCCCTTCTTGGGCTTACCGTTCTTGTAATAATAGTAAGCTCCGGCATTTACCCAGCCTTTAAGCGAGGAGTTGTCCGTTATCACTTTTGCACCATAAGGAACGCAGAGCTCAGTGTAGGGTTCAGTAAAGAGTTCATAATACTTCCAGGCATTCTCCTTGCTGATATCCTTAGATTCACTCTTCTTATATGCTGTCGCAAGTCTCGGACAGTTTGAGAGATCAACCTTCTTGATCGGATTACCCGAACAGTTGAAACTGTTAAGTTTTATCAGCTTCCTGATGCTTATCTTACTGAGTTCATTCGAACTCACATCAAGATACGTCAGTCTCTTATTGTTACTGACATCGATAGACTTCAGTTTGTTGTGATCACATTCGAGCTTCGTAAGTCTTGTATTCTTGGATACATTAAGTTCCGTCAGCTGATTAAAACCGCACTTCAGCTCATATAATTTTGTAAGTTTACTGACCGACAGCTTAGTAAGCCTGTTCGATCCCACATTGACCTGCTCCAGGGACTTTGAACCGGAAAGGGTTATCTTCTCCAATTCGTTCGCTTCACAAGACAACTCGATAAGTCTCGTATTCCTGGAAATATCAAGCTTTCTGATACTGTTCCATTCACACTGCAGGGACATGAGCATGGTATTGTTCGTAACATCGAGAGAGCTAAGTTCACAGTCACAGCAGGACAGCATGTATAGATTCCCGTTACTTCTGACATCTATCGTTCCTATCGGATTCCCGTCGCAGTTGAGTTCAGTAAGTCCTTTGAACATGCTGACATCAAGTTCAGCGATGCTGTTCCATGAGCAGTCAAGCTTCGCCAGTTTTGTGAAGATCTCTATTCCCTTAAGGCTCTTGATATAATCCTCTTCCTCATCTTCTTCGCTGCTGCTGCAGTCGATCTCGACCACATCTTTTATCTCGCCCTTGGACAAGTATCCGTCACCATTCTCATCAATATTATCCGACACATATTTACGGAACCTCTCATCCGGGAAAGTCTCTTCAATACTTATACCGTCACCATCAGCAAACACAGTCAGATCCATTGCAGCTGATGTCACACCAAATGTCATTACCGCCGACAGCGCTAATGTAGTGATCTTCTTTACACTCATGATCTATCCTCCTGTTATCTTATTCCTCTTGTCATTATACCATATTAACACCATCAAGACTCTTCACTCACATATCTCTCGCCGCAGTTGGCACAGCGGGATTCCATATCCATGATCGGGAATCCGCATTTCTTACAAATCCTTGCATTCGGATCAGCCTGGACGGCAGGCGCAGGCTGGAACTCATCACGGGTATGTTTCTTTGTCTGGAGGTAAGCCTCCTGAATACGTTCTTCTTCCCATCTCTCGTGCTGCACGGCATAATCCGAGGCATCTTTGAACGCCTTTTTCTCAAGGTGGAGAGAGAACAGAAACCACGCTATGACAATGATGCAGATCATGGCTCCGAAAGTAACATAGATCATGGCAGTTGCCATATTCTCAATGCCGTTAAAGATGCCGACATCATATCTTTTCATAACAGAAATACGGATCGTGACCGCTATCACAACTGCCAGGATGATAAAGGCGCCGATGCCGATCGACAATTTCGAAAGGCGGAAGGCCTTAGGGATCTTCTTAAGGTTCTCCTGATATGTTGAATCAAGCAGTTCGTTGTTAGTCTTAGACAGCATATATACCTCCGTTAACGGTTCGTGCAGACTCCGTTCTTGTTGAACTTATATGTTTTCTTACCGATCTTTTTCTTCTCATTGCAGGCCATTATACCCTTCTTGCTGAAGTGGTACCATTTCTTACCTATCTTCTTCCATCCGGTCACGGCATAGCCGCTGGCATTGAGGTAATACCAGTCATCTTTGTACTGCCGCCACCCTTTCTTCCTCAAGACGCCCGCCTTGGTAAACAGATAGTACTTCCCGGCAATATGCTTTTTGCCGGTCACCATACAGCAAGTATTCTTGCTGAAATAGTACCACTTATTGGAGATCAGCTTCCAGCTCTTGACAGGTCGTCCGTGAATGTAGTAATACTTCACTCCAATATCGATCCATCCCGAAAGTGTTCCTTTCTCAGTCTCGATCGCAGTATCATTACCAACCTTAAGCGTAGCAGCAGGATCTTTGATCAGAGAATAAGACTTATAGCCTTCAGCCTTATCTTCTTTACATGTTCCCCTGAGCTTAGCCTGATAAAGACCCGGGCAGTTCGACACATCGACCTTCTTGATCAATGTATTTCTGCAGTCAAGATAGACCAGACGGGGCAGTTTCTTAATACTGAGCTTACTTATCTGATTATTGCTACAGTCAAGATATGACAAGTTAGTAAAATACTCGATTCCCTTCAGGCTCGTCAATCCACATCCGGGGCAATCGATCCTTGTAACGCTCTTGATCTCCTGCTCGCTCAAGACCTGATCAAGATCAGTATCATAATTAGCGAAGATGTATCCTGCGAAGACAGGATCTTCAAAATACTGTGTATCTGGTGTTATGCTGACTGTCTTTGCAAGAACATCCGTGACATGAATGGATGACACAGCGCCAATAGACATGATGGCCGTCATAATGCCGGAAGATACCTTCAAGAGATCCATGAGTTATGCCCCTTTTGCCAGGTCTCTCACACGTTCGACCGGAAGTGAGGAATACTCTGCTATCTCCTCGACAGAGAGCTTGCCACCGGCAAGCATTCTCCTGGCCATATCGATAACGCCTTCTTCTCGTCCTTCTTCTCGTCCTTCTTCTCGTCCTTCTGCACGTTCCTGCATAAGCACTTTATCAAATTCCGTAACTATCATCTTATTATCACCCTTCTTCAACCTTTCAGCTTCAGCCCTTGTTTCAGTTATCCTGCGGGCAAGCAGCCTGTTATTGATCTTATCCGTATCGATCTGAGTGAAGTCACTCATCAATCTGCCAACCGCATCATCGCCCCTGTAAGATCCGTTAACAAAGACGATGTTAGTTCCATCATACAATTCTTCAAAAGAATCGTTGCATTTGCGCGTATACCAATACACCGGTCTTTGCTTCTTCATTATATCATCTTTGCAGATGAAGATTACAAACGACTTAGGCAGTTCACTATAATCCTGTCTTTGTTTGATCGTAGCACGTGAATCGATCAGAGCTGAATAATACCTTGCCCGCAAAGGAAGCGATCTGGAGTTTGTGTTTTCCACTTCGATGTCATAGACCGTCTTATCATCTTCGTTCACCGCAAAAACATCCAGTCTGACTCCCCGGTTCTTATTATTGCTCAGATGATTCTGGACCCTGTGTTTGATAATCCGTATGTTCGGTATTCCAAGTATTACCTTCAGCAATTCCCGTGTGCATTCCGGATGTCCTCTAAAGCAAGCAGCAAAAAAGGCATCATCAAATAGACACATCTGATCAAGATCATACTTTCTCATGAATATGATTCCTCCTTGTAATTATTGCGGGAGGAAAAGGCCTTCTCCTGTAAAAGCGATACTATCAGAAAAACTGCCCAATTTTGCTACGAAAAAATACGAAAATCGGAAAAAATGTAATAGATTGTAATAAAAAACAAATCCGGCACTAAGCCGGATCTGCCATACTAATCTGTAATAGACCTGAAGATCAGAACTCTCTTCTTCTTCCCTTCCTCTCTCCTTCATCACCGCCGTCATTGTTGTTCTCAAAGCGGTTAGGCTTAAAACCGCCTCTTCTCTCACGGTTAGGACGGCCCTCACGCTTGCGGGGCTCTTCCTCAACATATCCCTCCGGCTTGGGAAGAGTATCGCGGATGGACAGGTTCAGACGGCCCTGTGAGTCGATCTCGATAAGCTTGACACGAACCTTATCACCTTCGTGAACAACATCTTCAACCTTGTCAACTCTGTTCCAGGCGAGCTTGCTGATGTGAACAAGGCCTTCCTTGCCGGGCAGGAACTCAACGAAAGCACCGAAGTCCATAAGTCTCGTTACTACACCATCAAATTCTTCGCCTACCTCAGGATCTGCGATTATACCGTTGATGATCTTCTGAGCCTTGTCAGCAGCTTCAAGATCCGGAGTGGAGATATAGAGCTTACCATCATCATTGATGTTGATATCAGCACCGGTGTCAGCGATGATCTTGTTGATGACCTTACCGCCTGAACCGATAACCTCACGGATCTTATCAACAGGGATCTGCATTGAGATGATCCTTGGTGCATACTTATTAAGTTCTGCACGGGGTGCAGGGATACAGGGCAGTATTACATCGTTGATGATCTGCAGACGCCCCTTGTGTGTCATCTCAAAAGCTGCCTTGATGATGTCAAGTGACAGACCTTCGACCTTGATATCAACCTGGATGGATGTGATACCTTCTGTTGTACCTGCTACCTTGAAGTCCATATCACCGAAGAAGTCCTCGATGCCCTGGATATCCATGAATACGAGGAAGTCCTCATCATTCTCTTCGTTAACGATAAGACCTGAGGAGATACCTGCTACAGGTCTCTTGATCGGAACGCCTGCATCCATGAGTGACAATGTGGAAGCACATACAGAACCCTGTGATGTGGAACCGTTACTCATTGTGATCTCGGATACTGTTCTGATAGCATAAGGGAACTCTTCCTCTGAAGGAAGCACAGGGATAAGGGATCTCTCAGCCAGTGCACCATGACCGATCTCACGGCGTCCCGGACTTCTTGAAGACTTTGCTTCACCAACAGAATATCCGGGGAAATTGTAATGATGGATATATCTCTTTGTTGTCTGCTCATCAAGGCCCTCAAGCTTCTGAGCCTCAGCAAGAGGCGCAAGAGTACAGACATTCATAACCTGTGTCTGACCTCTCTGGAAGAAAGAGGATCCGTGTACACGGGGAAGTACTCCGACGTCACATGACAGAGGTCTGATCTGATCCAGTGCACGTCCGTCAACTCTGACATGCTCTCTGAACAGGTAATCTCTTACAACCTTCTTCTCGAGCTTATATACTGCATCGGGAGCCCATGAAGAGAGACCCTCTTCCTTCTCCTCGAGCATTGCAGCGATCTCTTCCTGGAGTGCTGATACATTAGCATCTCTTACGCTCTTGTCATCAGAGAGGACAGCTGCTCTCATCTTATCCCAGCCGAACTCCTTAACAGCAGCAAATACTTCCTCGGGAACATCTGCAGACTCATAAGTGAACTTAGGCTTACCGATCTCGTCAACAATGGAATTGATGAACTTAACGATCTCCTTGATAACCTCATGTCCTTCTGCGATGGCATTAAGCATTACATCATCAGGAACTTCGTTAGCGCCTGCCTCGACCATGCAGATCTTGGTAGCCGTACCTGCGAGAGTTACATACATCTGTGACTGCTCACGCTGCTCTAATGTAGGGTTGATGATCGTCTTGCCGTCGATGAGGCCCAAAACAACGCCGCCGATAGGTCCCTTCCACGGGATATCGGAGATAGCGATGGCGATGGATGTACCGACCATTGCAGTGATCTCAGGGAGACAGTCGGGATCGACTGCCATTACCATGTTGGATACTACTACGTCGTTCCTGAGATCCTTAGGGAACAAAGGCCTGATAGGTCTGTCGATAACACGGGATGTAAGGATTGCCTTCTCGCCGGGTCTTCCCTCTCTCTTGAGGAAGCCTCCGGGGATCTTGCCTACAGCGTAGAGTTTCTCCTCGTAATCAACTGACAGCGGGAAGAAATCGATCCCTTCCTTAGGCTCGGGTGCTGCAGTTACAGTAGACAGTACAACAGTCTCACCGTATCTGATGAGGACTGAACCGTTTGCGAACTGAGCGATCTTGCCGGTCTCTACAACGAGAGGTCTTCCGGCGATTTCAGTTTTGAAAATTCTTTCCATTCAAAAAACTCCTTGTATTTTATTTGCCAAGGAGGTAGTCACTAGATTCATACTCCGATGCCGCAACAAGCACCTGACAGCTTCGGGATATCAATCTACTAACTACTCCCCATATGGCATAATCTTATAAATTATAATACAACAGCGCGAAAAGACAAACGATAAATTATCACTTCAGCATCGACACGATCCAAGAGGGCTCGGGCGCCTTCATTTCGCGGTTCATGGCCATCTCCTCCATGATGCCCTGGACTGAGGCCCAGAAACAGGTTGCCATCAGGAAAGGATCACCGTCGTGGAACAGTCCCGCCTTCTGCCCCTGCTCGATCATCTTGGAAGTCGGCGTGAACGTATCGGCGGACAGAGCCAGGCTGCGCGCTTCCTCAGGCATTCCGGAGCGCCTAACCTGCCCCATCAGGACGAACATGTTGAACACCCAGGGCTGCTCTTTGGCATAGGCGAACATCTGACCAAGGAATGATTCAAGGAACAGATCCGGCGGCACGCCATCCGGGATATCTTCTGCAGTCTTGGTCCCCTCTATTCCCATCTTGACGAGTTCAGTGAGGAGCTCCTCTTTGGATTCGAAATAATGGAAGAGCAGTCCCGTGCTCATAGGGACTGCCTTGGCAATGTCTGTGATCTTCGTATCGTAGTATCCACGCTCTACAAAAAGTGTCAGCGCAGTCATGAGGATCGCTCTCCTGCGCTCCTCTTTCTGCTGTTTACGCGTCATCTTAGTCTCCATCAGATATCAATACTCCTCTTCTCACGCTTGAGAATGCGCTGGACTGCAAATTTTCCTGATACGACGGCGATCGGAAGGCCTCCGGGACTCATCACCCACTGACCTGCGATATAGAGATCATCAACGCCCTTGACGACGCCCTTGAACCGCATCTGCTTGTTGCCGACTGTCGTAACGAACCCCATGTAAGAGCCGTGGTAAGCATTACAGTATCTATTATATGTCAAAGGCGTCCAGCAATCCAGAAGCTCGATCTTTCCTTCCAGTTCAGGGAACTCACGGATGATCCTCTTCGTCACTTTCTCTGCAAAGTGTGCTTTCTTTGCAGAGTATTCCTCTTTGCTCAGAGATTCCCAGAACTGATAATCGCTGTCAGACTGAACGATATTAGCCTGAAGAACGGTCTTGCCTTCTGGAGCAAAACTCTTGTCGTAAGCATAGCTCTTCACAGACATCCTCGAGAACTCGTTAGACCCGATCTGAAGCGGCTCACAGTCAAAAAAGATCGTGTCCTCACCGGAGAAATCACTATCGATCGCATAAGCCACCTGGAATCCGCTTGTGATGGGATAACCATTCCTGTTCTCATATGCTTTCTTAAGTGCCTTGGGCATGTAATCCCTGCTGATGAGCCTTCCGAAAAGAAAGTCGACATCACACGCTGTGATGACTGCATCAGCCGCGATGTTCGTGCCGTCTTCAAGTTCAATACCAACGGCCTTCTTACCTTCGATAACGATCCTGTTAACGGGGGTGTTCAAGTGGAGGATCCCACCCATCTCCTTGAATCTTGATGCGATCCTGAGTGACATCGCCAGCGATCCCTTAAGCGGTATGTTGCCGTTGCCGCATACCATCGTCGCATAAGATACAAGGAGAGAATAGGTGGTGTAATCTGCAGGCAGATAGTCGGTCATGAGCTTGCGCATTACAGGAGACTTGAACTTCTGTGAATAGTCCTTGATGTTGATCTTCCCGTACTCCTTCATGACCTTGGGAAAGTCTGCCATATCCTTTCCCATCGAGATATAATCCTTTATTCCCATCATGTCCAAAGGCTTCTCCGAAGGGATGACACATGCCTTAGCATAGCCTACATATTCGATAAACTTGCGTATCTCTGCCTCATCCTCGGGAGCTGCCTTGATAAGTTCTTCCTGTGTCTTCTCCAGATTGTTCCAGAGAGTTACTTCCTTATCGCCGAGCCTGCTTGTATAGAACCTGCTCGTGTTGGCATACTCCGTATTCTCATCGATTGCACCGACCGTCTTCCAGACCTGCCAGAGCTTTGTATCAGGATCCGTTCCCGTGAGCCAGTGGATGCAGTTATCGATATGGTAACCTTTGCGGTTCCATCCCATGCACTCGCCTCCGGGCACCGCATTCTTCTCATAGATCTCTGCCTGATAACCTGCCTTGAGTGCATAGATTCCTGCTGACAGCCCTGCGATACCGCCTCCTACGATAACAACCTTCTTCCCTGTTTCCATGATGTGTTCTCCTTTGTTCGTTGAGTTTGTATTCATTGATTGCACATTCAATATACAACACAGAATCATCCAAGTCAACAGTTAATTGAATTTAGATTCAACAAATTTCAGGGATCGTTTATAGGAAGATCAGCAAGATTGTCTGCTACGATCGGATTTCACTAATTATGTCAAGATATCTCATATTTATATGCATTTGAATTATAATGATCACATACTCAATTCTCAGGAGGGCTCATCATGGATTTCAATAATGCTTCTGATCTCGTTAACGGAATGAAGGAATATTTCGATACGCACGATGTAAGGAAATCTGACATTTTCACCTATGATACTGCCGTGCTGACGAAGGATCCCGATCCCAGGCTCAAGGAGTTCGTAGAAAAGGATAAGTATGGTGAGTATATCGGCTGCTGTGCACGTAGTTGGATATCTTCTGACGGGGTCGGCGGGGTCACTTTCTATCTGAGACCCGACGGCCGTCCTGCAGGAGTCTGGAAGAGCGTCGGCATGATGGGAGACATCTATGAGATCTTCGACTATCGCGAAGGCTATTACACTGGTGCTATGTACAGCATTATCGGAAGTATGGAATCCAAGTCCGGCTTTGTATATTACGTCACGGATGAAGGCGGAAGAGTTACCGAGATGATCACGGTCTACGGCGGCATGACCATCATAAACAGTAAGAAGATCAACATCACGAGGATCGGACTTGAGTATGACGGTGACAAGACTGTCCTTAAGAGCAATATCACTTACGTATATCAGAAGACTTCAGAGGGTTATGAACTCATCGGTCAGGAAGACAACAATGATATCGGGGACAGGGTTATCGACGACCAGAGCGGGCTTTGCGAAGAGCTCCGCAGCAGGATCAAGGACGGAATGACTCTTGAAGAGATCGTAAAGACATTCTTCGAAGTCATCAAGAATGCTCCGGAGAACCCCGAAGAAGATGTCGAATATGTTGCAGGATCTAATCCGTACTTCAACCCGTTCAGAGAGGATAACTGTACTTTGAAACTCGTTCGCAGCACACCGACTGAAGGCGACGAGTACTACCAGCTCGACATGACCGTCAAGTTTGAGACTGAGCCGGATGATATCCCTTTCGACCATAAGATCAAAGGAAAAAGCAACGATTCCCTTCTGAGATCCATATTACGGAGCGGTTCTTATAAAGCTCTTAAGCCACTGCAGATCAAGGCAGTTGATATCGAAGTCTACGAGACTTAAGATCAGAGCTTATACACATCATCAGGGGTGATCGTACACTCTTTCGTGAAGATCATCCAGTCTGTTATGTCTTCAAAAGGATACGTTCCGATATCCCCCTTCTTCATTCCGGACACATAGTACGGATCCTGTGTAAGTTCTGCTACTACACAATCGTCATTGATCTCTTTGAGTTCAAACCAGATGTGTTCCCTGCCCGGCTTGTCATCGTCATCCCAATACTCCTCATCGATCGTGAGGCCGATCTTGAGTATGACCGTATTATCCTTATTCTCAAAACCGAGCTTCATATAGGGGATGCGTTCTATCGCGAGGCTCTTCATCCTGGCAGTCTCAGCATTTGACAGCATGAACATCGGATTATCCTCAAGATCATCATCGTAATCCTGAAGGAGCGAATACTTCCCGTTCTCCTCATCATCGGGAGAATCATACGTCATGATCACATACGTGTCCTCACTGTGGACATCGTCGTCGCGGTCCTCTTCGGTGCCAAGTTCCGCATCAGGATAGAACTTCAGTGCTTCCTTCCAATCGACTGCCGTACACACGATATAAGATTCAGCAGTCTGGGCCACAAAGACGGCGTCACCGGGCTTTATACCTTCCTTGCTCTCCAACATGTGATACGCGAAAGCCTCGATCACCTTATAGTGATCATTACACATATCCCTGGTAGAGCATAATATCTCCAGTTCATACATACCGCATCTCTTAAGTCCGTGCGTATGGAGCCACACCTCATCACCGCCGTTATTTATCGCCTGCACCGTGAACAGATATCTCGGCGACGGAAGCGTATTGCAGCGTGCCGCCAGTGACACCCATCTGCCTGACAGGAGCTTCTCAGATGGACAGTCGAGAACTGCAAGCACATCCGGGAACATCGCATCTATAATGCGGAGCTGATCGTGAAAGCACCGTGCATTGTCATCATCAAAATCCATACAGATCCCGAGGCCTTCAGTAGTCTCATCGATCTTCTGATACTCCTCTTCAGTCAGATCATGCTGCGGACGGAACATATCAGGAACCTCGATATCTGTAGGAAACATTACTACCCGGTACGGCTTATCCCCCACCTTCAGATCAAGTATCAACCCCTGCTCATCATCCATATTCTCATCTTCGATCGTGATAAGATCACTTGTCTCCAGCCTGCCAAGCAGGATATCAGGATCATCCAGATCCTTCACGTTCATTGGCAATACGATCATGTAAGACTGTTCTCTCATGACGGTCCTCCATATCAAGCCTGACAATCAAAGACGCATCTGAGCTTAACAAACGGTCTGACCTTATTCGTGGCAACATCCACGTGCGCAGGATGGACCGCATACCCCTTAAGTGACTCCTCATTCTCGAAAGAAGAATCCAGCATCAGATCACCGCTCGAACTGTCAAAACCTGTTGTGTATACCTTGATATCCAAAAGTCCGGGGATCTGTCCCTTAAGACCTTCAAGACCGGCCTTGATATCCTCCTTGATGGCATTCTTCTCTTCTTCAGAATACTCATCCTTCAATTCCCAGATAATAACGTGCTTAACCATAAATGCCTCCCGGTTCAGATATACTCTACTCCGATCTTCCCAAGATCCTCGCGCATCTTGTTGACCTTATCCTCCGGAAAGCGCCTGCCGATGCAGTCTGTCAGCATATATGCCCTGATACCTGCCTTGGCGGCACCCTTCGCCGTAGCTCCCACACATCCGCATTCATCAAGTCCGCAGATGACCATCTCGGAGTAGTTCTTCTCATTAACATGTTTCCTGAAAGCTTCCGACGTAAAAGTATCGGGATGGCTCTTCTCAAAACACAAATCTGACACGATATCAAGACCGTCATACAGTTCCGCGCCCTCCGTTCCTCTGATCGAGAATCCGACGCCCCACAAAAGCTTTGAGAGAACATGCTTGATATATATTATATCGTAACCTTTCCCTTTGTACTCATCTATTGCATGATTTACATTGCCCGTAAGTTCATCAGTATCGTATGTGAACATCGCCTTCCTCTTGTCCCACAGGTAATCATTCTGCATATCGATTACCAAAAGCGCCTTATTTTCTGCCATGTCAGTTCTCCTCCCCGATCAGTAGATACCAGAAGTCGGACAGGTTCTTCTGCACCGCCGACTTTCTCTCATAAATATTCTTCCCGTAAACGATCTCCCCTGCTCCGCGGATAATGATCCCGGCGAGCATCTTATGATCGACATCCAGTTTGCGCCTTATCTCACCATTCTCTTCAGCCTTTGCCAGATACTCCCCAAGCGAGCTTATCATCGCCTGCTGCGCCCTCTCCTTCAGTGCGCTCTGAACGGACCAGTGCAGCCTGTCACCCTGCAGAGTCTCGTAAAATGACCTGGTGTATCTTCCCAACTCTTCAAAAAAGTGCGTCTTTACCTGCTTGATGGTCAGCCTGTCATCTTCCATTATCTTGTTGATATTTGAGATAAACTCATCAAGCTGCCTGCTCACAACCTCTTCGAAAAGAGCTTCCTTAGACGGAAAGAAATGATAAAAGCTTCCGGTAACTACGCCTGCTTCTTCGATTATCATCTTTACCGACGCCGCTTCAAATCCATTCTCGAGAAAGACCTTACATGCAGCCGCTATGATCTTAGCCTTTGTCTCTCCTCTTTTTGCCATGGTTGATTCCTTTGGGACTAGAATTAGAATATCGTTCTAATTTAGGATAGCAGTTCGGTTGGTTAGAGTCAAGAGGAATTAGAATATCGTTCTAATTTGATTTTGCGTATACAAATCGCAGTAAACTTCTTCAGATCGGTTTTTGCAGTTTACTCTCAACATCACTCTCAAGTCACTTGAGAGTAAAACGTTTTTTTGTTGAGAGTCGCAACTATTTTGCCATTTACTCTCAAGTCAGTTGAGAGTAAATCCCGTTTTTGTTGAGAGTCACAATCCAGTGCCACCAGGGACACGTTCGATTACGTAACCACGCCCAAAACAAACAGCTCCCGTTCAAGGAGCTGCTCACATAACTACAAATCCCCTCCTGAGCTTACCTTACTCCCCTGTCTTTGCCCACTTCGCGGTAATACTTCGCCTTATCCTCGTACATCAGCCTGTCAGATTCCTTGATCGCACCATCAAGGCTGATGCCAGGATCGGAAATGCTGTAACCCACGGCTATGCTGTAGCCCCTCTCACTGACACGATCCTTGATATCCCGGTTGATCTCACAGATAGTATCATCGCGGTCATGGAAGAACAAAACGACGAACTCATCACCGCCGATCCTGTAAGCCCGGGAATCACGGTCCGTAGCATCCTTAATGCATTGTCCGATAGTGATCAGCGCCTTGTCACCTTCCTGATGTCCCTTAGTATCGTTAAGTTCCTTAAGGCCGTTCATGTCTATTGAAGATACAGCACCGATCGTCTTCTCAAAGACCGCACAGTCATCATAGAACGCCTGACGGTTGAGAAGACCGGTAAGCGGATCACGGCGGTTATCGTGTGAGTACAGGAATATATAGAAGAAGACACTGCTTATCATTATCGCTTCATTCGTCCTTATGCCTCCGCCTAATACATCAGCTGCTGATGCGGCCAGGCAGAAGATAACGCTGATAAGAACAATGTATTTCTCAGCACCGGACCTGTCAGCGATATGCTTGAATGTATTCCATAAGATCAGCAGGAGATAGATGATCGGAACTATGAAAGCTACGATCCCCAAAGGGCCGCGGTAAAAGTGATAATCCTTATCAAAACCAAATGCAATATCCGTAAAGAACGCAGTAATGCAGATCAGCATGTTGATCAGACAAGGGATCCACAGGACAAACTTCCGCTTATTGCGCGGCGTGATGACGAGCAAAAGACCGACCGCAGCAACAGAACGGAATGTATAACCTATTACTGACAGCAGTGTTCTCACAAACCTGAGGGACGGATCCTGAGAAGCCATGGCCTCGAGACTGTCCTCAAACACCAGGATCAGGCAACTTATAACTGTCAACCAGAGATATCTGGTATCCATATCCCTGAAAGACTTCCTCGACCATAACTTGATACTGAAGAGCAATATCAAGAACAGGGTGACCAAGTGACGAAAAAACAAATCTTCCAACATAGATTTATTATACCATTCCAACAAGGATAACGACACATGAACTTGTCAGCAGAATGGTATAATCATTGTGATCCTGGAGGTATTACATAATGAGAAAAGCAATTGCATCGGTATTATGCCTAACATTAGCTGCTGTAAATCTGGCCGCTTGCAGTTCAAATACAAACGATACGGCTCCGGCAGACATTGCCGGATCTCTGATAGCAACATCTTCCGAGACTTCCAATACTACCGCGGAATCCACAACTGAAACAACCAAGGAGACCGAAGCAAGAGGACATTTCGAATTTAAGCCGGTAGTCGTAGCATCCATATTCCGCAAGATCATGGGTGAGGATATGTGCACGGCTTACGGCAATTTTATCGATGCCGTAAGATCCGGTAAGGATTCTTTCGCTGTTAAGGATCAGGAGACATATGACTGGATGATGGGACAGTTTCCCTGTGTATGCTACCCTGTTGTAGAGGTTTCCACGGAATCGAATTATGCAGGTGCAGTCAAGGACGGCATAGGAACCTTCCAATATAAGATCCCCAAGGAGGAATTCGCCGTCAAGAACGCAGAGTTCGAGAAGCTCGTAACAGATATATTGAACGAGAATCTGCGTGACGATTATTCAGACTTTGAGAAGGTCTTGGCTCTCTACATCTATTTTGCCAATAACTATACTTACGACTATGAATCTTACGAAGCGATGAAAGATCATGTTGTTGAAGATCTGTCTGCATACAGATTCCTGACGACCGGCCACGGGATCTGCAGTGAATGCGCGCCTGCGTTCTCGTACCTGCTGCTGCAGGCCGGCGTAGATGCAACTTGTGTCGGCGGATATGATCATGAATGGTCTTATGTGACGATAAACGGGAAGAATTATCATGTCGATCCCACTTTCGCAATGGAGAGCGGGGTCAATCTGTCCTACCTGATGGAGACAGATCAGAGGCGCGAGGACGACGACGGATTCAAAAAGAAGGATAACATCGTCGGCAATCATTACGGAGATTACAAGGGCACTGAATTCAATGCTGATGACACTTTTTTTGAGCCGTTGAAGGGCGGTTATCTCGAGTCATGGGATCCGGAGAAGAACATCATCATATACCGTGATGACGACGGGAATATGCACGAATTTGATTACTCCCCGTTCGGGTGATGGTAAAGAGAGTTCAGGCATTTATCACATCAGGATTCATTGACCAGCTTTCCCGTCATGTGTTCCGGGGTCAGTTCCAGACAGCATACCCTCGGGAATGCATTCTCTAATTCATGCTGAAGGTATGCCTCATCATCCGTAAATTTCCTGCAGATCTCCGTGCAGATCTTTCTTTTCTTATCTTCATCTTCAACAATGCGCATCCTGCCGAAGACGATCACGCTTTTTATGTTAAGAGCCCAGTCGCCATCTTTGCGGTAACCCTTATCCAAAACACAGTAACTTACTTTGTTGCATTTACGTATGGCCTCTAGCTTATGCCCCTCCTTGGCGCCGTGAAAATAGATCTTCCCGTCCTCTTCGCAATACCAGTGATCGAGCGGGATACCGTATGGATATCCTTCATCACCGATAACGGACAGGACTCCTCTTGGTTCCTCCTTCAGGATATCTATGCACTCACCTTCTGTAATCTGCTGTTTAAACCTTCTCATCTTGCGGAACATTATCCTGAACCTCCTGTCTCACATATCAGGCTGTTGCCCGTCATGTGCCTTCCACGCACATTCCGTTATCCTCATATCAGAGAAAACAGCTGTAAACGAAGAATCCTCCGGAGAACACGCATATATACCGAACCTGATTTTCCCATTGCCTTCATGCAGATGTGCTACACGCATCTGGCGGAATCGGATGCCGTCATAAGAGCATTCTATACAGTAATCATCTTCCCTGCGGCTTAATCTGTACCACATAGACTTAACGTCAGCAGGTATCTCTGTCGTAGCCCAATCAGAGTAACCATGGTTAGTCACCACACTGCCCAGATGCTGGAACCCTTCATTCTCATATTCGACCGATCCCTTAAGCCAGTTATCGCTGTCCAGATATAATACAATGCCACACTGGTCAAAACGGTGATGGCTCTCTTCGAAAGCGGTCTTCACCACAAAGCTGAAGAAACGCTCATCAGTTTCCATCTGAAATACCGGAGCATTGTCATTGCGGAAATGATAATAAGTCCTCTGCCACAGATCAGTATGAGGCAGCGTAGTGATCTTTATCTTCCCGCCTTCTATCACGTAATCCTTAGGTTGTCTGGTCCAAACGAATCTGCTTAAGTCGATCATGGTAAATATCCTCCACTATTATTTTAGAACAAACAAAGATACGATATTCCATAAGATACATAGGATCGTCCAAACTGCGATAAGCTCACTGACAACACCGTCACGGCCTGATGATATGAACAGCAGGAACGCCATGACAACACATGATGCCAAAACATATACGAGGAAAAGCTTTCTGAAGCCTCCGGATCTATTCTCCTCGATCATCGAAGGATCGCTCAGTACCGGGCTGTCCTCCTTGATCGACTTAAGGCGCTTCTCATATTCTTCTTTGGAATACTTCAGAGTGCCGTAGAAGATCTTCTTTTCTTCATCAGTGTCAAATACGAGCTTACTTATCGGGTAGTCAGTGATCACGTCATCCCCGTTGACGACAGTGCAGTAGTCACCTTTAGGATCATATGCGTATACTTTGGCACCATTCTGCAATGACAGAAACACTTTAGGATCAGACAGATCAAGGGACGTATCAAGAGTGTCAGCATTCAGTACTGTACGGGCTTGTGCACGGAAAAAATACTCACCGGACAGATACTTATCGTAAGAATCAGATCCTTCACCGCCTTGAATAAAGAAATAAACCGCAAGGCGCAGCAATGTTGCTGCAATGAATATTACCGCAAAGACTTTCTTGTTTATCTTCATCCGTCCTCTCCTATGATCCCATGATACACTTTATTGCTGCAATCTCCAAGCAGGCAGCACCAGAGATATGACAATATCCCCAGAGAATATATCATAGCAACTTGTTTGGTATTGCTGTACAATATGACCATCTTTTGGGAATGAGGATAGATTTATGAGCGATGATCTAAAACTACGCACGATCCACTGCCCTTCATGCAGCGGTGTGATCGAGTTTCCTGTCGGACGCAACAGGACCACATGTTCTTACTGCGGCAATGAAGTACTTGTAGATGAAGCCGGCTGGCTCGGCAAGCTGGATGATTTCGAGCTGAAGATGAAGAATGCAGAATGTGCGCTTGAGAACAAGGAATGGGAGCATGCCCTAAGGCTTTTCGAAGAATGCCTTGCGATCAACGAGGCCGATCCCAGATGCTACAGAGGCGTCATCGAGTCAAGGACAAAAGGTCTCAATGCAGGATTTGGTGAGAAGACAGAGTCTCTGTACCACTGCTATATCAACAGGGCAGGCACAGCTGCTGACCCTTCTTTTGTCGCAAGATATAAGGAATTTCTCCGCAGGGTTGCAGATAACGACACTTCCACGGCGGCATCCAATGCCAAGGAGAACATCGAGTATTTCCGCCGAGTGATCGAATCGAAGAAGGAACGCATCACCGACCACGAGAATAACATACAGCATCTCAAGGACAAGCCTGAGATCGATATTGCTGAACGCAAGTACGGAAGCGCCAAAGCAGGCCTTGTCTTCTCCACTGTGATGCTCATACTGTCCCCTGTCTTAACAGCAGGTCTGATCATACTTGCGATGTACCTGGTTGTCAGGTGCTTCAGTGGTGATGTGCACCTCATAGGCATCGCATCATCTCTCGCCGGCGCGGTCATCTTTACCGTCGTTACAAGGTTCGTATGGAAGAGCTACCGCGGACAGATCCAGCACGTCAAGCGCACCCGCGTAGTCAAACTCCAGGAAGACCATACGAACGAGGAGAAGGAAAAGAACAAGTCAAGGCAGATCGATTACTTCTCATCAGATATTGAGCTGACTGCAAAAGACATTACTGACCTTGAACAGGGTATCGCCGAACAGAATGAATACCTTGCCATCGACCGCGACCTTAGGCTCGCCTACTTCGAGAAGCTGCGCTTTGATGCCGCAGGGATTGATAACGACATTACAGTCGATCCTTCGATCTTGAAGTTCTGCGAGATGGAACGCAGCAAACAAGCGGCCGGTTACAAGTCACTTACGAGGCTGAAGAAATAAGAACGCGGGAGTTCAGGCTCCCACGTTACCTTCTCTATCTCTTTGCCAGTTTTGCACTTATTCTGAGACATGCTTCTATATGCATGATCCAGTGCCTGGAAAAAGGCATTTGAATAAGCCCTCGCACATTTTTTTTGCACCAGTAATCGATCAGCCAGATGGCGTTCTCATCTTCGCTGACAACGCCTAATGATTCCAGTTTTTCCCTTCGTTCTTCTGGGATCTTGCTCTTCAGATCACTATAAGTCATATTGCGTATTATTTCTTCCGTGCTTCTCTTCACATCAGCAACATACGAATACAGTTCATCAATATCCAGCTGCTTTGTAAAATCAGAGATCTGTTCCTTAACAAGCTCGTTGCCTGTTGTGATTATCGGGGATTTGATACGGCTTTGATAGTTACCGGAGAACAACACCTCTTCATCGCCTTTAACAAGCGTGTGCGCAACGATATCTTCTATCCTGAAAACGTGCCAAATGGAATACGCGATGTTCTTGCTGTGATACCCGTCAGCATTCATGAAAGGCATGGCATCAAAATCGTCTCTGCTGAGATCTTCCTTAAAAGAGAGCAATGTATCCATAAGACCATTTCGCAGTTCGAAAAGCACTTCTTTGCCCTGCTCAAAAGTATCCGCCTTTTTGAGCAGAGACTGCATTCTCTTGTTCTGTTCAGACCATTCTTTGTTCATGTTTTCCCTCCTGCAGGGTCACTGTCGATCTCTCACTAACCCAATTCACTAAGAAATGCATTAATCTCTTCAGTTATCCGTCCGGGCTCATAATGGAAAATATAATGACCACATTTAAGCTCTACAAACGATACTGAATCAAGACCTTCCGCATAATCATATGCTACTCTTTTCCACAATTCATTACTACCGTCAAGTTTCTTCTCAGACAAGAAAAGAAGCATCGGAATATCTGGTTTACCGCCGGAAGCGACAAGTTCTGCGCTTGGTTTCGCTTCAGATGCTTCATTTGCAACATCGATATTATTTGCGATCCTGTTCACTAATGCAATATAGGTATCCTCTTCCTTCCCGGAAAGGAAACCGCCTTCAGGAAGGAAAGTGCTGTCAGAGAAGAATCTTCCTATTCCGAGAGCAATAAGACCATATTGCACAAGATAATACGGCTTAACCAAAACACCGCCCTTTGTATAGTTGTATGTCTCGGGGAAAGCCATATCGAGACCTATGATCGCTTCAACTTCGTCAGGATAAGTCTGTGTCCAGTACAATGCCTCCAATCCGGAGTAAGAATGCGGACAAAGGATATACGGACCTTCGATTCCCGCACCGCTGAGTGCTGCTCTCGTGTCAGAAAGAATGGATGCAACATCTCTTGGCCTGTTAACGATATCGCTGTATCCGTACCCGAATTTCTCAACGACAACGATCCTGTAATCATCACCCAAACTTGAGTAAAGATTCTTAAAATCAAGACTTGGACAAACCGTGCCGCTTGCTGCCATCAGCACAAGCGTTTTGTCTCCTTCCCCAACCGAATAAACATGCATTTTGTGCCCGTCCACATCGATCATCTGACCGGGTGGAACAAGAAGGTCTTTCTCCCCTTCCAGCAGGACTCTGTGCCTTATGAAGGAAAACAGCAGAAATACTGCGATCAATCCAAGAATGACCAAGATGACCTTGCGGAATATATGCTTTTTCTTTTTCACTGTCTTATCGTTCTGCAACTACCCATTCTCCGTTTCTGTATTTTGTACGTGTCTTAGATATCCTGAAGCCTTCATTTCTCAATTCAGACAGCAACGTGTGCATAAAGAAACCATGTGTCACCACAGTGCAGTCAATATCATCATTGCTGATGGTCTCAACAAATCTCTTTGCCCTTTCCCGTGAACGGTTCCGTGGTTCCGGTTGTCTGGCATTATTCATATACCATTGAAGCCTTCCAACCGCTTTCCATAACCACTGCGGCAGCTTTATCTTTGTATCGAAGCAAGATCTTAACGGTACCTCATCGATCAGTCCTGATACGATGAATCCTTTCTCTCCGAAAAGCATATTTGCAGTATCTCTGCTTCTTGGCAAAGAACTGATGTAGATCTTGCCATCAGCTAAGTTCGGGGTATCGTATCCGTCATTTGTCAGAGGTGATCTGTCATACTCGCGGCAGTCACTGTCAAACCCCGCTGAATCACACCAATTCCGCCAGTGGAAATCCACTTTCGCATGTCTGATAATAAAGACCTTACACATATTTCTCTATCACACTCTGCTCAACAACCTGTTTGCCAAGAAGCGTGACCGCCTGCTTGGGACACTTGTTAATACACCTGTAGCACATTGTGCATTGATCAGAAGGAACTGCTTTCCCCTCAACTACAGTAATGTTGTTCATCGGGCACAATTTCACACACAGACCACATCCGACACAATTCTCAGCGTTGATCTTAAGCTTAGAAGAATATTGCTTCGTTTTATGTCCAAAGTACAGTCTTTGTCCAAAGAAACCGGCCATCCGATAAAAAGGCCCCAGGCCTTCTTTGGGCGGCTTACCTTCCTTAAGAAGCTCCACTGATTCTTTTATCTTGGATTCAGATGATCTGACCAGTTCTCTATTCATTTCGAGAGGTCTCTTAAGTGCCTTCTCATCGCCTATACTGTCCGGCATTTTCAAATGAAGACCGCCGATCACTTCCGCTCCGTAGCTGTGCAGAAGGCGTCCCAGGATTCCAGAACCATCACCGCTGAACAATCCCATAGTTGCTATTATGAATACTTTTTTATTCATCCAGAGCTCACTATTGTTTGTGATGAAATCTCTCAGGATCTTCGGAACAGTACTGAATTGAACCGGATATGCAAAAACGAGCAGATCAGAACTTTTGATCTCTGATACTGCAGCAGGATCTTCTATCGAAAGGACCTTAGAATCCTTATCAAAATCCCTGCAAAAGCACTCTGCGGCATACCTCGAATTGCCCGTACCACTAAAATATATCCCTGTCATTCCATTATCCCTTGATCACAAAAACGATGAGTCTATTATACGCTATAAAAGAAGAATACCAAAACAAAAATGATAACACCCACAGACGTAATGCTTACGGGTATATGGAACTTCGTAGTTATTCGCAGTGCTCACATGTGTCAGTACGCCATTTTTAAAGATACTAAAGCACTGCAGTTTTATAATGATATCCTAGTTCAACTCATTACATTACACATAATTGTATATGCAAAACTCTTTTTCGAATCATATTAATCACACAAAATACTGTTACAATTTCGTTAATACGCCAGGAATAATCTAACAACAAACCGCGAAATTCACAGCCGCACTCATTTACGTCTTGACATTCACACTTAACATTTTTATAATTTTGTTAAATCCATTGTTGGGGAGGCTTAAAAATGTCAGTATTCGCAGAGAGGATAAAGTCATTAATGGAAAAACAGAATTTGAATCAAAGTCAATTGGCTAAAAGAGCCGACATAACCGAAGCTGCTATGTCTAATTATGTTAAGGGTGTAAGAACCCCTAACTCTGAAGTTCTACTTCGAATTGCAAAGGTATTAGGTACTTCTACAGACTATCTTCTTGGAAAGACAAATGCAGAACCAAGTAACGATGATTTAAGCATAATTAGAAGAAATCTCGACAAGCTCAATCCTGAGCAACTAAAAAAAGCAGAGACTATTCTTAAAAGCGTTTTCGATGATCTTTGGGAAGACGAGGAGGAATAAAGTGAACCCTGATTTCAAACTAGCCTATACTAAGGCAAATACAATCCTAGTTACAACAGAAGCAATTAATGCTTTCCCTTTCTCTTCCAAAGATCTGATAAAGGAAAGAATCGGAATTCGTTGCAAATCTTTTAAGAAAGCAAGAGAGTATAATCTTAACATGAGAGATTTCGGAAGCGAATCCGCTGTACTTGTTGGTTATCACGGTAAAACTATCATATTTTATGACGAAACCAAGCCAATTGCGCATGTCAACTTTTCTCTTCTTCACGAATTAGCTCACAATGATCTGGGTCATGTACGGTGTGACGAACAAAACGAACTATATCACAAGCAAGAAATAGAAGCCAACACCTTTGCCGCTCAAATACTGATGCCAGAACAGCTGTTGCGATATCTTCAGCATCAAGGCGTTATGATTACAGTTTCATTTCTAACGAAAAACTTCGGAGTTTCAAAACTCGCTGCAGAGAAACGTATCAAGACACTTGCTAATACAGTTGAAGAATGGCGTTCCAGAACAGAAAAGGAATTCGATGACATTATTATTGGCCGATATCTGCCATTAATACAACATCTTTTTCCTCATAATCAGTTAGATTACGAAGAAGAGTTCAACATGCAACGAGAACGAGACAGTTGGAATTCACGACATTGGTATTGAAAGGAGTGATGCGTATGTTTGTCGTTTTACATTAAAGAAAAACACCCTGTAAACCAAAAGGCTTATAAGGTGTAATCCCTTGGGATGCAAGCATCCTAATTCTGCAAAATTATTATGCCACATTCCAAGGGAAAAATCAATTTTATGAAGGAGGAATCAATATGATTTCTATTTTCACTATTAATATTTTTCCCGATAAGGAGGGCATAATAAATGACAAAGATAAATGGCATCCGTAAAGGATGCAAAGATGTTTTTAACGCATTCTTGGTCGCTTTTGCGGATTTTGCAGGTTTTTTTGAGTTTCCTGTTATACGCCCCTGCTATGACATTCCCAACAGACTGATTTCTTTTTCGAAGTGTATTTCATACAAAAATCATGATTTCTGGGTCCACTTCTTTGAGGATGACTACTTGTTCGAGCGATTGTGGCGTAATCCACGTAAAAATCTCCCTATTCTGCAACGATTCAACGGTGTCATCTTACCCGATTGGAGTCTCTATCGTGATATGCCACTAGTCATGCAACTATGGAATATCTATCGAAGCAGAGCAATCGGTGCATGGCTTCAGGTTAATGGTGTAAAGGTTATTCCAAACATCCGTTATGGAGATAGGCGTACCTATAAAGTATGTACAGACGGGATACCAAAGCATTCGGTGATAGCTGTCGGCACTCATGGCACATTAAAGAATCTTGATGATCACGAAACATTTATCAAAGGTCTGGATGTTGTGATAAAGCGTGTTTTACCTATATCAATAGTTGTCTATGGAGCATGTCCTGACAGCATATTCCAGAAATACAGAGATATGGGCATCAGGATATATCAATTCCAGAGCGAGTTCGGTAAGTCAAGGAATTCGAACGAGGGGGTGGTATAATGGGGGCTGGATACCATGGTGGATTTGGCAACACTTTAGGAAAAAAGCGAAGTGAAAATAAAGAATCGAAAACCAATGATTCAGATAGAGTAAACTACATTTCAAGAAATGGAATAATACGCGAACTAATGGGTGTTACAATTGAATCAACCATTGTCGCAAATGGAATAAAAGACAAAAAAATGAGTCTAAATATACTTGGAGACAACCTGTTTGATTATTATGTGACACCCGATCGCACGATAGTTGGAAGACATGATGACGGAAAAATATATGTTCGGAGAAGCTCTATAGATTTGATTAGCACTATATTTCATGAAGGGATTCATGCTCTAGACTACATTAATGGAATTGAGTATGATTCAATCAACAGCGAATTAAAAGCTTATAGGGCTGAGCATGATTTTCAAAAAGCCGGTAGGAGGAAAATAGAACATGCAACGGATGATGATATCAGGGTTCATGTGCATAGATACTATGGGAGATGGAAAAAATGAAAGATTTAGTAGAAATGTATAACGATTACAGAACAAAACAAACAAAAACAATCGAGGAAGCATATTGTCTTAAAAACAAGTATTCAGTTGAAGAATTTAATATATCAGTAATTAAGTTATTTGATTGGGTGCGATTGGAATATAAGAGAGATGTTTGGATAGCATCCGGCAAATCTGTTAAACACAAAAATCTAAAGATTATGAAGTATAGTTGGTGTGAGACACTTCGCAAGATTGTATCAGAAGAACCCTCGTTTTCACGCTATTTCACAATTAATGAAGATGAGATCAGTTTCTCTGATTCGTTAACAGACAGTGATCGACTAGAATTCTGCAGAAAAGCAGTTGAAGAAATGGTAATTGTTAGACAAGACCTATATGTATGACAATACATTATCTCCTTCGCAATGAATGGAGCCATTCTGAAATCATTACCTCGGGAGCAACAATAGCTCCTGGGACTAGTCTTCAGAATGGCTCCATGAACGTTTGGTGGAGACGAGGGGAATCGAACCCCTGTCCGGAACAGAATCCTCCGGGACCTCTCCGGGTGCAGTCAGTGTTTAAGAAATTCCCTTTCGAATGACCCCACTGACAGGGTAAGCTTCCGGTAGCTTCATGGATACAACAATACAGCAAAGCTTATGTATTGAGGTGGTCCTGTTTAACCTCTGACAGGTAAGGTCTGCAGTTCGCGTCATTAACTCCTACGCAGATATAGAAGTCAGACGGTAGCGATTACGCTGCTACGAGCTGTGTGTCGTTTGCAATTACTTGCGGTTCCCGTTTTTTAAGGAGGCACAACGAGAATCCTCCACCCGCTTTCCCGGTATCAACTACCCCGTCGAGACCGGTACGTCCCCAAAATGCCGTTGCCCGTGCAGCTCCTCACGGACAGCGGGACACATAAGATAACACAATTATTCTTCGTCGTCAAATCCCAGATCTTTGGATACATCATACGGTTCGAAATTAGTGGGAAGTTCTTCAACTGCCTCCTCACTCTTCTTGATCTCGGCCGCATTAGCTTCCTCGACCTGTTCGAAAGTCAGAGGCATGGGTTCCTCATCAGGCTCCTTATCGTTGTAAGGATACATAACGTATGTAGCACCACAGTAGTAGCACCTGCATGTAAGAGGGGTCTTCTTCACTTCCTGGATGTTGTTGCCGCACTTAGGGCACTTGATGACATCACGGCTGTATACCTTGCCCTTACGGTTTGAGATGATCTCTGTCACATTGGTCATGAGTTCCTCATCTGTGTAGCCTTCTTTGGCCTTGAGGAGCATCCATATGGATGCAACGAGAACATCAAGTCTGCCTACTGAGAAAGAGAGTTCATCGTCAGGTGTCATTCCGCTGATATTGGGAGTCTCCATGTCGATCTCATTCTTAACACCGCTCTTCTCATTATCAAGATACTGCTTAGCCTGCTTTACGAGATCATCTACGTTCATATGAATTACCTCACATGTTATTTGTACTCAGCACACAACTGTGCTACAGCCACAGCCATATTATACTGCATTTGCTCGTTTGTTAAAATCGCTTCATCATCACTGTTGGACAGATAACCGAAGCTTACCTGGATCGAATGGATGTTAGTAGCATAGTTCAGGCCGGTATATACCTCTGTTGACAGTACACCGTTGAAAGGAAGTCCTGTAACATTACAAAGATTGTCACCCAGGACTCTCGCCTTGATCATGTCCGCCTTAAAGTTATTACCATGATTGGGCACATACATCTGTATGCCCGAAGTCTTGGAATCGTTGGCACTGTCTGCATGGATCCTCAGATAGAGGTTACAGTTAGCTGCAGTAGCCATATTTGCTCTCTCCTGGTTGGACAGGTCGATATCGTTCGTCGTGCGGGTCATGATGACAGTCGCGCCGCACTTTTCGAGGTATTCCTTGAAGAGCATGCCGAGCTGCAGAGTAAGTTCATACTCGGGAATGCCGGTCGCAACGCCCTTACCACCGCTCGTGCAACGGGATTTCTCAGCTGCAAGCCAGGAAGCGACTTTCTCAGTCTGCTCATTTGTTGTCTTCTGATGACCGGGATCCAATACGATCACCATACCCGACAGGTGCGGAGCACCGGGTGCTGCAGGAACAGGCGTAGGCGTTACCGCAGGTGTGGGTGTCCAGGACACTTCAGTAGGCTCAGGTGTATCAGAAGTATCGGAGATATCCGACATGTCCGAGCCTTCAGTATCAGATGTCTCGACCGGTTCACTCTCTGAAGTCTCAGGGACATCAGAAGTCTCGGTAACGGAAGGCTCCGTCTCGCCCTGTGATGCAGATGTCTCAGCAGTTGCAGTCGTTGCGGCAACTTCCGTCTCCGCAGACGAAGGATTGAAGAGCTTCATGATCGCATCGCGCTTCATATAGCCCACAAAGCCTAATATGCCGACCGCAAGGATGATCGTGAAGACCAGCATCACCTTGAACGGTGAACCGCTGCTCTTCTTAGTCTCCTTAGGGGTCTGCTTAGGTGTCTCCTGCACAACGAAAGGTGATTCTTCCTTGGGAGCAGGCTTGTTTATCTGCTTATTCTCAGGCTTCTGGGGTTTCTTATTCTGAACCGGCTTCTGAGCAGGTTTCTGAACCGGCTTTTGAACAGCCTTCTGAGCAGGCTTTTGTCCCTGCTTAGGGGCTTGTTTCTGATTATGGTTCTGCTTTGGAGCAGGCTTTTGACCTAGCTTAGGTGCAGGTTTCTGCCCCTTGGGATTCTGCCTTGGCTTATTCTGCTGGGGTTTCTTTGCAGGAGCAGTCGCCGGTGCTGTCTTAGCCTCCGCAGCTTCCTTATGCTCTGCGCCATGAACTTCACTGTCTTTTGCAACGATAGCAGCTATGGTCTTATTGCGTTCTTCGGAATCCATTTCCTTGAGACGCGAGTACAATGCCTTCTTCTTGTCTTCCGGCAGTTTATTAAGTATTTCCTTAAATTTCTTCTGTAAATCGTTAGTATCCTGGCCCATAAATACCTCCAATGATGATTTTAGCATTATTATTTAGCAACAAAGTTACTAATAAGTTACCGTTTTAGATGCGGTATCGTAATGATAAGCTCTTCCCCTAGGCCGAAAACAGGGGGGCTAAAAGCATATGTGATCCGTAATGGATGAGTCTGACTGGCAGTAAGGCCGGAGGCTGTTTGCTCTACTGTTAGTGAGACCGGCAACGCCGGATGCCACCAGGGACACCTTTGATCACGGTCATGGAATCAGCTCATTCTATAATCCACTCTATGTTTTTTCATTACATAGAACGCTACATAGAATATTCTATAAACCACTCTATGTATTTGCATTACATAGAGCACTTTATAGAATGGATCGTCCGGCAACCTTAACCAATCCCAAACATGCCACCGGGGACACCTTTACAGGCGCCCGGTGCGCCCCGCACCGGAACATGATTACATGTAACCTCTGCTACATGTACATTTACATGTAATTTCCCCTCAACTAGCATCGCCCCACACAGCAAAAAGGCTGTCTCATCTTGAGACAGCCCTTAATCTTGATCAAACTAAGACTATCAGCCTTCCTCTTCGTCCTTCTTCTTGCCGAACAGGCCGCCCTTCTTCTTGGGCTCCTCATTATCAGCATCCTTATCCTTGGAAGCAGAAGATGCAGAAGATGAACTTTCGCGCTTCTCTACGGTCTGGATAGCTGCCTTTGTGTAAGTAACAAGAGTATTTGCAACAGATGTTGAGATAGTTACTTCATCATCCTTGATCTGCGCGATAACACCAACAAGACCTCCTATCGTTGTAACCTTATCACCTACTGTAAGCTTGCTCATCATCTCCTTCTGTTCCTTGTCACGCTTACGCTGCGGACGGATGAGCATAAAGTAGAAGATAACGCCTAAGAATACGAGCATGATAAGCGGATAATACGATGTGATCATATCCATTGTCGATGTCTGCGGCGGATTTGAAGTTGTTGTACCTTCAAAAAGTAACTTGAGTGAATCTGTCATCTGATGACCTCCAATTATTTAAATGCTTCGGCAACAATGTCCTGCATTGTGTAGTAGCCGGGTTTCTTACCTACAAGGAAGGCTGCAGCCGTGAGCGCACCCTTGGCAAATACGTCCCTTGATCTGGCACTGTGTGATATTTTAACAATTTCTTCGTCAGAAATAAACATTACTTCATGCTCACCGATGATATTGCCGCCACGGATACATGAGAAGCCAAGTTCCTTCTTGTCTCTTGCCTTGTTCTCTGAATGCCTGTCATAGACGAATTCAAGTTCGTTGTTCGTCTCTTCAGAGATAACGTCAGCGATCATGAGTGCCGTTCCGGAAGGTGCATCGAGCTTGCGGTTGTGATGTGCTTCCACGATCTCGATGTCGCTCTCAGGATACAGGGCCTTTGTTGCCTGACGGACGAGCTCAAAGAGTACGTTCATCCCGTAGCTCATGTTCGCAGACTTGAACACGGGGATCTTCTTGGAAGATTCCAGAATGTCAGCTACGACTTCGTCGCTCAAGGCCGTTGTGCAGCATACGAAAGGCTTGCCTGAAGCAACGGCAAATGCGTTGATCATGGGAACTGCTTTCGCGTTGGAGAAATCGATGATTGCATCGAATTCAACATCACAATCGTTCGGGTTTGTGTATACGGGGAATCCCAGTTCGTCTGATGATATCAGATCACAACCTGCAACCACCTTGAAATCAGGGCTTGCCTTACACATAGCGGCGATCGCTTTGCCCATACGGCCGCAACAGCCATTCAAAAAGATCTTGACCATAGTTTTTTATCCTTTACTGATTATTTGAAGTATTCGTTGACCGCAGACAGATCATACTTGCCCAGGACTTCCGTAACGAACTCGCGGTTCTTCTTGCTCATCTCACACAGGGGCAGACGGCAGGGACCGACGTTCATTCCTACGATATCGCAGGCTTCCTTGACGGGGATCGGGTTGACCTCGCAGAACATTGCCTTAACGAGAGGTACAACATCGATCTGCATCTTCTTTGCTTTCTCGATATCTCCATCGATAAATGAATGGACCATCGTGCTCGTATACTCAGGCATAAGGTTAGCGACAACGGAGATAACACCGTAAGCGCCGAGAGACAGCATGGGAACGACAAGTCCGTCCTCACCTGAATAGAGCGCATATCTGTCACCCGTAAGACTGTAGATCTCAGGAACCTGTCCGAAGTTACACTCCTTGACGGCTACGATATTCTCGATATCCGCAAGACGGTAAAGGAGCTCGGGAGTGATGTTTACGTTAGTCCTTGAAGGGACATTGTAAAGCACACAGGGGATGTTGACACTTGCTGCCGTTGCCTCATAGTGTCTGTAAAGGCCTTCCTGCGTACACTTGTTGTAGTAAGGTGTAACGAGGAGGACTGCGTCTGCACCGCAAGCCTCGGCTTCCTTTGAAAGCTCGATCCCGTATGCCGTATCATTGGAACCTGTTCCTGCGATGACAGGAACTCTGCCTGCTGCCGTATCTACTGCGCACTTGATGGCGCTGACATGCTCTTCATGGCTCATTGTAGCAGCTTCACCCGTGGATCCGCAGATGATGATGGAGTCGATCTTATTCTTGATCTGGAAGTCGATAAGCTCCTCAAGCTTCTTGAAATTAACACCACTCTCGTCAAACGGTGTAACGATCGCAACTCCAGCGCCCGTAAAAATAGGTCGTGCCATAAGATTTACCTCCAAAAATAAAAATACGCATAAGATTGTATCACCTTGGAGGCTTTAATTCAATTCATACAATCATTATCGAAGGATAACGGGTATTCTTTATAGTCAAAATCCTGCATGATCTGCCTGAATACGGCATTTATGGCCGATATGTTCTTAGCTTTGACAGTAATGCTGTACCTGAATTTCGACCTCAGCTCGAAAATAACATCCGGGATCGGCCCGAAGCACTCAAATCCGTATGACTTATCCTGCACTTTAAGGAAATCGGTAATGTATTTCATGAGGTTATTCGCCTTCTCAAAAGCTTCCGCCGGATCAGGAAGCGACAGGATTATCTCCCCCATCGCCTTGAACGGAGGGAGCTTCAAGTTCTCCCTGTACTTTATCTCGTTATCGTAGAACGCTTCATAGTCCTGGCTTGCAGCATTGACAAACAACGGATCGTCAGGATTGGATGTCTGGATAAAGACCTCGCCCGGGGTATCTCCCCTTCCCGCTCTTCCGGAAGCCTGGGTAATAAGGGCAAAAGCCCTCTCCGATCCCCTGACATTAACGGAGTTGACCATGAGATCAGCAGAAAGTATGCCGACGACCGTACAGTTCGGGAAATCGTGACCTTTGGCGATCATCTGTGTCCCGATGAGGATGGATGCCTTGCCGGCAGCAAAATCAGATACGATATCAGCTACAGCGCCTCTCTTCTGTGTTGTATCCTGATCCATCCTGAGTATCTTCTCATTCGGAAAGTGCTTGTTCAGGACTTCCTCGAGCTGCTGTGTTCCGAATCCTGCGCGGGAGAACGACCTGCCTTTGCAAGAGTCACAGCATGCCTCGTTAGCAGGGATCGTATAGCCGCAGTAATGGCATATCAGAAGCCTTTGGCCGGACCTGGGATTGTTATGAAGCGTCATGCCTACGGAACAGTGGACACACCTGGCAGGCTCCCCGCAGTCATTGCAGACGAGGGTTCTGGAATAACCTCTCCTGTTCAGGAAAAGGATCACCTGCTTATTCTTAGACAGAGCTCTTGCCATTGCATTACGGAGCGGAAGAGATAAGATACTGCCGCCGCCGAGTTTTATCTGCTCCTTCATGTCAACCGGATACACGGCCGGCATTATAGCTCCTTCCTTGGCTCTCGAAGGAAGATCCAGCCTCTCATAGAATCCCTGCTGAGCAGCATAGAACGAATCGATAGCAGGTGTTGCAGAACCGAGCACCACCCTGGCGCCAAAGCCTCTGGCTCTTATCATGGCTACGGATTTTGCATTATATCTCGGATGGCTGTCGGCCTTGTATGAAGGATCATGTTCCTCATCGACTATAACGAGCTTGAGGTTCGAGAAAGGCGCGAACACGGCGCTTCTCGGACCGACAACGACCTTGGCCTTCCCTGTCCTGATCATGTTCCACTGTTCGTACCTCTGTCTGTCAGTCAGCTTACTGTGAAGGATCGCACAATCGTTACCGAGTCGTCCCTTGATCCATAATACTGTCTGTGGCGTAAGCGATATCTCAGGCACGAGATAGAGGACCTGTCCGCCCTTGGAAGTAGTATCAGACGCGCAGTTAAGAAAGACTTCGGTCTTGCCGCTGCCCGTAACGCCATATAGCAGGAACACCTTATACTGACCACATGAAGTTATCTTCCTCACGGCTTCCTTCTGGCTGTCGTTGAGGTCGTATTCAGCCGTGTATTTCGAGTCCTGCGGCACTTCGATGATCTCCCCGGTCTCATCTTCCGGAGCCTTCCCCTTCGTGACAGTTACAAGGCCTTTGTCAACTAATCCCTTAAGACTCTGCGGCGGCACTCCGGTATCTGATATGATCGTCTTCTTATCACACGTTCCGTTCTCCATCAGGTACTCGAGCACCCGTATGTGGTTGACTGAACGGAGCTTATTCCCCGTCAGCTGCTGATCCGCGAGTTCTTTGTCACTGATGGCATAATAGTCGGCCATCTTCGTCTTATGCCCTTCGACAAACGAAGGAACAAAGAGTTCTATGATGTCGCTCTTTGTACAGTTATACCTTCTCGCCAGGGGCTCAATGAGACTGATCTGCTCATCTGTCATTACCTTCTCATCGTCAGCGAGCGAATCAATGTTCTTGAGCTTCATTCCGTCAGCTGGTCCTTCATCAGTGATCTCAGTTACTACGCCGCTCATAAGCTTGTTGCCGCCGCCAAACGGAACCTTGACAAGACTGCCCTTTACGACCATCCCGTCGAGTTCTTCAGGGATGATGTAAGAGTAGTATCTGTCAGTCTGCCTGACTGCATTTCTCAACAATAATCTCGCGGTCCTGCTCATCACTTACCTATGCCGAACATATCGAACATGTCTACCTGGGCACTCTCGGGAAGATCATCAAGGATGCCGCCGTAAGCAACGAGCTTCTCTACAGCAGACGAACCGATCCCCGAACGCGTCGCAAAATCCTCACGGTTCTTGAACGGACCATCCTTCCTTGCATTCTCGATCCCAAGTCCCATTGACTCCGAGATCTCGTTGATCGCGTTGAACGGAGGTATGATGACTCCCTTCTCCTTCTTGACGAACCTCATGCCCATTGACTCCTCAAGCGAGATCGGCGCGAAAGTGATCCCCCTCGCATACATCTCCTCTACGATCTCGCACAGTGCGATCTCTGATTTGACCTTGGGGTTGTTCCTCGCTTCGTTGGAAGTCCTCTTCTTCTCTTCGAGTTCGTATCTTCTCTCTTTTACTACATCAGGACCCTTGCACATAGCCGCGGCATCAAACTCGTCGCCTCTGATCGTGAAGAAAGCACAGTAATATTCTTCCGGGTAATAGACCTTGAACCACGCTACACGCAGCGAAGATATTGAATAAGCGGCAGCATGCGCCTTAGGGAACATGTACTTGATCTTCTGGCAGGATTCAATGTACCAGTCAGGCACGTTATTCTCTCTCATGAGCTGCTTCCAGCCTTCCCACTTATCGCACTCGCCCTTGGCGACCTTACCCTTACGGACATTCTCCATGATATCGAAAGCGTCCTTGTTGGGAACTCCCCAGTAGATGAGCGTTGTCATGATGGAGTCACGGCACCCGATAACCGAATTAAGGTCGCAGATGCCCTTCTTGATAAGATCCTGAGCATTGCCGGTCCATACGTCGGTACCGTGTGACAGACCCATGAGCTGGACGAGATCATAGAACCTCGTCGGCTTCGTCTCTGCGATCATTCCTCTGGCCATCGGAGTACCAAGCTCTGACAGACCGAGCGTTGCAGCACCTGCCTCGGTAGCTTCAGGAGGGAACCCGAGTGCTTCAGTCGATGACAGAAGGCTCATTACCTTCTCATCAGGGATCGGGATGGTTGTGACATCTATCCCAGTGAGTTCATTGAGCATCTTCAGGACCGTAGGATCTGCGTGTCCTAGGATATCGAGCTTAAGGATGGTATCATGCATCGCACGGAAATCGAAGTGAGTAGTGATTATATCACCCGTTATCTTGTTAGCAGGACACTGGATCGGTGTAAACTCATATACATCCATTTCCTTGGGAACGACGACCATTCCTCCGGGATGCTGGGATGTGGTCCTCTTAACGCCCATTATGCCTCTGGACATGTAATCGAGCTTCGCGTTCGTGTAAGGGATGTTATGCTTCTCACACGCAGATCTGGCGACTGCATATGCGTTCTTATCGGCAAATGTACCTACTGTTCCCGCCTTGAACGTGTGTGTCGTGCCGAACAGGAATTCAACATACTTGTGAGCGTTGGGCTGGTATTCACCCGAGAAGTTCAGATCGATATCAGGCTGCTTGTCTCCAAAGAACCCGAGGAAGGTCTCAAAAGGAATGTCCTGACCGTCCTTGCACATGTCGACACCGCAGTCCGGACATTGCTTGACAGGCATATCAAATCCTGAACCGTATGTTCCCGTATTATCGAATTCAACATAATTGCACTTCGGACACCTGTAGTGAGGCGGCAGAGGATTTACTTCCGATATGCCGCTCATCGTAGCAACGAACGAAGAACCGACGGATCCTCTCGAACCTACGATGTATCCGTCGTTGTTCGACTTCTTAACAAGCCTGTACGCTATGTAGTACATGATGGCAAATCCGTTGGTAAAGATGGATGTGAGTTCCTTCTCGATCCTTGCCGCAACAGTATCGTTCAGTTTGCCCTTGTGCCTGTAGAGCTTATTTGCACGAGTATATACGATGTCCCTGACATCTGCCGCAGCTCGTGCGATGATAGGCGGATAAGTTCCGTCCGGGAACGGCTTGAGACCAAAGTCGATCATGTCGGCAAACTTATTCGTATTGGTAACAACGACCTCAAAAGCCTTCTTCTTGCCAAGATACTCGAATTCGGCGAGCATCTCATCAGTCGTCCTGAAATACAGGTCAGACTGCATGTCAGCATCACTGAACCCCTGATCCATGAGAAGATACTTACGGTATTTGCCGTCTTCTTTCTCAAGGAAGTGTGAGTCAGTCGTGGCACAGCACGGCATCTTGTATGCGTCGGCGATCTCAACGAGGAGTTCATTGAGCACCCTGATATCATCTGAATTGAGCGGTACAAAATGAGTATCCTCAGGCTTAGGCTGCTGCCTTGTCAGGAACATGTTATTGCAAAGAGGCTGGATCTCGACATAATCGTAGAGACTTAAGATCTCGCGCATACGGTCCGAGTTCCTGAGGAACTCAAATGTCTTCTCCTTATCCTTACCCTGTTGCCTGTAAGTATCTATGACGAACCTGTAGATCTCGCCGGCTTCGCAGGCACCGCCGATTATGATGCCGTTCGAATAATACCTGATCCTGCTCTTAGGGACTCTCGGCCTGTACGAGAAGTAATTGATATGTCCTTCAGACACCATCCTGTAGAGGTTGTAAAGACCTGCATAATTACGGACGAGGAATATGATATGCCTGCTCGGATAGACCTTCCTGTTTTTCAGGTCTTCATCGGAGACATGCCCTATCCTGCTGTTGATCTCGTTAGGATCGATCGTCTCAGCTCCGGTAAGGAATCTCGTGACAATATCAGCATCATTCTTACAATTTGCAAGAAGGTCATCCGACCTGGAGATCTCCCCTTCGGTATCCGTGTACTTGAGGATATCTTCAACACTTATCGCAGGCATCAGGAACTTCTGCCTATAATACTTATGATCCTCGACATTGAGACCGAATCCGGCTCTCCTTAAGAAACCGAGCTTCGTGAAGATGTCAGTACCTGCAATATATGCCTGATCCATGAATCCGAGGAGTTCTTCCATAAGGAAATAAGACTCACATGGCTCACCCTTGCCTTCGTAGATCTTATCCTCGAAAGTGGCACGGAAATCCGCAACGTGCTCAACAACTATCTTCTCAGGGATGAATTCTTCCCCAAGACACTCAGTCTTGACCGGCAGATCAGCATTCTCGATCACACCGATGGGCTTCGGCTTAGCCAGTTCATATATCTTGATGCTCTCATCACGCAGGAGTTCTGGGATCTCTTCAGGATCCCAGAGTGACGTATCGATATCCTTCTTGGAGAATGCCATTGCATCCTCATCAGATTCGCCTTCGAAAGGGATCTCCTTGCACTTATACCCCTTCAGCCTGTATTTGGAGCAGACGAGTTCAGACATCGTATCAACATTCGGATCGCTGCCTGTCGTCTTCATGTCGATCGTTACAAAAGAACCGATATGCCTATAGTCTTCCGCAGCAACAGGCAGACCATAAACGATGGTAGGTCCGTCGTCACAGAGATATCCTTCACAACCGAGGATGGCCTTGAACTTCTCCTGGCCTTCCTCCTTCTTCTTGTTGATCTTCTTCATCGCCTCATAGACAGCCGGGAATGCCTGTACGACACCATGGTCAGTAACGGCACATGCCCTGTGTCCGAAGCTTGCAGCGAGATTGATCATATCCTTTGCATCTGATACTGCATCGTTCTCGCTCATCTTGGTGTGGCAATGCAGCTCGACTCTCTTCTCCTTGGCATTATCCACCCTTCCCTTGGGTCTGTCGGCTTCATAACCGCCGGACACCTTGATCCCGAGTTCCCCATCGACAGAATCAACGGAACCCTGGATACCGCAGTAACCGCCCTTCTCAAATCTCTTCTCAAAGATATCCGCATCCTTCGGATCAAGGAATCCGAGGCACGGTATCTCTCCGGTCTTATCGAGCACATTGAACTTGGCGATGACGGAACTGCCGGTCTTCGTCAGTCTGAACTTGTCCTGGATCAGGATGTCACCCTGGATGTTTACAAGTCCCTCACCCATCTCGATCTGGTCGATATTACGCAGAGGAGTGTCCTTCTTAACGCGTCCGAAGATCTTGTTGTCAACATCACCCTTGTTGAAATACTTATATTCCTTCTTGGCCTCCCTCTTAACGGACTTGGCCTTCTCCTCCCATGTATCACCGGAAGGCTTTGGAGCCTGATCCTTCTCCCCTTCCTTAGGATCATCCTTATGTTCCTTAGCCTGGCGGTCGAGGATCTCCTGTGCCTCATCGTAGAACAGGTCGATATTGGGATGACACTGCACTTCCTCTTCGGAACCGATATTGAAAACATAATTCAGGTGCTCGAGTCCGAGCAATGTTCCGAATATCCCGGTTGCCGTTATTCCGAATGATTCTTTAGTGATGTCATCATCGAACATCACTTCCAGCGCCTGATCACATCCGATCACGATCGTGCCTTCTGCAAGATCAAATCCCACGTTATCGACAAAAGCACTGCCCGTGCATCCGGATTCTTCAAACCTTACTGCTACATATCTTCTCATCTTCCTCTCGAAGATGGCAAAATCACAGCTTGACTGGTCAAAATCATTGAACCTGATGTATATGGCAAGATTAAGCTTATCCCTCAGATGCAGATAGAACCTGTCAAGGGAATTATCATCCTCCATGGACTTATATCCTGATAAAGTCATCCTGATCTGATCATCATAAAAATCAAATCTCTCTATGACCAGTTCAGAAATACCGTCAAACAGTTCTTCAGGATAATCAAAAAAATCAATTAGTCTTACTTTCTTCTCCAACTCTGATTACCTCATCAACAAACTCATCAACTGCCGCATCAGTATCTTCAGCGGAAATCTTCCTGATTATCTGCCCCTTCCTGAACAGGAGGAATTCTCCCCTTCCTCCCGCAAGACCGATGTCAGCTTCCTTCGCTTCTCCCGGACCGTTAACAGGGCATCCCATGACCGCTACCTTGATATCGTACGGGAAACTCCTGATCTTCTGTTCGACTTTGTTCGCCAGTTCGATCAGGGGAACCTGTGTCCTTCCGCAGGTCGGACAGGATACAAAATCTATGCCCCCGTGCTTTAAGCCTAATGCCTTAAGTATCGATATGGCAGCATAGACTTCTTCCGTGGGATCATCAGTAAGTGATACCCTGATCGTGTCACCGATGCCTTCCGCCAGCAGCGCTCCGATACCTACGGCTGACTTGACGATACCCTCTCTCATCGTTCCGGCTTCGGTAACACCGACATGGAGCGGATAGTCGAACTGGCTTGCCAATGTCCTGTATGTATCGATCGTAAGCTTCGCGCTCGATGACTTGATACTCACTACTATGTCTTCAAAGCCGAAGTCCTCAAGGAGCCTTACCGACTTGCCGGCGCTCTCGCAGAGTGCTTCGGCGCACACACCGCCATATTTATCCACGAGTTCCCTCTCACACGAACCAGAATTGACACCGACCCTAATAGGTATCCCACGTTCCTTGCAGACTGCTACTACTTCCTTAACCCTGTCAGCGCCGCCGATGTTGCCGGGATTGATCCTGATCTTGGAGGCACCGTTCCTGCAGGCTTCTATGGCAAGGCGATGATCGAAATGTATATCCGCGACTACGGGCAGCGGAGAAGCCTTCACGATCTCCTTTATGGCCGCGGCTGCTTCCATGTCAGGAACAGCGACTCTCGTGATATCACATCCGCAGTCCTTAAGCTTATATATCTGGTCAAGTGTGGCCTTGATATCAGCTGTCTTAGTATTATTCATCGACTGTATCCTGACGGGAGCGCCTCCCCCGATAGTAATACCGCCGCAACAAACCTGCCTTGTCATAATTCCCTCCAAGATGTATGTACAGATATGATAGCAAAAGCTATGGACTATTTTTGGTACAGAATGGCCATTATGGTCATCTGCCTACGATTATCCTGATGATATCCGAAGCAAATGCGAAGACAACGAGTGCCAGCAGCAGGACAAAGCCAATGGCGTTGAGCACTCCCTCCGCACGTTTTGATAAGGGTCTTCCCATGACCATTTCGACGATTATGAGGATGATCTGGACGCCGTCAAGGCCGGGGATCGGCAGAAGGTTCGTGAATGCCAGACCGATCGAGATGATCGAGCTTAGCATCGTCAGGAAATAGATCTTCTCTCCTACTGAATCATCCACATCGTCAACAACATCAGAGACGACCGTTGTAACGCCGACGGGACCGGAGACCATATTATATACTTTCTCACGTCCCTCGAATACGTCGCCTATCGCTTTTACGCTAACGTTGACTATGCTCACCGGCATCCTTGCGGCATATGAGAACGCCTTGAAGAATCCGGTCAAGTCTGCAACCTCGTAACTGAAGAATACGACTCCCCTCGGGTTGGAATAGACCATGGTCGTATATGCGCAGTCCGCTTCCATCGGAACGCCGTTGCGCACAAACTCAAGTTTAAGCGTATCGCCTTCCGTCTGCTGACCGAGGAAATCCCTGAAATCGCTGTCAGCAACAGACTTGCCGTTGACCTTGGTCAGATAATCACCGACCTTCAGGACGGGATTGCCGTTGTTCTGCGATTCGTTTACGTCAAAGATCTCCCATCCGCTGTACTTATTCGAAGTATCATCGCTCGCAGAGATTCCGATCATCGGTCTCTCATCGAGCTGGGGAGTCAGAACGACATCATATTTCTCACCCGTCGAAGCAGACTTTACGGTGAGAGTGACAGGGTCAGTATCTCTTGAAGCAGTATCGACCTCATAGTAATAATCGATATACGTGAATACCGGATTGCCGTTAACTGCGACTACCGTGTCACCGCGCTCCACCTGAACAGCTGCAAACTGGGAACCATCCTGTGCGCCTGCAACATCAAGCGAGTTGAACGGCGTGCATGTATAGAGCACGGTAAGTATGAGGACGCCCAGGACTATGTTCATGAACGGACCTGCAAGGGCAACAAGAAGCCTCTTCCATCTGGGCTGGTTTATCAGGAGACCGGGATCGTCGCTCTCGACAACATTACCCTTCTCATCGATGTCGGTAAACCTTACGTACGCGCCGAAAGGGATGCATCTTATGGAGAAGTCACAGTCCTTATGCCTCCAGTGAAGGAGCTTTGGACCGACGAAGATCGATACTTCATAAGCCTTGATCCTGAGGAGCCTTGCCGTCCAATAATGCCCAAGCTCGTGAATGGTCACGAGCACGCCGAGTATTATGATCACCGCAATGATGCTCCAAATGCTTAAACTTCCCATCTCATTCTCCCTCTATCGCTTCACGCGCATAGCTGCGCGCCTGACTGTCGCACTCAAGGATGCTCTCTATCGTAAGCTTTCCCGTTACGCCGCTCATCTTGTCCATGACCGTCTTAACGGTCCTCTCGATACCGGTAAACCCGATCTTCCCTCCGAGGAAAGACGCAACTGCCACCTCGTTGGCACCGTTCATTACCGTCGGCAGGAATCCGCCCTTCTTCCCCGCCTCGTATGCATCATCGAGAAGTCCGAAGACTTCAGTATCACACCTGTCGAAAGTAAGCTCGTTCATCCCGGGTGCAAACGGATCGAAATCTTCAACCAGATCATCTCCCCTGTCCGGATAATACAGAGCTACCATGATGGGAAGGATCATCGAAGGTCTTCCCATCTGGGCTAGTACAGAACCATCCTTCATCCTGATCATCGAATGAATGACGCTCTGGGGATGGACAACGACATCGATCTTATCGGGTGAGAGGCCGAACAGATGCGAGGCCTCTATAACCTCAAGGCCCTTGTTCATCATAGTGGCGGAATCGATCGTGATCTTGCCGCCCATCTTCCACGTAGGATGCGCCAGGGCCTGTTCGACGGTAACATTCTCAAGATCCTTACGGGTCCATCCTCTGAAGGGACCGCCGGATGCCGTTATGAGTATCCTGTCCAGGTTCGTCCTCTTCTCACCCCACAGGCACTGCCAGATCGCACAGTGTTCACTGTCCACAGGCAGAAGCATTGGCCTTTTGGACCCGTCCTCCATGATCGTTACCTTAGGCATGATGATGTCACCTGCGGTAACTAATGTCTCCTTATTGGCGAGCGCTATGTCCTTGCCGGCCATAATGCCCTCATATACGGGTTCCAGGCCCTTAATGCCGACCATGGCGCCGACAACGGTATCACAGGAAGGGAGAGTGGCGCATGCGATGTTGCCTTCCCTTCCCTGAAGCACTTCGGTCCTGACCGAAGGATATGAAGTCTTGAGTCTGTTCCGCAGTTCATCAGCCCTGTCAGGGTCAGCGACACTTACAACTTCAGGATCAAACTCAATTATCTGTCCGAGGAGCGTGTCTATATCAGACCCGCAGGACAGTGCTGCTATCCTGAGATCATCCCTATTCCTCCTCGCGACTTCAAGAGTCTGCGTGCCTATTGAACCTGTTGAACCTAATACCGATAATTTGCGCATAGAAGTATTATATACTTATTTAGCAAAATTTATCAGAAGAAAAGTAAGGCAAAGACCGCGATCAGAAGACCTAACGGCAGAGTGAAGAAAGAACTGTCGAATCTGTCGAGCATTCCGCCGTGTCCGGGAAAGATCTTGCCATAATCCTTGATCCCTACTCTCCTCTTGATGAGGGAAGCAAGCCAGTCACCGATCTGTGACATTACGGAGATCAAAAATCCCAATATGAAAGTGATAACCGAGAAAAGTATCATGTTGACCGTGAGGCCGTCTAACTTGTAGACGACAAGATCAAAATAGAGCATTACTACTACAGCACATCCGACTGCTCCGCCGATGCAGCCTTCCCATGTCTTCTTAGGGGAAATGTGGGGAACGATCTTATGCTTACCGATCGTAACGCCGGTAAAATAAGCAAATACGTCAGATACCCAGGATGCAAAGAGACCGCATACCATGTAATACCAGCCGTTCTTCACAAGGAGCATGCCCGTCATGAGACAGAACAGCGGGAAAGTACAGTACAGGATGGAAGATGCCGTGATAACACCGTCCCTTAAATGTCCCTCGCCTTCCTTATGGATTATCGAGGGAATGACAGCAGAAGCAAGACAGAACAGACCTGTGATCAGGATATACAGGGCAAGCGCCACTGTTATGTCCCACTTGAGGAAATAAGCCGCCACTGCAAGTATTGGCGCTATTACTCCGCCGGTTATCATCAGAGGAAGGCTCGGATGCATGTCGCCGGCCGCAAATGCCTTATAAAGTTCATAGATGGCAACTCCGCCGACTATAACCGAAAACACTACGGATATGACAGGCCACCAGAGCGAAGGAACGATAAAGAGAAGTACTCCGATCGTAAAGAAAAAACCTGTTATTACTCTCTGCTTCATTTCTTATCCTCCGCGCTAAGACCACCAAACCTGCGGTCTCTTTTTGTATAGGCCTCGATAGCCGAAGTCAGTTCATCAAAACCGAAGTCAGGCCACAGGCAGTCAGACACCCAGAGCTCGGAATAAGCGCATTCCCACAGAAGGAAATTCGATATCCTCATCTCTCCGCTCGGTCTGATTATGAGATCAGGGTCCGGAACATCAGGAAGATACATGTTGTCTGAAATCATCTGCTCGGTAATGTCTTCTTCAGTGATCTCACCGTTCTTGAGCTTACCGGCTATCTTCCTCGCGGCATTGACGATCTCTCTCCTGCCGCCGTAATTAAGTGCAACTATGAGCTGCATCCTGTCTCTGTTAACGGAATTCTCTTCCGCTTCCTTGCAGATCTTCCTGATATCATCTGGCATGCCTCCGATATCACCTGTAAATCTGACACGGATGCCTTCCTTCTCAAGTTCTTTATCATATTTACCGAAGAATTCGACAAAGAGCTTCATCAGGTTATCGATCTCATCCTGAGGTCTTGACCAATTCTCAGTGGAGAAAGCATATACGGTCACGTACTTGATGCCGTAATTGCCGCAATTCCTGCATAATTCCTTGAGTGCTTCACCGCCGGCTCTGTGACCTGCACTTCTGGGAAGAAGGCGCTTCTTGGCCCATCTTCCGTTGCCGTCCATGATCACACCCAAAGACACCGGTATCTTAAGATCCGGTCTGTTGTACTTCTTATCAGATGCCATCAGATCTCCATCAACTCCGCATTCTTCTTATCGCAGACGGAATCGACTTCCTTTGTAAACTTATCTGTTATCTTCTGAACCTTCTCCTCATATTCCTTGAGAGAGTCATCTGTCAGTTCCTTCTTCTTGTTTGCAGCTCTCATCTTATCAATGAACTCACGGCGGTTATTCCTTATAACGACCTTCGTCTCCTCACCATAGACCTTAACCTGTTTTGTAAGATCCCTACGGCGCTCCTCTGTGAGCACGGGGAAAACGAGTCTTATGATCTTGCCGTCGTTGGAAGGAGTGATGCCAAGGTCGGAAGACTGCAGAGCACGCTCGATCTCCTTGAGCATTGAAGGATCCCAGGGTGTCAGCGTGATCATCCTTGCCTCGGGAACCTGGATGTTAGCTACAGCATTGAGGGGTGACGGAGCACCATAATAATCAACGGTGATCCTGTCGAGAACATGAGGATTCGCTCTTCCTGCCCTGATGGCATTGAGATTCTCCTGAAGGTTCTCAATGGCCTTCTGCATCTTAGCTTCAACTGCGTCATAGTCCTTAGATGTTAATTCGATCATGTTCAATCTCCTTTGCTGTTTTATTACCTGATCACTGTACGAGTGTTCCGAGATTCTCTCCCTTGGCGATCCTGACGATATTGGCAGGATCTTCCATCGAGAATACAAGGATCTTCGTATTATTGTCCCTGCACAGAGCTGCTGCCGTCGCATCCATTACCTGGAGCTTGAGCCTCAATACCTCATCATGAGTGACTGTCTCATACTTAACGGCATCAGGATACTTCTTGGGATCCTTATCATAAACGCCGTCAACCATTGTAGCCTTGAGAAATACATCTGCACCGATCTCGGTTGCCCTCAGTGCCGCTCCCGTATCGGTGGAGAAGTACGGATTGCCCGTTCCGCATGCGAAGATAACGATCCTTCCCTTCTCCAGATGCCTTACTGCTCTCTTCCTTATGTAAGTCTCGCACATCTGTCTTACTTCGATGGCTGACAGGACTCTCGTCACGGCACCCTGCTGTTCCAGAGCATCTGACAGGGCCAGTGCATTCATAAGTGTGGCGAGCATTCCCATGTGGTCTGCCGTAACGCGGTCCATCTTCTCGGAAGACCTTCCGCGCCAGAAATTACCGCCGCCTACAACGATGGCGACTTCAACGCCGAGATCGCTCACTGCCTTGATATTTGCCGAGATCTCCTTGAGAACAGAATCGTCAATGCCCAGCTTCTTCTCACCTGCGAGAGCCTCTCCTGATATCTTGAGAAGGACTCTCTTATACTTTACTCCGTCTGACATTTATAAAAACCTCCGAATTGCATAGATTTATTGTAACGATAAATCGGGAATAATAAAAGTGATATTTTACTCACCGTTAAACAAAATCCACGGGGAGCATGACGGCGGAGTTGCGGTAAAAGTCATTCTCTCTCCCTTGACCGGGTGGTCGATAGCCATTTTGCAGCAGAAGAGCGCCAGCTGAGTGCCGCTTGCTGCCTTTCCGTACTTGGTGTCACCATAGAGAGGGTGTCCGATATGAGCGAACTGGGCACGTATCTGGTGCGGCCTGCCGGTCTTAAGGTCAACATTTACCAGCGTCATGCCGTCACGGGATGAGATGACGCTGTAGTCGAGCTGCGCGTATTTCGCGCCTGCCTGCTCCCTGTCATACACAGTCACCTTGTTTGTCCTGCTGTCTTTGGCAATGTAGGATCTAAGCGTGCCGCAAGGCTCATTAAGAGTCCCCGTCACGACAGCAAGGTAGGATTTATCGACTTTATGCGTCCTTATCTGCTCAGACAGTCTTGATGCAGCCTTTGACGTCCTCGCAAAGACCATGACGCCGGACACAGGCCGGTCGAGCCTGTGAACAAGCCCGAGATACACGTTGCCCGGCTTGTCGTACTTTTTCCTGATGTAATCCTTGAGGAGCGAGAGCATGTCGGTGCCGCCTGTTGAATCGGCCTGTGACAATACACCTGCAGGCTTTATCGCTACGATGATGTGATTATCTTCGTATATGACATCCATGTCACTTGCTCCACCTTGTGGTAAAGCCGCACGGGAGACAAATGTTCCTGTCAGTTACGGGGAGTCCGAGTTCACCGCAGCTGATGTTACCGTTGGGCAATGCGAGCTTTACTACCTGTGATACTGCTTCTCCCGTGATCTCCGTCGCATAGGAGCTGATGATAAAGAACAGAGGATCGTCTGATAACAGGAGCGCTGCCCTTGATACGAATCCGAAGATCGAATCCTCGAGCTTCCAGAGTTCGCCTGAAGGTCCCCTTCCGTACGCCGGAGGATCCATTATGATCCCGTCATACTTGCGTCCGCGCCTGATCTCGCGCTCCACGAACTTCTGGCAGTCCTCGGCTATGAACCTGATATAGCGATCTGACAGGCCTGAGCAGTTAACATTCTCCTTAGCCCTGGCGATCATGCCCTTGGAAGCATCAACGTGGACGACTTCTGCCGCACCATGGGCAGCAGCTGCGAGCGTCGCACCTCCCGTATATGCAAAGAGGTTAAGGATCTTGATGTCATCCCTCCCCTGCCTGACAGCATTCTCGATCAAACCTCCGAACCAGTCCCAGTTGGCTGCCTGTTCAGGGAACAGTCCCGTATGCTTGAATGAAGTCGGTTCGATGATAAAGGTCAGTTTCCTGCCGAGAGAGTCGTATCCGATCTTCCAGGATGACGGCATCGACTTAAGCCTTGTCCAGCTTCCGCCGCCCGAAGATGACCTGCTGTATACGGCGTTAGGATTACATTTCTCTTCAAACTTGTCATCAGGCCAGATGACCTGCGGATCGGGCCTCCTCAGATAAACATCGCCCCAGCGCTCGTATTTCTCGCCGGATGCAGTGCTCAGCACCTCATAATCCTTCCATTTGTCTGCAATAAACATATTATCTCCCCTGTCACTTGACTGTCAGGACATCTGATCCTTCGATCTTCTCTCCGTCATAGTACAACTCTACATGATACTTGCCCGGCTGCATAGTCCCGGCATTCTCGCCTCCGCCGCCATAGAAATCAAACATTGCAGTCGTACCGTTGTCAACTTTTACTTCCATCTCCCGGATCTCCCTGTTATCCCTAAAGAGCTTGGCAGTCAGTTCAAGAGTGACGGGCTGTTCAAAATAGAACACGTTGATCAGGGTTACCGGTTCTTTTATAAACAGCCCCTCCAAAGGGTTGCCCATCTCCGGATCGTACCACACGCTGTCGACTACGACTGATCTTACATATTCCGCAGTGATATTGAGAGGATTGTTATCCTCATCCAGGAAGCAGAACTGCCCGAAAGGTTCCAGGAATTCCCTGTAAAAATCATCAAGATCGGCAAAGATCCAGTCACCGTCGCTATCTCTTACGACATTGAACACAACATTTACCCTGGTCTTATCACTCTTCCTGAGAGCCGCCTTGTAATCGTCAAGCGTTCCTTTCTCAAGGCCGGTGGAGGCAACATCCGGAACATTCCTGAATGTAACCTTGCACTTCCCCTCGTCCCTGTTGTTATACACATCTGGTTCATGGATCTCAAACATCACTCCGTTAAACATCATCTGATAGAGTTCCTTCTGCTGATCCAGGACATTGCTCATGTCATATCTGCGGTCGCTGTAGCTGTTAAGGTCTGCCTTTCCGCCGGATTGGATCAGTTCGCCCAAGACCGTATCTAGGAACCTTGTGATTCCCTGCGATGCCAGAGAATCCAAAAAAGAGCCGCATCCCGCAAGTTGCAGCATCAGGACAAGTATAAGAGCTGTCGTACTGATCTTATTTAACATTCTCATTCGGGTATTATACTCGATTTCGTGTGACATTAAAAGAAGCTGCCTCACATGAGACAGCTTCTCCGTAATCTACGTTAAGAGCTGTTATCAGGGAGCCTTCTTGTCAAGGACTTCGCACATTGCAGCCACGTAGGGACTGAGATATGCCATGGTCTTGTCGCTTCCGACGATCACATAATAGTAACCGGGCTTGACCTTATCGGGCTTGTAATCGATGTCGTAAAAACTGCCGTCGTTATAAGTCTTGGGTGATACAGTATTCGTATAATCGGGATTTGCAAAATCAAATGACGAGAAATCGATAGCGTTTATGTCATCACCAAGATAGAAATAAGCGTAGTAAAGCTCAGGTCCGTCTCCCTCGATCTGGATGGAGAATGCGAGAGTCTTTACGCCCTTGTAATAGATGCCCTTGCCTTCTTCCTTAAGCTGCCCCTTATCGCTGTCATACTGATACCACTTAAGCTCCTTGATATCTGCAAAAGTCGTGTTGTAGACATTATAGTAAGCTGTCGTAGTGGGGTAATCAGGCGAAGGAGCCGGGGTCGGCGTCGGAGTTGCCCTTGTTACCGTGACAGTAGCAGTGTTGGATGTTATCAACGCATCGTCATCGGCACTGTAGAAAGAGATCGTATAGGAACCTGCTGCAAGGTATTCACCGTCCATCTTCGCATTCTGATCCTTGCCGTAAGGAGCCTCTGCGAAATAGCTCGGCACATTGAAACTGCTGCTCCTGTAGACTTCGGCACCATCCTTGTTTACAACGTAATACAGATCCATTCCGAGGTCACCGGTAAAGTAGAGGTCGAGCTCGATCTTGTCAACATTATCATAGATGCCGGTATTATTGCTCATGTACCACTTCGTGTAATCGACCATCATGACCGCGTCAGAAGAGGTATTACCGAACTTGATATCACCGTCAAGGAACTTGTAGACCGGAGCGAGATTAGGCAGGGTATCTTCTGTTACCAGCCACTTCTCATCGTCCTGTACGAGCTCGAGAGATACCAGCCACGTCTTCGACTGCGTGCAGTCCTTGATCGCATCGACCATATCCTCACTCTTCTTAAGTCCGTCATCCTTGAGGGCAGATTCATAATCAACGAGCGTAAACTCCACATCGACAGTAGCTGTCTTATCCTTCTTCCCTGTCTCGAAAGAGTCCTCGATCACCTTATATTCGATCGTATCGGCAATGGTCTTCTTGACCTTGGCCTCATCATAATCCATCGCTGTCATGGACAGTTTATCTTCGATCTTATCAGCCTTATCACTGTCGATCTTCTCGACACTCTTGAGCAGCTTTGTGGGATCAAGATTCGCCACAGCCTTAGAGAAAGTCTCGGCTCTCTTGAGCACATCCTCCCTGTTCACGCCGCTGCAGGCAGCAAGTGATGTCATCAAAGCAAATGAAAGCAACACTACGGAGATCTTTTTTGCTCTAACCATACAGACACCTCCAAAAAAAGCAATAATTCTATTTTAATAATTTTACAAAAAAACGCAATAGTAGGCTATAATAGACAATAGCCCAAGAAATTTGATCAATGGAGGTGTATCTGATGTCTTCACCACATATCCTGATATGTGACGACGATCCGGTCGTTCATGAGTCGCTTGCACTCTATTTCGATAACGAGAATTTTACACATTCTGATGCTTATGACGGTGCCGAGGCACTGAATCTTATACTTACGACAAATCCCGATCTTATCCTTCTCGATATCATGATGCCCGAGATGAGCGGCATTGATGTCTGCAAGGAGGCAAGGAAGACATGTTCCACCCCGATCATCTTCCTGTCTGCAAAGGGCGATGAGATCGACAGGATCTTAGGACTCGAACTCGGCGCAGACGATTATATCGTTAAGCCTTTCTCACCCAGGGAAGTCATTGCCAGGATCAAGGTCGTTCTCCGCAGGATCGGTGACACTACTGACAACTCTTCCGTGCTCAAGTATTACGAGCTCGAGATCAATGTCAGCAACTATGTCGTCAAGATCAGGGATGAACTGATCCCCTTCACTCCGAAGGAAGTTGAGATCCTTCACTATCTTGCTTCCCATCCCGGTCAGGTATTCAACAGGGAACAGATCATTGCAGCGATCTGGGGCGAGAGCTATACAGGTGATGCGAGAACGGTTGATACCCACATCAAGAGGATCAGACAGAAGGTCAATGTTGAAGGCGCCAGATGGAATATCCAGACAGTCTACGGCGTCGGCTACAAGTTTGAGGTCCAGTAATGTTTCAAAGCACGCTGCTTCGAAGGACCATGACGCTGGTTATCGGTGCGCTCGTTGCATCAACTTTCCTTACACTTGTCGCCTTCCTTCTTGCAGGCCGTAATGTTACCATCAACAATGAGGTTACAAGGACCTTGGAGCAGACCAGAGGCATCACGAACGCCATCAATTCAGCTCCCGAGATCATGGACAGCGAGCAGTTCAGGAATGTCCTTATCGATTCGACATTTATGGCTGATAAGGATGTCTTCCTTCTTGACAAGGACAACAAAGTCATCCAGGCTCCCGGTCCCGAGAATACGATCGTAGCCAAGGATAAGATCGACACTGCGATCCAGTACATCCGCGAGTCTAAATTCGAAGACGAATCCGACGGCATCAGATATGTGCTTATCAATTCCAGTGAGAGCGGCGAGCAGATTCTTATCACGCTCTGCGCTCTCCAGGAGACGGATCAGCCCCTGACGCTCTGCACGGTATCCATAGTACAGGATTTCGACGCGGTCATCACGTCATTTGTTAACATCCTGGCACTGTCAACGCTCCTTGCAGCAATGGCGATGCTCATCCCTTCATACATCATGGTCAACCAGATCATACTCCCTATCCAGAACATCAACGAAGTAGCAAAGCTCTTTGGCCAGGGCAATATGTCAGTCCGTGCCGACGAGTCACACAAGGGTGAGATCGGTGAGCTCGGTGCGTCATTCAACATCCTTGCTGACAGGCTCTCCCAGTCCATCAATGATCTCACGATCGAGCGTAACAGGCTCGAAGACATCTTTAACGTCATTTCGGAAGGTATCGTCGTTGTAGACCAGAAGTCAGTACCGATAGTTGTCAACAACAAGGCAAGGACGATCTTTACAAATGCCCACAGGAGCAACCTCTTCACCGAGAGACTGCAGCTCATACCTTTCGATGAGATTTGGAACGACTTTGATGAGTGTCTCATTGACGGCGTGAATAAGCAGAGGACTGTCGAAGGACCGGAGTACGCATATTCATCAACGATCGTTCCCAAGTTCGACCCGGATGGCAACTGCGTAGGCGCCATCGGGTTCTTCCGTGATATCTACGACGAGCAGAAGCTCGAGAGGACAAGAAGAGACTATGTATCCAACATCTCGCACGAGCTCCGCACCCCGCTCCAGACATTAAGAGGCCTCATCGAGCCTCTCGCTGACGGCATGGTCAAGAAGGAAGAGGACAAGCAGAGGTATTACAACATCATCCTCAACGAGACGATGAGACTGTCGAGGCTCATTGATGACATGCTCGAGCTGTCCAAGCTCCAGTCAAGGGCGGTTGCATTCAAGAGCTTCCCGTTCGATCTCAACACACTCCTCAAGGATCTTGAGACGAAGTTCCGCCCCATCATGAAGGAGTCGGGGATCAACTTCAAGGTCAAGTTCAATTCAGGCAAGCTCCCTACGGTAATGGGCAACCCGGACCGTGTTGAACAGGTCCTCATCATACTTCTTGACAATGCCAAGAAGTATACGCCTGAAGGCGGAAGCGTTACCATCTACACTGACTTTATCGAGAGTTCCAATAAGGTAAACATCTCGGTTGCGGATACCGGACAAGGCATCCATGAGTATGATATCAACCATATCTTCGACAGATTCTTCAAGGCTGACCGTGCCCGCGGCAAGAAGGGCTCGGGACTGGGTCTGTCCATCGCCAAGGAACTCCTGAACTATATGGGCGAGGATATCACCGTAGAGAGTGTTTACGGCGAAGGCACGACGTTCAGCTTCACGCTTACGAAGGTGGTCGGTTCTTATGAGCGATGGAAGTAAGAGGATCAATAAGTATCTGGCAGAGTCAGGGGCATGTTCCCGCCGCGGCGCAGATAAGCTCATAGAAGAAGGAAGGGTTACCATCAACGGGATAACTGCACAGCTCGGTTCCGTTGTAAACGACGGCGATGTTGTCGAGCTTGACGGCAACGCGGTAATACCTGAAGATAACAGGATCTATCTGGCTTTCAACAAGCCCCTGGGCGTCACGTGCACGACTGACAGGCGCGATCCCACAAACATCATCGATTACATCGGATACCCCGAGAGGATCTTCCCCATAGGCAGGCTTGACAAGAACTCATCAGGACTCATACTGCTTACAAACGACGGCGATATCGTGAACAGGATGCTCCGGGCGGAGAACAACCATGAGAAAGAATACATCGTAACTGTCGATAAGCCCTTGGCTGCAGATTTCAAAAAGAAGATGGAATCCGGTGTTCCGGTACTTGGTCAGATCACACTCCCCTGCGAAGTAAAGATCCTGTCTTCGCGCAGGTTCAGCATAATACTTCACCAGGGACTCAACCGCCAGATAAGAAGGATGTGCGAATACCTGGGCTACCGAGTGGTAAAGCTCAAGAGGATCAGGTTCATGAACATAGAACTGGGTGATCTCAAGGTTGGCGAATACAAAATACTGGACAGCAAGAAGGTCCGTCAGGGCTTATCTTCTTGATACGCTGATAACGTCCCTTACACCCTTGATCCTTCCGACTATCCTGTCGTACTGGGCTTTATTCACTATCGTCAGAGTGATATTGATATGAGCGATGAAATCGTCGCCAACGAGTGTATTTACCTTAACGATGCTCGCCTTCTCTTCCCTGATATTATCGAGGATATCGAACAGAAGATCATGCCTGTCATTTGCAGTAATGACGATTGCAATGTCAAAGACTGAATCTCTCGCATTCGAAAGCCAGTGACAGTTCACGATCCTCCTGAACCTCTCAAGATCCTTCTGTGACCTGTCTTTGTACTTAATGACATTCGCGATGTTCTGACAGTTAGACTTGTGGATGCCAACGCCCTTGCCCTGCGTCACATATCCGACGATGTCGTCACCATAGACAGGGTGACAGCATTTTGCATAGTGTGTTGCGACATTATCAAGACCGTCAACTACTACCGACTCGGAAGATGACTTCCTTGATTTGGGGATCCTTATGTTCGTCGTATCGATCTCAGGCTTGGTGTGACTCGACTTTGTCTTCCTTCCGGTATTGGATTCCTGATCGAACTTTCCGAGTTCGATGGGTATCTCCTCAGGACGGTAGATCACCTGGCCGTCTATGGCGATCCTGTATCCGAGCTTCTGTCTCTCCTCAGGCGAGATGCTCCTTATATAATCGTCACGAAGTCTTCCGAAGACCTTGATGACACTGGTCGTACCAAATCCGATGGAAGCATACAGATCATCGAGTCCCGCAAAGGAATTGCGCTTCAGGATAGGCTCCACGGCATGCTCAACGATGAGATCTTCAGGCTTAAAACCGTTACGTTCGATCTCACGTTCCAGCTTAACGCGGCCGACTTCAACATTCTCGGCTCTTGCTTCCTTCTTGAAGTATGCATTGATCTTATTCTTTGCAGTCGTAGTACGCGCAACATTGACCCAGTCTCTTGAAGGTCCCTTGATCTTCTGGCTTGTCAGGATCTCGACCTGATCAGCATTCTTGAGCTCGTAAGACAGGGGCACGATTCTTCCGTTGACCTTTGCACCGTGCATGTGATTGCCAACGCCGCTGTGGATGTGGTAAGCAAAGTCGATCGGGCATGAACCGATAGGAAGCCTAATGACATCACCTTTGGGAGTATATACAAACACTTCCTCGGGAGCGATGTTCGTCTTCAGGTATTCGATGAATGCCGTAGGATCGGAAAGTTCGTTCTGTGAATCGAGGATCTGCCTGACTTCGGTGATCTTCTCATCATATCTGTCAGCCCTGAACTCCTGTGAATCCCCGGACTCCTTGTAGTGCCAGTGCGCAGCGATGCCGTACTCTGCGATCTTATGCATCGCATAAGTCCTGATCTGAACCTCGAAAGGTATTCCGCTCGGACCTATGACCGTAGTATGGATCGACTGGTATTTATTCTCCTTAGGCATCGCGATATAGTCCTTGAACCTGCCCGGAATATGGGTATACATCTCGTGAACGATACCTAATACCGTATAACAGTCCGTGACCTCTTCAACGATGATCCTGCATGCGAACATATCGTAGATCTCGTCGATGGTCTTACCCTTCTCCTTCATCTTCTTGTAGATACTGTAGAAGTGCTTCGGTCTGCCCTCGATCTCATAGTTCTTTATGTTGTATTCCGTAAGCTTCTCGTTGAGCTGCGTTACCACGCTCTCCATGAAAGCTTCCCTGTCAGACCTCTTGCTGTTAACAAGTCCAACGAGTTCATAGTAGGCATCGGGATCGAGATACCTAAGGCACAAGTCCTCAAGTTCCCACTTGATCTTATATATACCGAATCTCCCCGCGAAAGGAACATAGATATCAAGTGTCTCCCTCGCCTTCTCGATCTGCTTCTCCGGAGTCTGGTGCTTCATCGTCCTCATGTTATGGAGACGGTCAGCAAGCTTGATGAAGATAACCCTGATATCGTCCGTCATGGCAACCATCATCTTGCGCACGTTAGTTGCCTGGAGTTCTTCCTTGGAATCGTAATTCACCATCTCGAGGCTCGAATTGATCTTCGTAACGCCATTGACCATATTCGCGATAGAATCACCGAAGATCGATCTTAAGAGTTCTGAATCCGCTTCCGTATCTTCTACCGTATCGTGGAGGAGCGCACCTGCCAGCGTCTCCGCATCGACTTCAAGATCTGCAAGTATCCTTGCAACGGCGATCGGGTGGATGATATACATCTCGCCCGTCTTGCGCTTTTGGTTGCGGTGTGCCTTGTAAGCAAATATATAAGCATCGTGAAGGAGCTTACACTCCCTGTCGATCTCTTCGTCAGTGGCGTGCGAATTAACGAGGTAGTTACGGAATATCCTCTCAACCTCCTCGTAACGTTCCTGAATGAATTCAGGAATATCCGGCACCTGAGTCATATCGGCCAGATATCTGTATTCTTCGCTCTTAAGTTCTTCCGACATTCTGCATCAGCCTCTTATATGTCTTAGTATCGGCAAGATTTGCCTTCTCCTTCACCGCCAGGACGGTAAAGCACAGTCTTCCGGGATTCGCACAGCCAAGCTTGATCAGACCTGACTCCGCAAATACCTCAAGACATCTTTTCACGCAGAAAGGCGTGATATCAGTCTTATAGCCTATATTTATCATTTTGGCAAGCAGAACGCAATCAGCTGTTGAATTCTTATTGCCGCATTTGTCTCTTATTGTAGTATACACATTCGCATAATCTTCCTTGTCAGGGATCATGTCTTCGCTCTTGAGATCCCTGTTGAGCTTGATTATCTGATCGACTGCAAGTCCGGAATTATAAAGCTTCTCAACGGTATCGAACTGCATCCATGCAAAGCCGCTGACCGCAGGCCTGATATCCTCCAGGTGGAGGCTCAAGGTCGTATTGCCACGGTATGTATATTCATTCAGCGTATAAGCCACATCTACTATGTCGCCTGCCGTAAAGCAGCTGGCATAATCGCCCATGCCGAATCCCACCGCTGACAGTGAATCATTCCTGCCTGATCTTCCCGTTCCGTCGGGAGATGTAAGATCCACTCTTAAGTGTGCACCGTCAGACATCGTGTAAAGATCAGATATGACAAGCCCCCTCGTCACGAATACCGGACGTGTATTGGAGATCCCGAACGGCTTGAGCCTGCAGATAGTCTTATATGTATCGAATGTCACATCCTCATAAGGAAGTTCGAGATCGACATTAAGGACATCATCGTCATCAGGTGCTCCGCCCTGCTTATCCTGTCCCATGACCTCTCTGGATCTGTCCTCGAGCCTTCTCATGAACTCGGCCATGTTGCTCTTCTTGACCACCACGCCTGCCGCCTTCTTATGGCCGCCGAAATTCACAATGGTATCGGACACATCAGTAAGCACGCCAAACAGATCGAAATCACCGTATGCCCTTCCGGACCCCTTCGCACAATCAGTCTCGATCGAATCGTTTGTAAATACGATCGCAGATCTCCTGAAATACTGGGACAGTTTACCTGCAACTATGCCGAGCACGCCCTGGTGCCAGTTATTGCCGTATACCACGATCGGTCCGGAAGTATTGGTCAGGCTCCAGCAGTCAGGTCTGTCAGGTCTCTCGATCTGCTTAACAGCTTCTTCGAACACCTTGGACTCGATCGCCTTGCGCTCGTCATTCTCCCGTGTCAGTTCCATTGCAGCTTTCCTGGCAAGTTCCTCATCGTCTTCAAGGAAGAGCTTCAGAGCCTCGGAAGAATCATAAAGACGGCCTGCCGCGTTGACCCTCGGCACAAAATTGAATGATACATAAGTCTCGTCGATAGGCTTGCCGTCGTCTGCGAGCATCCTGTTCATTACACGGACGCCGGGATTTGCAACATTGCCGGAATTCATGCTCTCAAGAGCCTTCTTGATTATCGTCCTGTTCTCATCCACGACAGACACAAGATCCGCGATCGTCGCGATCCCTGCCATCTCGATAGCCTGTCTCCAGATATTCCTGGACACCTTGTAAGGGCTCTTCCTGCCCATGGCCTCGACAAGCTTCAAGGCAACACCGGCACCGCAAAGGTCGATGAAAGGATATGTGTTATCAGGTCGCTTCGCACAGATAACGCAGTCAGCATCGGGTATCTCATCACCCTTGACATTGTGGTGGTCAGTAACTATGACCTTGATCCCGCGGTCCTTGACATCCTTCACCGTCTCGATATTCGTGATACCGCAGTCAACCGTAATGAGAAGTGCCGGGTCGATCTCGAACACCCTGTCGAGGATGTTCTCCGTCAATCCGTATCCGTGCTCTGATCTGTGAGGAACGATGTATTCCACATTGCAGCCGTGGCTTAGAAGATACCTGACGATAATGGCAGTTGCCGTAACGCCGTCACAGTCGTAGTCACCGTAAACGAGGATCTTCTCACCCGCACTGATGGAAGAGCTGATCATATCTACAGCCTTGTCCATGTCATTGTAAAGGAACGGATCATACCACAAAGTCGGGTTATCCGTAAGGAAGTCATCGATATCCTTCTGATCTGTGATCCCTCTGCTCTCGAGAAGGACACCAAGCAATGTACCGGAATGGCCAGACTGACCTAATTCCGATACATTCCATGTCTTATTTGTAAGCATCATGTTAATGTATCTCAATCCTATTTTTGAGATAATTATAATCTAAAAGAGATGTTGATTCCACACAAAAATGATAACGGCCTGACTTACCAGATGTTATTGTAATCGCTGTTCCATCTGGCGTAGCTGTTGATCCTGCTGTAAGTATCCATATCGTTCTGGCGGTCTATCTGAGACTGCTGCTGATACTGCTCCATCTGCTGCTTGGTCTTCTCGTCCATATCCTGCATCTGCTGCTGTTGCTGCTGATCCTGCTGATCCTGCTGATCCTGTTGATCCTGTTGGTCCTGCTGATCCTGCTGATCCTGCTGATCCTGTTGATCCTGCTGGTCCTGCTGATCCTGCTGCTGTTGCTGTTGCTGCTTGATATTCTCGAGTTCCTCTATCTCAGCATCGATGTCACGCTTGAGCCTCTCGGCCTTCTTGCTGTGACCTGTGCCTTCATCATTTGCACAATCATCAACCGTCAGATAATCCCTTGCTCTCTTGAGCGTCTTGATGGACTCGTCGATATTCTTCGGTTCCTTGTAATCACTCGGAAGCTGGCCGATCACAGACAGAGCCATATTGATCCTGACGGGGCATTCCTTACCTTCCGGGATCCCCTGATCGACTGCCTTCTGATACTCTTCTTCCGCCTGCACATATTCGCCTGTCTTGTACAGGATGTTGGCATTGTTATAGTACGGGATGTATCTCTCCAGCACGTTCATCGCCAGGAGCATGTCATCATTAACGGAATAATTTCCTTCCTCGTAAGCATTGATGACGCTCTCGTTATAGAAATAATCCAGTAATATCTTGCCTGCAGCAAGCACTACCACAACATAAACCGCGATAAGTATCTTCAGTCTCATTGTCCTCTACCCATCTTCCTTCCATAATAGACGAGATCATATATCACGAGTGCAAACAGTATCCCTGCAAACACGAAAGTGATCTCGTACCTTCCATATCCCTCTACCGTCGTTGCGGTCATCTCGCCGCTGTCTATCCTGCTCTTTATGCCTTCAGTTATATCAAGTATATCCGAATCTTTCAAGATGTGCTTGTAACTGATGTTCATGTCTTCGGCGAGTTTCTTGAGAGTGCTCTCATCGATCTTCGACTTGGCAGTTACCTGGTGGCCGGTCTTATCGATATAAGTGAGGACTACCTTTTCTTCTGATGACGAATACTCCCTGACGCGCATCTGTCCGCCGGCTGTAGTGCCGTAACCAAATACCGCGCCGCCGTCTATGCTCTCTGCGATCACATCGAAAGACTTCAGTTTCTCATCCGTATTCATTTCGCCGTCGCTGAAGAAGAACAACAGCTGGATCGCGTCATCAGCGGGCTTCTTCTCTTCCTCGTCGTCTTCGTCCCTGGAATAGGTGCCTTCAAGATAGTCTCTCAGAGGTGTCAGGATAACATTGAATGACGATCCCGAAGCATATATCTTGCTTCGTCCTTCCAGAGCCCCGATTGCCTGCGTTACGGTCTTCTTGTCAGTCGTGTACGGAACCTGGACGTTCCCTGAGATATCATTGAATGCCATAACGGCATATCTGGCGCCCTCAAACTCATCCATGATCCGTCCGATATGGTCCTGAACAGCATTCATCCTGATACCGTCGCCCTGATAATCTTCTGCCTGCATGCTGATCGTATTGTCAACGACAAAGAGTATCTTAACGTTATTGCTGTATGTATCAACGCTTGCTGTAGGGATGCCGATCCTCAGATTGATCAGGAATATCAGTACTGCGATCATGATCTGCCTTGCAAAGTTCCAGATCCCCTTACGCTTCATGAGGCAGAGGAGTACGCAGAAGATGAGCACGATGGGGATCGGGATGAACGGGGCAGCCGTAACGGAGCCTACCGGCATTTCGGGGACGATTACATCTGTTTTCGCGAGGAGCACCGGTATAAGGGAGTACATCAACATCATAACTTGAGCCTCCATACCGCAAACGAGAATATTGCCGTACCGGCAAACAGAAGTATGATAAACACCTGAGGAACATCCCTGATGTCTGTCTTCGTCTTGAACGTGGCGGACACGTCAGTATCCTGTACGGCCTCGATTATATCGTCTATTGCATGCTTGTCTCTCGTATTGTAATACTTGCCGCCCGTACTCTTGATTGAAGCCTCGAACTCTTCCTCGTTCGCAACAAAGAACGGGGCAAGGCCAAATACCTTTACGCCCTTATAAGAACAGAGCTGGCAGGCCTGATCGACGGTTACTATCTCCTCGCCCAAGACATCGTTGTCAGTAACGAGAACGATGAGCCTTGACCTGTCGGGATCCTCCTCAAAGTCCGGGAAAGAATAGAGACATGAGGCAAGTCCGTCACCGATGAGAGAGCTTCCCCTGTCACTAGACGTGCCTGCAAACCTGTATGCTGACAGCTCATCAAGATCATCTGAAAAGAAGATGTTGATGCCTGCATCGATAGACCTCTTGAGATGCTCAAGCTCCGAGATTACATAATCGTAATCATCCGTAAGAGGAACAGTCCTTACGGCCTGTCCGTTGAAGATGACGATGCCGAACCTCTCACCCTTGAGACCTGATACAAAGTCCTTGAGCTGTTCGCACAGTTTGGAACTGACGCTGTCAAGTGAGGTCGATACGTCAAAACCGATTATGATGTCCCTGTTGTGGATCTCTTCAGTCTGGGATGAGATCTTGACCGGCTTACAAAGAAGGATCGTAGCACCGATAAGCACGATAATGATACCGATGACCGCCAATGCCCTCAGGAGATTGAACTCGAGCATTAAGACCTTATACTGGGGCAGTTTCTTAACATATGCATTATTCGCACTTCTGCTGCCGCCCGTATACTTCTTGCCGCGGATCAGGAATATGAGCGCTATGGCAGCGCCCGCGACTATTCCGGCACAGATAAAGAGGAAAAACGGGAAGATCAGTTCCATAACGTGATGACCTCCCTCGCGCCGTTAAATGAAGTGTTCATATCCTTTGCGGATTCATATGCGAATTCAGGCTCATAGAATTCCTTGATGAGCGAATAGAGAGTAGGCAGATTGAGCCTGCCGATCTCCTGCAGAGTCAGCTTATCCGTAGGGATCTGTGAAGCTTCGCTGCAGTAGTCACGCACAGCCTTGCTCAGTTCCTGATGAGCTCCCCTGTTATCTATCTTGCCTTCGTTATATCTTACTTCGATCTCCCTGATCTTATTGAGATAGAGAGACTTGAGAGATACGGGATCATAAGTCTTCTGGACCTTAACAACCGGCGCAGGCTTTGCCGGCTTGTTCTTCGGCTTGAACTTGATGAGCTTGAGGATGATAAATATGATGATGGGCAGCACGATAACGGCGATCGCGATGATCGTCAGTATAAGTGAATAACTCATCATGTCCTGAAGCTTAACGGATGTTTGCATATCTGTGACTTTCCAATAATTCAATTATCTTCGTAACGATCTCATCTTCCTTCTCGATCGTCACGCTCGATACACCATACTTAAGCAGCTTCCTTGCATTGGAAGCCAGTATCCCTTCCCTCTTCTCCTGCTCGTACTTGAGGAGCTTCTTGTTGCTGCTGATAAAGTTCGGCACATAACTCCTGCCGTCGATATCATAGACTTTGTTGCCCGTCAGTCCGAGGTCGCTGATATTGACAAAAAGAAGATCGTGTCTCGTCATGAGACGCTTTATGCACGGCTCAGATATGGATGCGACCCCCTCCATATCGGTCACCACGAAAATGATCATCCTCTTCTTGAAATTATTGATGATAAAATCGAGAGCATTCTCGATCTTATTCTTCTTCCCGATACCGATATCCCTGTCATACTCGGCAATGATCCGCTCGAGATTGGGGATGCCGGTCTTAAAGGGATTGAGCTTGATCAAGCCATCCCTGTTGTAAAGAGATCCGACCGTATCGCCGTTCTTATAAGCCAGGTAACCGATCGTACCGGCAGTCCTCAGGGCGATCTCCCTCTTCGGAACGAATGCTGCCGTATCACCGGTCATCTTATCTCCGGTATCGAGGACCAGCATGATGCTGTGCTTCTTATCGGCGATATATCTCTTAACGAGGATCGTCCCCGCCCTTCCGGAGCTCTTCCAGTCAATGTCCCTGATGTTATCACCGGGAACATATTCGCGGAGGTCCTCAAAGTTAAGGCTCCTGCCATGAAATACAGACGGGTATGTTCCGTCAAGAACATTGCTCGTTTTCTTGGTGGCGTAGATGCTTACGTTCGCCTTGATCTGGGTTATGTATTCAGATCTGGGCTTCATGGTGTGGGAACTGCTCCCATGATCGCATCGATGATCATGTCTTCTGTAACGCCGTCTGCAACTGCAGCAAAGTTAAGCGATACCCTGTGCCTTAATACACCCTTTGCAAATGCCTTGACATCATCAGGTGTTACATAGTCTCTTCCGGAGAGGACTGCAACGGCCTTACTGATCTCCATAAGGCAGATGGAACCTCTGATGGAAGATCCAAGTGTGATGTACTGCGCAAGATTCTTAGGGATGAACTTCTCGGCATGTCTTGTTGCATCGATGATCCTTACGATGTAGTTCTTGATGGAATCATCGAGGTATACTCTCTTAACGAGATCCTGGACATACTTTATGTCGTCGAGCGTTACAACGCTCCTGCTCTGTGTAAAGACATCATTCTCGATCCTGTTCATAATCTCGAGTTCTTCAGCTACGTTGGGATAATCGATGACCGCCTTCATAAAGAACCTGTCGAGCTGAGCTTCTGACAGGAGGTATGTACCTTCCTGCTCGATGGGGTTCTGTGTGGCGATTACCATAAAGATCTCAGGGGTATCATACTTCACGCCGCCGATCGTGGTCTGGTGTTCCTGCATGACTTCGAGCATGGCGCTCTGAGTCTTTGCAGAAGATCTGTTGATCTCGTCGAGAAGAACGAAATTAGCATGTACTGGACCGAGCTTAGTCTCAAAGCTTCCTGTCGAATAATTGAGGATCTGCGTACCGATGATGTCACTCGGCAGAAGGTCAGGCGTACACTGGATACGTGAGAACTTACCTCCGCAAGCCTCAGTCAGTGTCTTGGCTGCCGTAGTCTTGGCAAGACCCGGAACTGACTCGATCAGGATATGACCGTTGACCATCAGTGTCATGAGAAGCGATGTGCCAAGATCCTTCTGACCTACCATCTTCTCATAATAGTAGGAATTGATGCGCTGAACTATAGTAAGCGCCTGATTGATCTCCGACTCCGAAATAACTTGAAACTTTTCCATAGCTGTATGATCCCTCTACAATAAAAATAAGCAAGATTTATTATATCATACGTGCGGGCGATATTTAGTTATATTTGGGGCAAACACTACAGGCAGTGAGACCGACAACGCCGGATGACACCCGGGACACCCTGGACGTGAAAGCAAGATCCTCCTGCACCCGCAACCAAATAGCTGCCCCACTGGGCAGCCTTTGTTGATCTTATCACTCAAAATAATCGAACTCCAGCTCTCCGATCTTAACGGTGTCGCCTTCCTTGATCCCTTTCGCCTTGAGCGCATCTATGACACCGGAAGAGATGAGCGTTCTCTGGAAGTAAGCCATCGAATCAGTGCTGTCAAAATTGGTGGACTCCAGAACGACTCCGATCCACTTTCCGGTAACTTCATAGACGTTGCCGGTGACCTCGATGTCGAACTTGCGCTCCTCTTCGAACTTATATACCTTCTCATCCTCTGTTGCCAGATCGTGGATCACGACAGGAGGGAGCTTTGTGACCATCTCGGTGATCTTGTCGCACAGTTCCTTAAGACCGATCCTGGCAGCGGCGCTTATGACGAAGATGTCCTCATAGCCTTCAGCCCTGACTGAATCAACGAACATCTCAACTTCTTCATCAGAAGCATCATCGCACTTGTTGGCGACTACTATCTGCGGCCTTGCTGCAAGCTCGCTGTTGAACTGCTTAAGCTCATTATTGATGGAAACAAAATCATCGAAAGGGTCCCTTCCGTCCTTGGCCGATACATCGACCACATGGACAAGGAGCCTGGTCCTCTCTATATGACGCAGGAAATCATGTCCTAACCCTGCGCCCTGATGGGCATCCTCGATGATGCCCGGAATGTCTGCTATTACATATGATGTGTCATAACTCTGCACAACTCCCAATACCGGTTCCAATGTCGTAAACGGATAGTCTGCAATCTTCGGTTTTGCGTTAGTAAGGACTGACAGCAGGGTTGATTTGCCGGCGTTGGGGTAACCTACGAGCCCCACGTCAGCGATGAGCTTGAGCTCTATGTAAAGATCCAATTCCTCGCCCGGAACGCCTGCTCTGGCAAACTGGGGAGCCTGCCTAACAGCATTGGCATAATGCATGTTGCCAAGTCCGCCCTTGCCACCTCTGGCGATAACCACCCTCTGACCGTCTTCTGTCATGTCTGCTAAGATCTTGTCGGTCTCACAGTCCTTGATAACTGTTCCGACGGGAACTGCGATCTCCAAGTCTTCACCGCCTTTGCCGTACATCTTGCGGTTCATTCCCTTGGCACCGTCAGCAGCAACGAACTTGTGCTTGAAGCGGAAAGCTGCGAGATTGGACAGACGTGCTACCGCAACAAATACAACATCGCCGCCCTTGCCGCCGTCACCGCCGTCAGGACCGCCGTTGGTTACGAATTTCTCCGTATGGAAAGACACCATGCCGGCACCGCCGTCACCTGCCTTTACGTGTATCTTAGCGTGATCGATAAACATATCTGTCTCCTCTTGTCTTTACAAAAAAGCAGTCTGCCGCCTTATAAACGACAGACTGCAATACCTTCTTGATCAGTCAAGATCAGGCTACGGGATAAACGCTAACCTGCTTCTTGTCCTTGCCCTTACGCTCGTACTTAACTGTACCGTCGATGAGAGCAAAAAGTGTATCGTCAGATCCGATTCCAACGTTTGTGCCGGGATGGATCTTAGTTCCGCGCTGTCTTACAAGAATGTTGCCAGCGATAACAGCCTGACCGTCACCCTTCTTTGCTCCGAGTCTCTTGGATTCTGAGTCACGACCGTTCTTGGTGGAACCCATACCTTTCTTGTGAGCGAAGAGCTGTAAATTCAACTTAAGCATTGTTACACCTCCATAAGTGTCAATTCGAATGAATAATCTCTACAAACCTTCTTTGTCCTTCGTTGACTGAACCTGCAACATTGATCATACCAAGTTCACATGTTCTCATGATCACCTGAGCGTTATTCCTGACTTCATCAGTGCCCCTGTCGGGAACCGATATCCTGAAGAATACATCATCGCCTTCAGATTCATGTACAGTTGCTACTTCGTCAGTGCCATATCCGCATATGTCTTCAAGAGCATTTGCAGCCGCATAACATAAAGTTGATATGCCGGCACAGACTATGTCGCTTCCGGACTTACCATAGCCCGAATGTCCTTCAACGTAGATACCTCTGATGGATCTGTCTTCGGACTTCCTGTCAACGATCACAGTAATCATTAGCCGATCGCTGAGATACGAACTCTTGTGTAAGGCTGTCTGTGGCCATTCTTACGACGATAGCCCTTCTTAGCCTTGTACTTCAGGACAGTGATCTTCTTGTTCTTGCCCTGCTTAACGATCTCGCCTGTTACTGTTGCCTTAACATCAGAACCTGTTGCGATACCGTCATCGTTACCTACTGCAAGCACTTCATCGAAAGTAACTGTCTCACCTGCTTCACCTGCAAGCTTCTCTACGAAGATCTCGTCTCCTACAGCAACCTTGTACTGCTTGCCGCCTGTCTTGATAACTGCGTACATAATTAAGTGTCCTCCTGTTCTTCCAGTCTCG
>DGUI01000011.1 GCA_002394605.1 Mageeibacillus sp. UBA4314 | reverse complement strand
TAGAAATTAACTTTTCACTTCAGCAATTTTATAATTCATAGTCAGCCATGTCCACGGAAGCGAAGTCTTCAGTGAGCGGCAAAGCCACTGCTTCGCCTGTCTTGGCTGACTTATATATGCCCATAAGCGTATCTACAGAGGAATAACCTGCATAGCTGTCCGCCAGAGGCTCTTTACCGGTCGATATGGACTCGGCAAGATTCTTGTAGATGCCAAGGTGGGGATTAAGAGCCGTAGCAATTGTATATGACAGACCGTATTCCTTCAGCTGGCGTCTCAGATACTTGTTATTCAGCTTCTTGCCGCCGTTGAGCCTCAGGTCGAGCTTAGGCTTGCCTGAGTTAAGACCGATGGACAGGGAAGCCTTCTCACAGAATATCGAAAAGTTAGCCATATGTCTTGCAGGATCGGTGCAGGTGGCACCCTCGATATTTGCCAAAGCCCCGTTCTCAAGTTTAAGCACTGCAAACCCGAGGTCTTCAGCTTCTATGCTGCGCAGACGTCTTGCGATCATTGCCTTGGCTTCGCATGGCTCTGAACCCATAAGCCAGATTAGAAGATCAATGGCATGTATTGTCTGGTTCATAAGCGCACCGCCGTCAGCTTTCCATGTGCCTCTCCAGGCAGCACTGTCGTAATAATCGTTGTCGTGACCCCATCTGACGCAGATGGTACCGTGGGTAACCCGTCCGTATATGCCTTTTGCAATGTCTTCCTGCAGGAGACCTACGACGGGCAGATAGCGGTAGATGTGCCCCATGGCGATCTTACGGCCATATTTCTTTGCAAGTTCATGGATCTCGCGGGACTGGGAAGATGACATGGCCATCGGCTTCTCAAGAAGTATGTGTGAGCCGTGTTCCATTGCATAACTTGCGATGGCATAATGAAGGCCTGAGGGAACAGTTACAGCAGTAACGTCAGGGCTAAGTTCGTCTATTGCCGCTTTGTAGTCTGTAAATACCTTAACATCCTTAAGACCTGCTCCCTTTATGATCCTATGTGCAGCTTCCTCGTTGTTATCGCACAGACCTGCAAGTGTGTATTTGTCCTTAAGTTTACTTATAGCCTTTATATGCTTCTCTGATACGCGGCCGCATCCGATTATCAGAACTGACAGTTTATCGCTCATTTATCGTCCTCTTATTTAAGTTTTTAATAATACTAACATAAATCTTCTGTTTTGCCTTATTTATTGTAAAATATAATGCAGCTAAAGACGATTGAGGTGTATAAATGGCAAATATCAGATTTTATAATGCAAGGATCCTTACGATGGAAGATCAGAATATCATCGAGGGTGAATTGTGGGTAAGCGGAAGCAAGATAACATATATAGGTGAAGGTAAGGCTAATGATATAAAGTGGGACAGTCAGATCGACTGCAACAGGAACATTCTGATGCCCGGTCTTAAGAATGCGCATACACATTCAGGTATGACCTTCTCAAGATCATTAGCAGATGAGTATTCACTTAATGACTGGCTGTTTAAGGCCATCTTCCCGAGGGAGGCGAAGCTCACACCGGAACACATTTACTGGTTTACGAAGCTTGCCTATGCCGAATACTTATCAGGAGGGATCACAGCCTGCTTTGATATGTATTTCCATCTGAGAGAAGCCGCCAAAGCGGCTGTGGAATCCGGTATCAGGCTCGTATTCTGCGATTCGGCTAATGATTTCGGAGGGATAGATGAACTTGAGGATAATTACAACACATATAATTCCTTTGATCCTCTTGTCTCGTTCAAACTGGGATTTCATGCTGAGTATACGACCAGCAAGAAGAATATGGAGTACGTATCTCAGCTTGCTCATAAATACAAGGCTCCCGTATATACCCATATCAGTGAGACGAGAGCTGAAGTTGAAGGGTGCAAGGACAGATATGGCGTAACTCCTGCCGTGCTTCTCGACAGGATGGGGATATTTGACTTCGGCGGCGGAGGATTCCATTGCGTATGGTTCACGGATGAAGATATGGAGGTGTTCAGATCCAAGGGGCTGTGGTCGGTTTTTAACGCATGCTCTAACTTGAAGCTTGCAAGCGGTATTGCTCCTGTTTATAAGTTTATCGATTCTGATATGAAGATAGCCATAGGCACTGACGGTGCAGGTTCCAATAACAGTCTGTCACTGATTCGCGAGATGTATCTGGATACTGTCCTGTCAAATTCAATGACGGGTAATGCAGCAACGGTCGATCCGTATAAGATCCTTAAGGCAGGAACAACAGGCGGAGCCTTGTGCATGGGTCTTGATGACAGTGATGTCCTGGCAGAGGGGAAGAAGGCTGATATCATCATGATCGATATGTCAAGGCCGTCCATGCAGCCTGAGAATAATATCATTAGAAATATCGTTTACAGCGCGGATAATTCCTGCATAAAGATGACCATGGCAGACGGGAAGATACTTTATGAAGACGGTAAGTTTACTTCCGTGGATATTGAAGAAGTATACAGAATGTGTAACAGGTTGCAAAAAGATCTTGTATGAGAACATTGATCAAGTATTTCAGATCATATCTTAAAGAGATCATCCTAAGTCCTGCCTTTAAGCTCCTGGAGGCGGTATTTGAGCTGATCGTACCGCTGGTTGTGGCTGAACTCATTGATACCGGCATTGCAAATTCTGACAGGTCATATATCACCTCGAGGGTAATCCTTCTGATCGTATTTGCCGTTGTTGGGTTCGGATGTGCGGTTACGGCCCAGTATTTTGCCGCTTATGCAGCAGGAGGCATTACTTGCAGACTGAGAGGAGACCTGTACAAACACATATCATCTCTGTCTGTCGGAACTTTCGAGAAGACCGGCACTGCGAAAGTGATCACAGGTCTTACATCAGACTGCAACCAGATCTCATCAGGTATAAATCTGACCCTGAGACTTCTTCTGCGATCACCTTTTATCGTCTTCGGTGCACTTATCATGGCAGTAACCGTCAGCCCGAAAATGTCTCTGATATTCGTTATCATGCTGATCGTCCTAAGTGTTTTTATCGTGATAAACATGAAGATGCTCATTCCTCTTAATTCACGGACAAGGGATGAGATGGAGAAGCTGGTAACAAGATCAGGTAACGGCATCACAGGCGCCAAGGTAATAAGAGGCTTCAACAGACAGGATGACGATCACGAAGGGTTTGCAAGACAGAATGCGGCGCTTAAGTACCTTCAGAAAAAGACCGGTTCAGTGTCAACTCTGCTTAACCCGGTAACTTTTGTTATCGTTAACCTGTGTATATGTCTTCTGATATATACGGGAGCTGTTAATGTTTCCTACGGCGATCTCACGCAGGGAGAAGTGGTGGCACTTTATAACTATATGTCGCAGATCCTGGTGGAGTTAATAAAGTTTGCCAATCTTATTGTAAATGTCAGCAGATCTGTAGTATGTGCAGGAAGAGTCGAGAAGTTCCTCAAACTTGATATTGACGATGGCGGGGATAAAGTTCTGGGCAACGAATCAGAAGCTCACCGCCTGAGATTTGATAATGTATCGTTCAAGTATCCTGATTCCAACAACGATTCGCTTAAGGATCTTACATTCGATATAGCACCGGGGGAGAAGATCGGGATAATCGGCAAGACCGGCTCAGGCAAATCCACTTTGGCGGCATTGGCCTCGGGAATACTGGAGCCGACGGCGGGAACGGTTACAATAGATGATACGGATATAAGGGATCTTACTGATAAGAGCAGGTCAGGTGCGGTTTCTTTATGTCTTCAGAAAGCCGGTATGTTTACCGGAACCATAGGATACAATATTTCTCTGGACAGGGAAGGTATCACTAAGGAGATGATCGACAAAGCTGCGGAAGTCTCCATGAGCTCTGAATTTATCAATACAAAAGAAGAGAGATATGACTATAAAGTTTATGCCCTTGGTACCGGACTGTCAGGCGGACAGAAACAGAGGATAAATATAGCAAGAACACTGGCAGGCAATCCGGGAGTGGTCATATTGGATGATTCCACATCTGCACTGGATGCCAAAACGGAGCGGAAGTTCCTCGATAACCTTGATGAACTTCCCAATCATCCTACTGTCATACTGATCTCACAGAAGATCAACTCTGTTAAGGATTTCGACAGGATCATGCTGCTCGAGGACGGAAGGATCACTTATTTCGCAGGGCACAAAGATCTGTACAGGATGTCTGTGAGCTACAGGGAACTTTGCAGGCTGCAGGGGGTGGCTTGCGATGAGTAAGATGAAGAATATCAGAAGGATCATCCGGTATACAGGTAAGCAGAAGGCGCTTGTCATATTATCATTCTTGCTTGCCGGTCTATATGCCGCACTTGCGATGCTGATCCCATATTATGCCGGTGAGACCATAGATCTTATTGATGACAAAGTGGCAGGAAACCTCGACAGGATCTTATATAATGTGGTGTTTATAGCTTTGATCGCCCTGGGCGGTGCACTTGCGCAGCTTATCATGCTCAGGATCAATAATAAGCTGTCTTATGATCTGATAGCTAATCTCAAGGATGATGCATACGGTAAGATCAGAAGACTGCCTATATCATTTATAGACAGAAGTGAACAGGGATTTATACAGAGTCTGGCCATAAACGACTGTGAGACGGTTGGGGATGGTCTGATCCTTTTCCTCAACCAATTCTTCAGCGGCATCGTATCTATTGGGGTAACGCTGGTCATTATGATCATGTTGAACTGGAGGATAGCACTTTACGTGATACTCTTTACTCCGGTATCGTTTATCGTGGCATATATGATATCTTCAAGGTCATACAAGTCATTCAGGGCTGCTTCGGATATCAGGGGAAGACAGACATCATATATCGGTGAATCCTGTTCAAGGTTCAGGGAGACAAAGATCTATGACCTTAAGTCCGGTGCTGTGTCACGATTTGACGATCTCAACGAGGATTACAGAAAAGCATCATCCAAGGCAACTTTCCTGTCGTCTATTACGAATCCTTCAACAAGGTTCATTAATGCTCTTATCTATGCCGGAGTAGCGCTGATAGGTGCGCTCAGCATTATTTCGGGCGACCTGACTGTCGGAATAATGAGTTCGCTCCTTATGTATGCTAATCAGTTCATGAAGCCCTTTAATGATCTGTCATCTGTATTTACGGAACTGTCAGACAGTTTTGCGTGCCTGGACAGGATCTTTGCTTTCATTGATGAGGAGGAGATAGTAAAGGAGGATATCAATGCCCCTGAAGTGATAACTGATACAGAGAATATACGTATTGAGTTCAGCCATGTTACATTCTCCTACACAAAGGGCAAGCCCGTGCTTAAAGATGTATCTTTTGTTATAGAACCGGGACAGAAAGCTGCAATAGTAGGCCCTACAGGCGGCGGAAAATCAACAGTCATTAATCTGCTCCTCAGATATTATCACGTGGATTCAGGTGATATCCTTATTAACGGTATCAGTATCTACGATATTCCAAGAAGAGAACTAAGAAGACTGATAGGTCTTGTTGCCCAGGACAACTGGTTCAGCATTGGTTCGGTAACTGATAATATCAGGTATGGCAAACCTGACCTTGATGAAGACAGCTGCAGGAAGGCTGCTCATAAGACCGGAGCAGATTCATTTATTGATAATCTTCCCGGACGCTATGAAGAAGAGATCGGCGGAGACAGAGACGATATATCCGAGGGGCAGAAGCAGCTCCTGAGTATTACACGTATAATGGCTTATGATCCTTCTGTGATAATCCTTGATGAGGCTACATCATCTGTCGATATCCTTACTGAAGTTAAGATACAGAAGGCTGTCAAGGAGATCCTATCCGGAAGGACAGGTATAATAATCGCACACAGACTGTCAACGATCGTGGATTGTGATAAGATAATCGTGGTCGATAAAGGAATGATATCGGAGATCGGAAGCCATGAGGAACTTATAAGGAGCGGCGGTTTCTACTCCAGATTATATGAAGCATACGGAGGACTCGGAGTTGAATAATCTTAAACTTGAGAGATTCAAAAAGAATATTAACGGACGCAAAGCTGCCGTCATAGGCGTTGGAATATCCAATAAACCGCTGATCGTGTGGCTGTCAGGACTCGGCTGCGAGATAACAGCCTGTGATGCCCATGATACATCGGAGCCGGCAATAGATAATACCGTAAAAGAATTTGAAGATAAGAATATTAAGGTCAGGTGGTCACTTGGCAGTGATTACCTGAAGCCTTTATACGAGGAGTCTTTTGATATCGTGTTCAAGACTCCTAAAATGAGGTTCACGGTAGATGCTCTCGAAGCACAACGCCGTAAAGGAGCAATCCTCACCACCGAAATGGAGCTCTTCCTTGACCTTTGTCCTGCAGAGACATTCGGCATAACCGGTTCAGACGGTAAGACAACAACTACAACACTCGTATATGAGATATTGAAGACAGCCGGCTATAACTGTTACCTGGGAGGAAATATCGGAACTCCTCTTCTTGACAGGATTGAAGAGATCACGCCCAAGGATAAGGTTGTCCTGGAACTGTCATCATTCCAGCTGCTGGGGCTTAAGAGAAGTGTTGATAATGCCGTTGTAACTAACATAACGCCCAATCATCTTGACTTTCACTACGATTACCGGGAGTATATCGATGCCAAGGCTAATATCTTCAATAACCAGGGCGCAACGGGGAAGGTCGTGCTCAACTGTAATAATGATCTGACTTATGATCTGCGTAATATAGCCAGGGGACGTGTCTCCTTCTTCGGAGGCGATACCTGCGTAAATATCCGCAGCAATTATCCGAATGCGGATGTGGCGTATGTGGATAATGAAGGATATCTTTGCTTGTCGCGGCCGTCAGGCACTAAGAAGATCATACATAAGAACGATATTCTGATACCGGGTGATCATAATGTCCAGAATTATCTGGCTGCGATCGCAATAACTTCCGATCTTGTATCCGAGGAAGATGTTGTTACCGTTGCCAGAGAGTTCAAGGGGGTTGCCCACAGGATCGAATTTGTCAGGAAACTCGACGGTGTCAGGTGGTATAATTCCTCGATCGATACATCACCTAACCGCACGATAAATACGATGAACGCTCTGTCGGGAAGAGGTCTTCACGGCGTTCTGCTGTGCGGAGGTAAGGACAAACAGTGTGTCTATGAGGGATTGGGCGATGCGATCCTCAGATTCTCTGACAGGATTGTTATTTACGGATCTAATGCGGATCTTATCAAGCAGATACTTGAGAAAGAAGCCTGCGGACGTAAATACGAGGTCTATGTGATCGAGGGAGGCGATGAAGTATATGAGCTTCCCGATTCGAGGGATCAGGCTCTTAAGAACATGACGGAAGCAGTCAATAAGGCCAGATCCCTGGCGAAGGCCGGTGATGTTGTCATCATGAGCAGTGTAGGAACTTCTTATGATCACTTCAGACATTTCGAACACAGAGGGGACCTGTTTAAGGAACTGGTGGCAAAACTCTGATATCATGGCCACTTTAGTCGAACTTAGCATAAATGACTTCAAAGTCATCAAAGATCTGTTCAGGAGCGTGTTTACTGCGCCCCCGTGGAATGATGACTGGAGTGATGATGAGCAGCTCGATGATTATCTCAAGGATCTTATGATGGTAAGAACTCCGCTTATCCTTGGATTTATGGAGGGAGACGGATTAGTTGGTGTGTCCATAGGCAATATCAGGCACTGGTGCCGGGGTACGGAATACTTTATCGAAGAGCTTTTCGTCAGGACAGACATGCAGGGCAGGGGATTCGGTACAGGGTTTATGAAGTCGATCGAGAATTATCTGAAGGTGCACGGGATCAGACAGATCTTCCTTCATACAGAGCGCAGCAAGCCTTCTTATGAGTTTTATAAGAAACTCGGATTTACTGATCTTACAGAATTGGCATCATTCTTCAAAGAGTTTTGATGTGATGATAGTGTATTTTCCTTCAAAGAATAGTGTTTTGTAATCCGTTGCAAGTATAGTAGAATGTAATCTGAAAAAAATATGCTGAAGTCAGCGCTGTTGCATACAGAAGAGTAAGGCGTTCTGAGAACAGGTGATAAATGCGAATAGCTATCTGCGATGATGAGGAACAGTTCAGAGCCGGGTTGAGGGCTCTTATCACAAAGCTTATCGGTGATCTTGATCCGGAGATCAATTCATTCCACGATGGTCACGATCTTCTTGCCGAATTCGACAGGAAGCCGTACGATATCGTTTTCCTTGACATCGAAATGCCTGAGATGGACGGCATCACTCTTGCAAGGAACTTAAGATCAAGGTCTTCTGAGGTGTTGATAGTATTCCTTACAGGGCATGTTGAATATGCCATCGAAGGTTATGAAGTCAATGCGCTCAGGTATCTGACCAAACCGGTTAAAGTTGAGAAGCTTAGGGAAGTGCTTAATTACGTGAATTCGCAGAATTCGACACAAAGACAGCTGGTCGTCAGGGAAGACGGCAATGAATTAGTGGTCAATCTCAGCGACATCGTCTATTTTGAGGCGCAGAACCAGTATGTGAGGATCTGTACTGTCAATGGAGATCATCTGGTCAGGTATAATATCAGTGATTTTGAGGATCAGCTTAAAGATGACGGTTTCTTCAGGACTCACAGGGGTTATCTTGTACCTCTTGCAAGGATCAAGAAACTCGTAAAAACTGATGTTATCCTTGATTCAGGTAACGGCGAATCATCTGTCCCGGTAAGCCGCGGCAATACAAAGACGCTTAAAGAGGCTCTTTATTCTTTTGTAGAAAGGCAGGCATTCTGACATGAGCGGTTATGAGATCTTAAGTATCGCGGTATCCTCTCTGTCGATCGTCACTTTTATCCTGTCCATGGTGATCATAGTGCTTATCTCTGCCTGTTTCCTCGGGCGTAACATAAAGCTTAGCCGTAAGCTTGTTTTGTCAGCATGCGGGATCATCATCGTGCAGATCATTATCGTTGTCATTGAGTTCATTTATGGAGATTACATAGTAGATCATCTGACTTCACAGTTGTCTGCCATCATTCCGGGTGAGGATGCCGAGGAAGTCATTCCTGCACTTGTTACAGCGGCAGTGAGTCTGGTCGTTAACCTGGTAGCCTTCGCCTATGCCTTTGTATTCTATCTGATCGTGTATAAGGAGAAGAAGTTTCTTCGGGCAATCGAAGCTACTGTCGGTCTTTATTTCTACTATTTTTACATGCAGAACATTGTGGAATACACAGTCTTTTTCCTTTCAGGAGGAGATACAGCCCTTCTGACGACCATCTATGAACCCAAAAATGATTTCAGTCCTTTCCTTGACATTGTTGTCGTGATAGATTTTGTGATCAGTGCTTTGCTCTGCGCACTCCTTTATTTTGCTTACTACAAGAAGGGCAGGTATTATACGATCCGCGTCAGGAACAGGGTCTTGTTCATTCTGTGGATGATATTTTTCTCTTTCCTGTCGACGCTCGTATTCTATGGGGGAGACGATACGGAACTTAAATATTCGCTCCTGTGTACCATGTATGGAATAGTCCTTCCCATCGTAGGTTGTCTTGCTCCGTTCCTGCTCGTCATGACTGCCGTTGAGAGATCGCTCAAGGATAAGAATGAATATCAGGAGAATTATCTTAAGGCCCAGCTCGAATATATTGAGCAGTATAAGCGCAAACAGGAGGAGACAAGAGCTTTCCGTCACGATATCATAAACAATCTCTCACTTGCCTCGATGATGATCGATGAGGGGCGCATAGAAGATGCTGACGCTCATATAAAGGATCTTCTCGGTAATGTAAAGGCATTGTCACCGTCATATGTTACAGGCGATGAGATGCTCGATCTTATAGTGTCGATGAAGGCGGACAGGATGAAGGAACTTGGTATCGAATTTACCTGTGACGGCGTGCTCGACGGCGGCCTCGGAATGAAGCCTACGGACATGTGCAGCGTATTTGCCAACGCCCTGGATAATGCGATAGAAGCTTCGGTGAAGTGCTCCAAGCCCGCCGTGTCTCTTGACATCAAGCGCACTGCCAAGTTCTTTGTCATCAAGATCACAAATACGATCGAGGCTAAGGTGGATGTCAACAGGATCCTTGCATCTACGGGTTATTCTTCGAAGAAAGACCGGGAGTATCATGGCTTCGGATTCAGGAATATCGAGAGTACCGTTGAACGGTATAATGGAATGCTCAAAGCTTCGTCCACTGATAATGCTTTCGAGCTGTCCATTATGATGTCAAGATGACATTTCGCGACAGGATAATTACCATTCACATCTTTTGACAGGATCTGCTCCTGATCTGCGTTATATTGTATCCGTGCAGAACGGGGAGGGAATAAACCTGTTCTGACTGTGTAGAAAAACAATAACGGGAGATCAGTTATGGACACGACAGGGAAAAAGAGATTGTGGATATTCATAGCCGTTGCCTATGGCGTTACGGCTGTTATGAGCATCCTTATGTACATTGGATTCAGACAGCAGATCGATCTGACGGCATTCGTTAATACACAGATGATGTATCCGGCGTGCGGCGTCATCTTAGGCAAGATGATCGCATCCAAGAAGGATGAGAAGCTGCCTATGGCAGGATATATAGTAGTGCTTGTAACTACGGCTGTCATGATGATCATATCGATCATGTCAGTGTTCATCAAGCTGCCGGTAATAGACATGGGTGAAGCGGGTAAGATGGATCCCTGGGTCGTGATCTCACAGTTGCCTCTGATCCCCGGAAGTATCGCAGCTTATATCTGTTTCTGGGTCTGCGGCAGGCAGAGAGCCGAGAATGCCGGCCTTAGAAGGAAGAATATCGGCATGAGCGTGGTCATGATCGTTCTGTTCCTTGCTCTCTACTTCGGAAGGATCTTCGGATCTGTATTCCTGAACGACCTTATAAACGGCAACAGTGAAGCGTGGGATTCGCTCAAAGCCAGCCTCATGACACCCGCAGCGATACTGAACGCGGTCTCACTGCCTTTCAATTTCTTCTTTGTGTTCCTCGCTTTCTTTGGTGAAGAGTACGGGTGGAGATACTATCTGCAGCCTATCCTCCAGAACAAGTTCGGTAAGCGCCTTGGCGTCATAATACTTGGTATAGTCTGGGGTATCTGGCATCTTAATGTCGATCTGATGTTCTATACGAAAGAAACCCAGATCCAGATGTTCGTATCACAGCTCATCACCTGTACTGCGTACGGTATCCTGTTCGGATACGCATATATGAAGACAAACAACATCTGGGTGCCGGTCATAATCCATTTCCTCAACAATAATCTGATCGCGGTCATATATGCCGGTAATACGGATGTGATCCAGAACCAGAGTGTTACCTGGGGCGAGCTGCCGCTGTTCTTCCTTACGATGCTTCCGGCGATGCTCTTCATCCTTGCCCCCATATACGGCAAAGGGAAGAATAAGGCTTCCGGCACTGTAGTCGAAGTTCGTGATGCCGCATCGAAAATAGAGTCTGATTAAGTTAATAATCTGCAGATTAATGATATTTTAAAGTTGCCCTCAGTGATAAAATGCCCGCATGGATACGAAACTCACTGAGGGCAATCCTCTATCAGTAATACTTAAGTTCATGTTGCCGCTTATGGTCGGCAACATTTTTCAGCAGCTCTATAATTTTGTCGATACCATAATCGTCGGAAGGTTCGTAGGCCCGGGCGCACTTGCGGCAGTAGGATCGACCGGCACCGTAATGTTCTTCATTATCGGTACTACTACGGGTATGGTGATGGGCTTTACTGTTATTACAAGTCAGAAATACGGGTACGGAGATGAGGATGCCGTCAAGAAGTCTTTTACAAACGGGATCTATCTTTCTCTTGCACATATCGTATTATCTACTCTCGTTATGGTCCTGACGATCAGAGGGATACTTGTGCTGATGAATACACCGGATGATATTTTTGACGATGCTTACAGTTACATCTCCATTATCTGCTGGGGTATATTTGCCACGGCATTCTATAATTACTTCTCGTCGATATTAAGAGCGATCGGCAACAGCCTTATACCGCTGATATCGCTTCTGATCTCTGCAGGCCTTAATGTTTGCCTTGATCTGCTGTTCATTATCGTGTTCAAGCTCGGTACAGCAGGTGCTGCTTATGCAACTGTGCTGTCGCAGGCAGTGTCGGCTCTGTTCTGCATTGTCTATATCTATCTGAAGGTTGGTGTTCTCAGGCCCGGGAAAAAGCACTGGCGGCTGTCCGGCACCATCATCCGCGGCGAACTGATGCAGGGTATTCCAATGGCTCTTCAGACGGGAATAACGGCATCCGGTACCATGATCATGCAGAGCGCGTTCAATATGTTCGGTTCCGTCGCCGTTGCCGGTGTCACGGGTGCCAACAAGCTTCAGATACTCATAACTCAGGCTATGTTTACTGCGGGGCAGACAATGTCTGCATATGTAGGCCAGAACTTCGGCAAGAGGGATTTTGCAAGGATCAGGAAAGGCGTGACCGCATGCATGAAGATCTTTATCATCTATTCTGTAGCGGCAGCCTTGTTAACTACGCTCCTGCTTCCCGTGGTCCTGCCGATCTTCTTTGAAAGCGGCACGGATATCAGTATCTATCTGCCGTGGGCAAGGATCTATATAATCGAGAGCGCCGTATGCTATTTCTTCCTGGCGATGATATTCATCTACAGGAGCACGATCCAGTCCATCGGACACAGTTTTGCTGCTATGATAATGGGAGGTGCCGAACTTGTTGCCAGGGTAATAATGTCAGGCATCTCCATGATCGTTGCATCATTCTATCTCGCTGCCGGTGCCGATGCTTTCGCGTGGGTCGTGGCTGCGGTAACGGGCATCATCATCTACAGGATCCTCCTGCCCAAGACCGAGAAGAGGATCATGGAAGCTGCTGCAAAGGAAGAAGCAAGGCTTGAAGCAAAGAGGCTCAGCGGGGAACTCTGACAAAAAGAAAGGTTGCCTGTTTGGGCAACCTTTGTGTTGGCAGGGGAGACAAGATTCGAACTCGCAACCGGTGGTTTTGGAGACCACTGCTCTACCATTGAGCCACTCCCCTAAATAACAACGTTGTTTAGTTTAATTGAGAGTTTGTAAGATGTCAAGTAAATGTTATCTTAAAATCGCTCTTTTTATATTATAATAATAAATCATGTCGATTCTGGAGGGCTGTTTATATGATAATAGCTGTTATTGGTACAGGTAATATGGGTAAGGCTTTGGCAGCCGGTTTTGCCGGCGGATTCAAGGAAGGCATCAAGATCAATCTCTATGATGTTTACGCTCCTTCGCTCAAAGCTGCGGCAGATCTTACGGGCGGTGAGGCTTTTACTGACCTGGAAGGCTGCGTTAAGGATGCAGATTATGTCCTTATGGCTGTTAAGCCCGTTAATTTTGATGATGCTCTGAGGGAAGTATCCGCTTTCCTGAAGCCCGGCGCAGTCGTTCTGTCGATCGCAGCGGCTGTTACAACGGAGAGGATCGCAGGGATTATCGGTGCTGACAGGCCTTATGTCAGGATAATGCCCAATACGCCTGCTCAGGTAGGTGCCGGCGTATCTGCTGTCTGTCCTGTCAATCTGTCAGATGAGCAGGTCGAGACTGTAAAAGCACTCCTCGGAACATGCGGTGAAGTCATCATCTGTGACGAGAAGACTCTTGATAATATCGGATGCGTATCCGGAACCGGACCTGCATATGTGATGCTCTTTATCGAAGCAATGGCTGATGCTGCAGTTGCTCTTGGGATCAAGAGAGACGATGCTCTGAAGATCGCCGCTGCTACGGTAATGGGATCAGGCAAGCTCTGCCTCGAGACAGGAGAGCACCCCGCAGTCCTCAAGGATAAGGTATGCTCCCCTGGAGGAACGACCATTGCAGGCGTCAAGGCTCTTGAAGAGTGCGGCCTGAGGAACAGTGTCATCAAGGCTGTTGATGCGGCTGCCGAGAAGACAAAGCAGATGAAGAGCGGTAAGTGATAATGGATCAGGCTCAGATCAACAAAGTAACGATCTATACTGACGGCGCCTGTTCCGGCAATCCCGGACCCGGCGGCTGGGCTGCCATTCTCATGGCCGGCGGAGCCACCAAAGAACTCTGCGGCGGTGAAGAGTCCACGACTAATAACAGGATGGAGCTTATGGCTGTAATTCAGGGACTTAAGGCCCTGAAGCGCCCTTGTGAAGTTGACCTTTATTCCGACAGTGCTTATGTCGTAAATGCTTTCCTGCAGAACTGGGTTGGCAAGTGGGCCAGAAACGGCTGGAAGAACAGTGCCAAGGCTGAAGTTGCTAATGTTGACCTCTGGAAAGATCTCATTGCCCTGACATCGATGCATAAGGTTAATTTCATCAAGGTCAAAGGGCATTCAACCAACGAATATAACAACAGATGTGACGAGCTCGCAGTGAGATGTTCACGTGAGTTTAAGAAATAACGGAGAGATATGGGAAGAACCGATTGCAGAACAGAAGAATTGACGGAGAAGACATTGTTCTCCAAGACCGTATTCGAAGGCAAGGTCTTCGATTGTCTTGTAAATGATGTTGAGCTTTCTGACGGCAGCATTTCTTTCAGGGAGATCGTCAGGCACACAGGCGGGGCATGTATCCTTCCTGTTGACAGTGACCTTAACTGCTATCTTGTAAGGCAGTTCAGGAGCGGAGCTGATCAGGTTCTGCTCGAGGTGCCTGCAGGTAAGATCGAAGAAGGGGAAGACCCTAAGGCTTGTGCGGCACGTGAGATTGCTGAGGAGACCGGGTATGAGGCCGGGAATATCATAAGCCTCGGTCATATATTTGCGACTCCTGCTTATTGCTCTGAGAAGATCCATCTATATATCGGTACGGATCTTCATTATGTCGGATCATCACCTGACAGCGGAGAATTCTTGGGTGTTGAGAAGATCCCTCTTACAGATCTTGTTGCCATGTGTGATGACGGCAGGATCTGTGACAGCAAGACAACCGTACTTATCTACAAAGCTGCAAGGAGGTTTATCGGATGAGCTCAAAGAACTTTGACGGTAAACATGAAGTGAAGGGCGTACTGCTCTTCTTCCTCGGCGTCGCGCTGATGCTGATGTTCTATCTTCCTGCAGATGTTACGGGTTCTCTGGGCGCGTTCGTCAAGAATCTCGGATTTGGTCTGCTCGGCATTATGGCATATGCTATCCCGCTGCTCCTGGCTTACATGGGCGCGGATTATTTCTTTGAGAAGAGAGCCGGTGTATCGAAGATAAGGATCAGGTCAGTCCTGCTCCTCATCATCTGCATCTCTGCTTTCCTTGCAGTTGTGTCGATGGATTTCGAGTATTTCAGGACAAAGTGCATTAACGATGAGGGGAAGGAGACGGCGACAAGGGCGATATCACTCCTGTGGACTTCAGGACTTGACCGTTCGCTCATAACCAATCCCTCAGCATCTTCATATGTCCTGTCAGGAGGCGTTTTGGGCGGAGGTATCGCAGTTGGTCTCCAGATAGTATTAGGCAAGCTTATCAGCGGTTTTGCGATCGCCGTATTCTTCATATCACAGTTGATCCTCGTATTCCACGTATCTCTCAAAAAGTCTGCTCAGAGGACCGCTCATGCGATCAAGGCAGGTACTACGAAGGTGTATGAGAATGTAAACCGTGCCCACCAGCAGCGACAGGCAAGACCTAAGGGCGGATTCTTCCAGGATGTGCCCGGCGGAACGACTTTCGTCAAGGAGGCCAATCCGTACAAAGACGTGACTTTCGGACAGGGACCGGGAAGGGTAGAGCATATCAATAATGATTATGATCCGTTCCATTCTAAGATGCCCGTTGACAGAAGAACCGGTTTTATCGATGTATCGGCTCAGGAGTTTGGTGCTGACGTTAATCCTAATCCCGGTAAGCTCAATTACGGGGAGAGGATCTTTGCAGTTCCCCAGGAGACTAACAGCGCTGATTTCTCATATACGCCTATGCCGAAGAATCCTCCGCTCCACAGGAAAGGCACCATGAACGTTCCTTCATTCCTGAAGGAGGATGACAGGCAGAAGGATTTCTTCGACCTGTCTGACGGCAGGCAGCCCGAGGCTCCTGAGAGGGGAGAGGACACATATCCTTATGAAGTATCGTCAGGAACAATTACGACGATCAGGAGACCTCATGTCAACACAGGTTCATTGGGAGAAGTTGAGGACCGATATGTAAGCGAGGACCTTCCTGAAGAGATCATGCCGGAAGAGATCCTTCCCGATGAGATCCTTCCCGCAGAGGAAGAAGATATAAAAGCTCCTGATGAGAGCAAGATCACAATCAACAAGAAGACGGTGCACGAAGGCTACAGCGAGACGGAAGGCAGGCTCGTGGATACAGGCAAGGGACAGTTGTCTCCTGCTCCTGTCGATGTTCCTTCTGCAAAGAAGCATGTCAGGAAGAATGTTTCTTATAAGCCTGCGCCTACAAATCTCCTCAGCAAGGATGAGAAGTCAGGCAAGGCTGCAAATACTGAACTTGAACTTCGTGCCAAGGCTGCGACACTTGTTGAAGCCCTGAAGAGCTTTGGCATAGATTCGCAGGTCGTCAATATTACACATGGTCCTGCCATAACAAGGTTCGAGCTTACTCTGGCAACCGGTACGAAGGTTAACAGGGTATTGTCCCTGCAGGATGATATCCAGATGGCGATGGCTGCATATTCAGTCAGGATCGAGGCTCCTATCCCCGGAAAGAGCGCGATAGGTATCGAGATCCCTAATGACAAGACTTCTGCAGTTCACCTGCGTGAACTTTTGGAAGAACCCAAATTCAAGAGTTCCACGCCGCTTACGGTTGCACTCGGAAGGGACATCCCGGGAAGGCCGATCTACTGTGACCTTGCAAAGATGCCGCACCTGCTTATCGCGGGCCAGACGGGTTCCGGTAAATCAGTTTGTATCAATACGATACTCTGCAGTATCCTCTGCAAGTCTTCACCTAAGGATGTCAGGCTCATCATGGTCGACCCCAAGGTCGTCGAATTATCGGTATATAATGGCATTCCTCATCTCATAATGCCAGTTGTGACTGATGCCAAGATGGTCTCCAATCTCCTCAAGTGGGCAGTCGTCGAGATGGAGAGAAGATACAGGCTCTTCTCAGAAACCAATGTAAGGAATCTTGACGGTTATAATGAATACCTGAAGTACAACGGTGAAGATACTCTGCCGCTCATCCTTATCATCATCGACGAGCTTGCCGATCTCATGACCGTTGCAGGTAAAGATGTTGAGACTCAGATCTCCAGGCTTGCAGCAAAGGCAAGAGCTGCCGGAATACACCTTATTATCGCGACTCAGAGACCTTCTGTTGATGTCATTACGGGTGTCATCAAGGCAAATCTTCCTTCGAGGATCGCATTCTCAGTCGCATCAGGCGTCGACAGCAGGACGATACTTGATCAGATCGGTGCAGAGAAGCTCTTAGGTAAGGGCGACATGCTCTATTTCCCGGGCAGCGCTCCCAAGCCCATCAGAGGTCAGGGCGCTTTCGTTGATGATGGTGAAGTTGAAAAGATCGTTAACTATCTTAAGAATAATTTCGGACCGATGTACGATGAGGAGATCATCGATTCCGTTAAGCAGGGCGTGTCATCAGGCGAATCAGACAGCGCTTCTTCCGAGGGCGGCAATGGCGGCGGAAGCGGTGAAGATGACCTGTTCGAGCAGGCTGTAGACGTTGTGCTCGAGTATGGTTCTGCAAGTTCCTCTATCCTTCAGAGGCGACTTGGTGTAGGATATCCGAGAGCTTCAAGGCTCATCGATCTTCTTGAGCGCAAGGGGATCATCGGTCCTTTCGAGGGGAGCAAACCCCGTAAGGTCCTCATTACTGAGATCGACTGGCTTGAAATGAAGTCGAAGGGAGGCAAATGATGAATAGCGAGATACCAAGGCTTGCTGAACAGATCGTTGAGATAGCCGTAAACCGCGGTTTTAAGATCGGCTTTGCCGAGAGTCTTACGGGTGGCCTTATCTCATCCGTTATCGTTGGCGTTCCCGGCGCTTCCCGGTGCTTTGAAGGAAGCGTAGTATCGTATTCAAATGAAGTGAAGATAAGAGTCCTCGGAGTTGACGAGGATGTCATTGCAAATCACGGGGCAGTGTCAGAGCAGTGTGCCAAGCAGATGGCAACAGGTACGCGCGAGTTGCTTGGTTCTGATATAGCTGTGTCAGTAACAGGTATCGCGGGCCCCACAGGCGGCTCGGAAGAGAAACCGGTAGGTACTGTTTACATCGGTTTTTCCGGCATGTCCATGAATTTTGCGAAATTATACAGATTCCAGGGAGATCGCGAATCGATTCGCGAGCAGACTGTACTTGAAGCTTTGAGGACAGTCCTGCAGCAGGCAGTATGAGCGAACAGCAGGTACCGATAAAAGAGAGACGTAAGACCGGAATATCATCAGCAAAGGTTGCTGCCGTTATAGTAATGGCAGGACTTTTCCTGTCCAAGGCATCGGGATTCCTCCGTGACATCGTTGTAAGTCACAGGTTCGATGAGACATACCGTGATGCTTTTACTCTCGCTTTTACCATCCCTGACCTGTTCTACAACCTGATCATCGGCGGTGCCATCTATTCGTCGATCGCGCCTTACATGTCCGGTTCGCTTGCGGTTAATGAGGAGAAGAGAGGCGTCAGGACTATCAGTATCTTCGTCTCGGTCGTTGCCGTGGTAATGATCATCGTCTGTATCCTCGGAACTATATTCTCGGAACCTCTTTATCAGATATATGCGATGAATAACAGCAAGATCGGTGCTGAGACGTTGAAACTTGCTTCAGCGGCGTCCAAAATGCTGTTCCCGCAGATATTCTTCATGATGCTCGCGGCTCTGTCCATGGCTATCCTGAACTCATACAGAAGGTTCAACCAGACAGCGCTTGCGCCTTTCATCTACAATGTTGTTTCCATCGCAGCGATCTATTTCCTGGCCGGCAACTCAACAAGGAGCCTCATGTTTACTACAGGTGGCATCCTTTTTGCCTCGGTATTCTATTTTCTGTACCAGTACTTCGTAGGATTTGACAAGCTCAAGCAGTTCAGGTTCATTTTCCAGCCGCGCGACAAAGAGTTCAGAAGACTGTTGAAGAGAGCTCTTCCGATCATGTTCTCGACATCAGTCGTACAGATCAATGTCATCATCCTTAATTATTTTGCAGGTGATTTTGGTGACGGCATCATATATGCTCTCCGCAATGCATCAACTGTATGGCAGATCCCCTATGGTATCTTTACCGTCGGCATCGGTACTATCATGACACCTAACATCGCTGCTTCCTATGAGGCAAAGCGATACTCTGATACATCAAATTACCTTTCCTCGAGCCTTAAGAGTGCGCTTTTTATCGCATTCCCTTGTGCAGGATTCATTGCTCTCATGAGCAATGATGTCGTAAAGGCGGTCTATCAATGGTCGTCCAAATATACGGATACGAATGCGCAGAACGCCGGCATACTGCTTATCGGATTCTGCATAGCGATCGTTACTCATTCAGTCGTATATCTCTATAATCATGCCTTTAATGCGATCGGTCACACGAAGATACCTTTCGGTGCGGGGTGCATCGGTCTTGTAAGCACGCCTATCGTATGTTCCTTGCTCAGATATACCAATATCGGATTCATATCACTTACTATCGCTTATTCAGTTACTAGCATCCTTCAGATGATCGTTCTCGTCCTTGTATATAACAGGAAGAATGATATCAGGCCTCACGGCGTATGGGGCTCCATCCTGAAGAGCTGCCTTTGCATGGTCATCATGTGCGGACTGATCGCGGTGATCGATCATTTCCTTCCCGGACATGGTTCCAAGGCAACACAGCTCGTCATCATCGCATGCAAAGGCATTGCAGCCGTAGTGATCTATTTCGGTGTGGCACTCGTGATGAAGATGGAGGAAGCTACTTACTGGATCAGCTGGATCAAGAGGAAGTTCAAGAGGGGATAAGGTTATAAAACGATAATAATACTTGACCTTAATTGCCCTTTTTGTTATATTGCATTTAATAGCCAAAGGCGTTGAAGAGGAATACTACTCAGATGCGGTTCTTACAGAGAATTGTCGGTCGGTGCGAGACAAGAAGATACCAAGCTGATGAACTCACCTCGGAGCTGTCCGGTTGAACACATAAGTAGACCGGGACGTACAAGTTCCACGTTACAGGAACAGGATATCGGGCATATGACCCCGTATCCGCTAAGTGCACCTTTATAAGGTGAAGTAGAGTGGTACCGCGAACGCCCCTTCGTCTCTATAGTAAGAGAGAAGGGGCTTATATATTTGGAGGTACAGTATGAATCATCAGAGGTATGTTAAGATCCCTGAAGTGGATCTGGCAGATCGCAAGTGGCCCACCAGGACTATCGATAAAGCGCCCATATGGTGTTCTGTCGATCTTCGCGACGGCAACCAGGCACTCGTCGTTCCGATGAATCTTGAACATAAGGTCAGGTTCTTCAATTTCCTCGTCAAGTGCGGGTTCAAGGAGATCGAGATAGGTTTCCCGGCAGCGTCGGAGACTGATTATAATTTCTGCAGATACCTGATCGATAACAAGCTCATTCCGGACGATGTTGCCATCCAGGTGCTGACACAGTCAAGATCACATATCATAGACAAAACAATGGAGGCCGTTTACGGTGCTCCGAACGTTGTCATCCACCTTTACAATTCGACTTCGGCGCTGCAGAGAGAGGTCGTATTCGGTTTTGACCGCAAACAGTGCATCGACCTGGCAGTTGACGGCGCGAGGATGATCAAGGAATACATAGATGAGGATATGAGCGATACCAACTGGATACTCGAGTATTCGCCTGAGAGCTATTCATCCACGGAGCCTGATTTCGCGGTGGAGATATGTGATGCCGTGCTCGATATCTGGCAGCCTACGGAAGATAAGAAGGTAATAATCAACCTGCCCGAGACGGTGGAATACACATTGCCTAATGTGTACGCTGACATGATCGAGTATTTCTGCAGGAATACGAAGTGGAGGGATAAGATAATCGTATCGATCCATACCCATAATGACAGGGGAACGGGAGTGGCTGCTTCCGAACTCGGCATCCTTGCTGGCGCTGACAGGGTTGAAGGCACCCTCTTCGGCAACGGCGAAAGGACGGGCAACGTCGACATCATCACGCTCGCCATCAACATGATGATGCAGGGTGTGGATCCCGTGCTTGATTTCTCGAATATCAATGAGTGTGTCGATATCTATGAGGACTGCACCGGAATGCGCGTGGAACCGAGACATCCCTGGTCGGGCAAGCTCGTGTTTACTGCTTTCTCCGGATCTCATCAGGATGCGATCAATAAGGGCATCAAGAAGATGGAAGAGACCGGTTCGGATATCTGGAATGTTCCTTATCTGCCGATCGATCCCAAGGATGTCGGAAGGGATTACGAGCCTATCATCAGGATCAACAGCCAGTCCGGCAGGGGCGGCATCTCTTATGTCATGGAGCAGTACTACGGGGTTATCCTGCCAAGGTCGTTCCAGCGTGATTTCCTTACTGTCATCAAGCATGAGACCGACAGTAATTCCAAGGAACTGCTGCCGCAGCAGGTATTTGACCTCTTCGACGATTACTACATCAACGTAATGACGCCGTATAGCCTGGAGTCTTTTGCAGAGCACGCCACGAGCGACAATACCAGCCGTGTAGATGCCGTGATCTCCTTGAACGGGGAGAAACATGAGATCTCTGCTGAAGGTAACGGTCTCCTTGATGCTTTTACTACTGCTTTCTCCAACCTCACAGGCGTGAAGTTATCGATCGCAATGTATTCGGAGCATGCCCTTAAGCAAGGTTCCGATTCGGCAGCTATCACATATATCGAGCTGAAGAACAATGATGACGGAAAGGTCTATATCGGTGCCGGAGTATCGAGCTCAGTTACCAAGTCTTCCGTACGTGCGATCATCAGCGCTTACAACAGAATGATAAAATAACAGTATGAGTTCAAATGATGACCCTAAGTTATTGACAGGCGATCTTGCCCTGATATCCAAACACCGCAATGCCCTGATGGGCATTGCGGCGGTCATCATCTGCGTCTTCCACGAATTTCTTCCCATATTGCCTGAAGGGACAATATTCTTCGACATTGAGGAATTCGTGCTCATCAGGTCGTTCTACGGCGTTGACATATTCCTGATACTCTCGGGTATGTCAGTAGTATTCTCGCTTTGTAAGGATCCGCGTGTCCTGCCGTTCTACGGCAGGAGAGCTGTAAGGATCCTGCCTGTATATCTTCTGTCAGGTCTGGTCATGATGATAACGGAAGGCTGGTCAGTAACGGATTATCTGCTCAACATATCAGGCGTCAGGTTCTTCACGACTGACGTAAACAGCTATCTGTGGTTCGTTCCTACGATCATCCTGTTCTATCTTGCGGCGCCCTGGTATCAGAAGCTTATGTCCAGGTTTGGCAGGCCGGTCCTGCTGTTCGGGATATCATTTGCCGTATGGTTCACAGCTTCCGTCCTGCTGAGGGATGTTGTCAGGGGAGATCTGTACTACATGATAAACAGGATCCCCATCTTCCTTCTGGGCATGCTCATAGGCAATCTTATCAAGAGAGGAGTCAATGTAAGCTCCCGTGCAGTCTTCTGGACTGCCGTAATAAGCCTCTTCATAATCGGCTGGTTCATGGCATATGCTAACCATTATTACGGTTATCTTTACCTGTTCGGGGCTTTGCTGGAGTTTGTTCCCACTTTCGCGCTGGGGACGTCGGTTGCTTATATCTGTGCAGGACTATTAGAACTCCTGAAATGGAAATGGCTGATAAAGGCCCTGGAGTTCGTAGGTTCGTTCTGTTTTGAATTCTATATCATCCAGCGCCTTTTTGATGCCCAGCTGATGCTGTTCATCTCAAAAATGGGATTTACGGGAATAGTAAGGAACCTGCTCATGTTCCTGAGCCTTGGACTTATATCTTTTGCCGTGTCCAGGATAATAAGCCTCGTGATCCGCCTCTGTAAGAAAAAGATGTGACGGAAGGGAAGACCCTTAGCCGTCACATCCTTAATGCTGGAGCCAATGGTGGGAATCGAACCCACGACCTATTCATTACGAGTGAATTGCTCTACCCCTGAGCCACATTGGCAAATCAGCAATAGAATTGTACTTTTATTGTCGTTCTCTGTCAAGCAAAGATGTTTTATGTGATTATTATCAAGAATGATATAATCTAAACATCAAATCGAAAGGCCGTAGCGTATTGAGATCTGTATATAGACTGTCTGCCATAGTTTTGTCGGCTGTGATGCTCCTTGGCTCATTTGCCGGCTGCCGCAAGGGTGAAGATGAATTCCCTGACGTGGTATTCCCTGAAGATACGTCAGCTGTGTCTTCAGAAGGCACGACGCGGCCTGATCCTGATTTTCCCGAGAGCAACGTTGCCCGGATAACAGTTGCTTCGCCTTATTCCGATAATACCATCAAGTACCTTGCCAAGCTCTATTACTGCAAGAGTCACGACCTTCTCGGAGACAGGAAAGGGGATACGGTAGATCTTGATTTTCTTGACGGGGTAGACCCGGATTTTATCGTGAGATCAGTCCTGACACCTGTTGAAGGCGCTTCAGTTGACAATATCACTCAGTGGAATAAGGATAACAATGCACCTGACATCTTCCTCACATCACAGCTCTCTGAGATGAAGAGCCGTTCGCTCATCGATCCGCTCAACAATTATATCTCCGATGAATCTCTCCTGTCGGCTGACCGCGTTTATGTCGGCGCAGTTGACCAGAATACTGATAAGGGTCTTCTCTACGGGATACCTTATTATTCATCAGTCATGTTGATGGTAGGTAATTCCGAGTATATCCCCGGATCGGGCAAACTAGCTTTTAAGTATGACAGGGAGCAGTTCAGGAAGTATCTCGAAGAGATCGATAAGGAATATGAGGTTATTCCGCTGTCATCAGGCAATGACATGATACCGTATGTCACATCGGCTTTTACATCCGACATGAGATGTTCATTCATGATGAACGAGGAATACAGGTATGACCGTGATCATACCATTGGCCTTGTCCAGTTGTCTCTGGATTATATCGGAAGGCTTTACAAGGAAGGTCTGACGAGGAATACCACACAGGAAGGCTCTAACCCCGTATTTTCACGTTATGCGGGCATGTGGCTGGCGTCATCGTCCGAGATTGAGAACTGGAACAACTATTATCCTGCAGGCATCTATCTCGTATCGCTGCCCATGGCCGATCCTTCACACAGTGTAGTCCCGATGGCTACGCTCTATTCGCTCTGTGTAAACAGTTCATCCGAGGAGAAGGAGTTTGCCGTCAGATTCGCTTCATTCATGGCTCTTGACCCTGATGCAAGGATGTTGACTGAACGGCTGGAGCACCACACCGGCTTCCTGCCCGGCATCAAGTCATCAGAAGTCTGGAACTATATCACTACTGATCCTCTGTTCGGCCAGGCTGCGACATTCTATTACCAGACTCTTGATAACGCGGTCTATTGCCCGCCTACGACAGATAAGCTCTATTCTACGGTTGCTGATTATCTGTCCGGGTATAGCGGCGGTGATTTTGATCCGGAGGCTTGTTATGGTCAGACTTGAGAGGATCAAGATCAGTGATGCAAAGATCTTAAGGTCCTATGCTCTGCTGACCGGTTCGCTGAGCACGATCGAAGATGAGATAAGGTCCTTTATCTCTTTCCCGCAGATAGATGTCATGGTTGCATACGACGACGATGTTCCGATAGCGATGATCAAGATCCATCTGCTTGACCGCAAGAACTGCAGGGTGCACCTGAACTTTGTCATCGAAGAGATCTTAAGCGATGAACTGACTTTTGAACTTCTCGACAAGACAGCTGAATACTGCCTCATCACGAAAGCGTATCACAAGATCACCGTTACGATATCTTCCGGCAATATGTACCTTGAGGAACACTGCATGGAACTGGGATTTGTCCAGGAATCCGTCCTTGCTGATGAGATAGAGAATGACGGCAGATATGAAGATGCCGGTCTCTTCCGCCTCCTGTCAGCAGATTACAGGCGTTACAATGCCTGCTTTGTTCCGTTCGAAGCAGGTGTCGCCGTTATCAAGGGCGGGACTGATTATATAGATGGCATAAGGCTCTATCAGTATGGTGCAAAGGCCGAGGAAGGTTTTGTCCTTAATGTTGCAAGACAGCTGAAACTGGTCGATAATAAAGGATGCTTTCTCGATAATACCGACGGGATCTATTCGCTGGATGAGGATGAGATCGAGCTCCTTCCCGAAGAGGTCTCCAGAGCCTACATCCAGGTCAAGAAATACTTCAAGAAGACATCTTCTTCGTTCGATCTTAATCTCAGGATGCCCTATGGTACTGATTTCCAGCAGAAGGTCTGGAAAGCGGTCACCGAGATCAGATATGGCAGTACCAAGAGCTATGAGGATATCGCGATAGAGATATCCGGCGGCGACAGCAGGAAGGCTAAGAACCTCACGAGAGCTGTCGGCAACGCCTGCTCTGAGAATCCCCTGATGCTCGTGATCCCATGCCACAGGGTCATCGGTAAGGACGGCAAGCTCGCAGGCTTTTCGGCCGGCGTGGAAGTGCAGGACTATCTGCTTACTTTCGAAGCGTTCTCGTATGTAACGGCAATTGTTTGATATAAGGAGTTTATTATGGCAAAGCATGACAAGACAGACATTGGTATATCTACACTCTTAAATCCCGTCCCGGTAGTGATGATCTCTTCATCCAACAAGGCAGGTGATTCTGACATATGTACGGTAGCCTGGGCAGGAACGGTCAATTCAGAGCCGCCCATGGTATCGATCTCGCTCCGCAAGTCGAGGCTGACACACGATTATGTGGAAGAGACAGGCGAGTTTGTCATCAACCTCGTGAATAAGTCTCTTGCCAAGCCTTGTGATTACTGCGGTGTCAAGTCAGGAAGGGAGACTGATAAGTTCTCTGACTGCGGTCTTACAAAGTGTCCCGCATCCGGTCTGGAATATGCCGTTGCGGTCAAGGAATCACCCGTAAACATATCATGTAAGGTAGTAAGCAAGACTGAACTCGGATCACATGATATGTATGTTGCCAAGATCACGGGCATAACGGCTGATTCCTATCTTCTTGATGAGAACAACAAGCTCTGCCTTGACAAGGCAAAACTCGTCGCATACAGCCACGGTGAATATTATCTGCTTGGTGAGAAGATCGGATTCTTCGGCTATTCTGTTGCCGCAGAGGACGTGCTCAAGAGAAGGTTAGGGAAGTAAGTCAAGCTCCTCTTCGGTATAGACCTTAATGCCGTTCCTCATCAGAAGATCGGCAGTTACTCCGTTGCCTTCTGTCATACCGCCTTCGAAAGTGCCGTCATGGATCAGCCCCTTGCCGCACGAAGGACTCTTGGACTTGAGAATGGCCGTTCTTATATCAAAAAGTTTTGCCAGACGGAGCGTTTCTTCGGCACCCCTGTTGTACTGCCTTGTGACGTCAGTGCCATCCTTCATGATGACTTTATCCCCAATGCGCTCAGAGGGTGTCCTGGGAGTAGGGAGGCCGCCAAGCTGCTCGGGGCAGACGGGGATAAGCTCATATCTGTCCACGAGCTCTGATATCTTCTGATACTCACAGGACTTGCCGTCATATCGGCAGCACATTCCGAGAAGACATGCGCTTATGAGAATCTTTGACATTTTGAACCACCGTCCTGTTCATAAATCATGATTTTATATTATAATTTTAGTGGAATGCATTTTGCAAATATTCTCGACGGAAGAGGTGATACCATGGACAGCAAGTATATGGAGAATGTAACGGTTTTTGATCATCCGCTCATCAGACACAAGATCACGCACCTTTGTGACATCAACACAGGTTCCAAGGAGTTCTGTGAGATCGTATCGGAGATCACGATGCTGATGGGGTATGAGGTTCTCAAGGACCTTCCCGTTAAGATGGTCGATGTGCAGGCGCCTCTGTCCAAGTTCCAGTCACCCGTTCTCGCAGAAGATTTTACGATCGTTCCCATATTAAGGGCAGGTCTTGGAATGGTAGACGGCTTAAGAAGCCTTCTTCCTACGGCAAAAGTCGGTCATGTCGGTATCTACCGCGATGAGAAGACATTAAAGCCCATCCAGTATTATTTCAAGATGCCTGTTGACGTGGCACAGGGCGAAGTTATTGTTGTCGATCCCGCATTTGCCACTGGTGTCAGCGCTGATTCAGCGATCAAGCTCCTCAAGGAAGCCGGCTGCAAGAAGATCAAGTTCATGTGCCTGTTTGCAAGTGATCAGGCAATAGAACTCCTGGCATCACATCATCCTGATGTACCTATCTACGCGGCATATCATTCCACGATACCTCTCAATCAGAACGGCTATATCATCGACGGTCCCGGCGATGCAGGCGACAGGGTCTGCGGAACGGTTAGTTATAAGCCGCAGTGAGGGGGTTGTAAGTGGCAGAAGAACGCAGACTGTCAAAAGATGAGGAGAGGCGCTCCAAGCTCTTTGCGGAAGTGTCGTCGAAGCTCAGCGAAGAAGGATATTCTGAACTTGAACTCACGACAACTGCTGCGATGGGCAATATCCTGGGAACCGTCATAGGCTTCCTTTTTGCGCTTCCGTTCATCATTCCTTTCACACTTCTGAACGGCTGGTTCAGGAGGGATGAGCCTGATCACCCGGCTGTGTTTATCCTGTGTCTCTTCATTTTCCTTGTAAGTATCGTCATTCATGAGCTGATCCATGGATTTACATGGGGGATCTTTGCGCCTCATCACTTTAAGAGTGTTGCTTTCGGGGTTATATGGCAGGCTTTAACTCCTTACTGTTCCTGCAAGGAAGCGCTTAAGCCGGCACATTATGTCGCAGGACTCCTGATGCCGTGCATTGTTCTTGGTGTTGTACCCGCGGTCATAGCGATAATTACCGGAAATTCCCTGATCATGATGTATGCTGCACTGATGATCATCTGTGCGGGCGGAGATCTTTTTATACTTTGCTTGATCATGAAGAAAATGCCGAGGAAGAAAGATGTATTGTTCCTTGATCATCCGACAGCGATCGGACTGGTGTGTTTTGTAAGATAAAATAAGAGGCTGCAGCTGCAGCCTCTTGCGATCTTTATTATTCAGCTTTCCTCTTCACGATCTTGCCTTCATCAGTAAGTATGTATCTCTCACCGAAAGCGGGATTCACCTTTGCAAGTTCATCATATTCCTCAGGATGTTCTCTGCAGTAGATAAGAGTATAACCAACCTTAGTTCTGATGTTCTTGTGTGCCGCCTTGGCGTTGATCTTGGCAGAAAGTACTTTTGAGCAATAGAAGTACAGAAAAGCTGCCAGAGCAAGGAGCCCGATCCCGGAAACAATATAGACAACATTGTAGTCCTTAAAGAATCCGGCGGTCAAAATGGCACCGATGAATGCTGATGAGAAAGCCAGAGCAGATGAAGTTACCGATACAAGTGTAGCAAGCCGGGAATACTGATAATATCTGTAATAGACTACCACTTGCCGTACCTTACTTGATGAGCTTCTGGATGAACATGCTCTCTTTGAGCGTGATACGGTTATCAGCAGAGACGATGCAGAGCATAAACGATACAAGATCAGCCTTAATATCAAGGCTCATGTTGCCGAATACGTCGACGATCACATCAGCAAGTTCTCTTAAAGCCTTTGTATCAGTGTTCTTAACGAGCTGTTCCGCATTCTCGTATCCGATGTCGAGGCCTGTGGCAGAAGCAACGAGAGTGTACTCGGCGCCCTGAAGTTCCCCGTCAGCTGCACATGCAGCCCTTACAAGGATCTTGAAAGCCTCGAATCCGTTAGGGAGGAGCATGAGTGCCGGAATGATCGACTTGGAAAGGGCAGCGAGTTCATCACGTCTCTCCTCGTATGACATATTCTCATACTTGTGACAAAGCTTCTCAAATTCAAACATGGTAATGTACCTCCTTGTAATCCTTACTTAGATTATATCACTTGATCAGTTCTCAGGCTTGTAGCTGTCCTTAAGTGAGACGGCTCTGTTGAACACGAGATGACCGGGTTTGGAATCCTTGTTGTCTGCACAGAAATAACCGACTCTAAGGAACTGGAACCTGTCAGCAGGCTGTGTGCTCTCCAGTGACTTCTCGACCTTCGCTCCTGTGATTACAGTGAGTGATTCCGGATTGATAAAGTCAAGGTAGTTGCAGTCAGCAAGATCAGGCTGCTCTGTTGTAAACAGCTTATCGTAAAGCCTGATCTCGGCATCGATCGCGGTCTTCGAATCAACCCAGTGGATAGTTGACTTGATCTTACGGCCGTCTGCAGGATTGCCTCCGCGGCTGTCCTTGTCCAACTCGCAGTGAACGGCTGTTACATTTCCGTCTGCATCCTTGTCACAGCCTACGCACTTAACGATGTAAGCGGACTTGAGGCGCACCTCGTTGCCGGGGAAGAGACGGAAGTATTTCTTTGCAGGTACTTCCATAAAGTCTTCTCTCTCAATCCAGAGTTCCTTGGAAAAGCTTACGGTCCTTACACCGTCATCGGGGTTCTCAGGGTTATTCTCGACAGTGAACTCCTCAGTCTGACCATCCGGATAATTGTCGATGATCAGCTTTACGGGATCTAAGACTGCCATTGCACGCTTAGCAGTCTTGTTAAGGTCTTCTCTGAGGCAATACTCGAGGAAAGCAAAGTCAACGAGTGAATTAACCTTGGATACGCCGTTCCTCTCGTGGAATGCACGGATCGCAGCAGGTGTATAGCCGCGGCGTCTCAGACCGCAGAGGGTAGGCATCCTGGGATCGTCCCAACCTGTTACATAACCGTTCTCGATGAGGTTTCTAAGCTTCCTCTTGCTCAATACGGTGTTGGTAATGCCAAGTCTTGCGAACTCGATCTGACGGGGCTTGCACTCTATGGAAATATTATTGACGACCCAGTCGTACAGAGGCCTGTGAGCCTCGAATTCAAGGGAGCAGAGGGAATGCGTAATGCCCTCTAATGCATCCTCGATCGGGTGAGCGAAGTCATACATGGGATAGATGACCCACTTTGTGCCCTGACGGTGGTGGGGAAGACGGTTGATCCTGTAGATTACCGGGTCCCTCATGTTGAAATTGCCGGATGCGAGATCGATCTTGGCGCGGAGCGTCATCTTGCCGTCCTCGAACTCTCCGTCGCGCATCCTCCGGAAGAGATCAAGGCTCTCTTCAATGGGTCTGTCGCGGTAGGGACTTTGTGCAGGAGTCTGCGTATCGCCTCTCATCTCCTTCATCTGCTCAGGAGTGAGCTCACAGACATAAGCAAGCCCTTTCTTGATGAGCTCTATTGCATATTCATACATCTTGTCGAAATAATCAGATGCATAGAAGAACCTGTCGTCCCAGTTGTGACCGAGCCACTTGATGTCTTCCTTGATCGCATCAACGAATTCCTCGTCTTCCTTTGTGGGGTTGGTATCATCCATTCGGAGATTGCACAGACCGCCGTACTTCTCTGCCATTCCGAAATCAATCTCGAGCGCCTTGGCGTGTCCGATGTGGAGATAGCCGTTAGGCTCGGGAGGGAATCTCGTATGTACGGCCTTACCGTAGCATCTTCCGCCTTCGCTGATCTCCTCTTCGATGATATCTTCAATAAAATTCTTGCCGTCTGCCATGTTCTTACAGCTCCTTTATCTTGTCATAACCGATCTTGATCCTGCGCATTGACTCATCCTTGCCGAGGAGCATGAGTACTTCCGCACATCCGCCCGGAGTTACTGCAACGCCTGCCGCTGCGATCCTGACGGGCCACATTATCACTGAATTCTTGATCTCGTTGCTCTGGGCAAACTGCATAAGTGCATCAGTAATGCCCTCTCTTGTCCATTCAACCTTATCAAGGATGGAGATCGCAGCTTCGAGCATATTCTTAGAACTCTCTATTGTTGATTTACTCTTCTTATGTTCAAAGAGAGCCGGTTCATAATCATTAAGGTTACCAAGGAATGACAGCTTCTCCTCAAGCTGCGTAAATCTCGTGATCCTGGGCTTCAAGATCTCATCGAGCAGCTGATACTTATCAGCCGTGATGCCGTACATGTCGTAGTAGGGCTTGGCATGTGCGGTAAATGTCTCAAGATCCATTGCCTTGATATGCTCTGCATTGACCCACTCGAGCTTATCGTAGTCAAATACGCTGGGTGACTTGGAGATGCCGTTGATGTCAAATACCTTCGTAAGCTCCTCAAGAGAGAAGATCTCCCTGTTGTCAGAAGGTGCCCAGCCGAGGAGCGCGATGTAGTTGATGACAGCTTCAGGGAGGAATCCTTCATTCACAAGATCCATGAAACCTGTCGAACCATGGCGCTTGGAGAGCTTGGATATTGTCTCAGTGCCATCCTCATTAACGGTCTTGCCCATGATGAGAGGCAGGTGGATATATGTGGGGATATCCCATCCGAAAGCCCTGTACAGCTCATTATACTTAGGCGTGGAGGAGAGGTATTCGCTTCCTCTTACAACATGTGTGATGCCCATCGTGTGGTCATCGATGACGTTAGCGAAATTATATGTGGGGAATCCGTCAGCCTTGAGAAGGATCTGATCGTCAAGATCCTCGTTGGGGACCGTGATATCGCCATAAACAAGGTCATTATATGTCGTCTCGCCCGTAAGAGGCATCTTCTGTCTGATAACGTAGGGGAGACCTGCCTTGAGATCAGCCTCGATCTCTTCTGCGGACAGATCCCTGCAGTGCCTGTCATATCCGACAGCACCGCTCTCGTGGAGTTGCTCGAGCCTTTCCTTGGTGCAGAAGCAGTAATATGCGTGACCGCTTGCGACAAGCTGTTCGGCATAAGGCTTGTAAAGTGATAATCTCTCGCTCTGAACGTAGGGACCAAAGTCTCCTCCGATATCCGGCCCCTCATCATGCTTAAGGCCTGCGAGCTTCAAAGTGTTGTAGATAACATCCGTCGCTCCTTCAACATACCTGTCCTGATCTGTATCCTCGATCCTCAATACGAAATCACCGCCTTCGTGCTTGGCGATGAGATATTCATAAAGAGCCGTCCTGAGATTGCCTACATGCATGAAGCCGGTAGGACTTGGAGCAAATCTTGTTCGTATCTTCATAATGTTCTCCTGTATAATATGTTCGAAAAGTATTATATCACTTTATATATTTAATATATTAGTGGTAATATACAATATATCTGAAAATTTGCGGAGGAGACTTATTTGGATCGACTGTCTTTTAACAGCAACAGTGAATTCTACTGCGGACTGGACATTGCCTATGAGTTTGTAGGCACATACATAAAGGAACGCATAGGCGATGCAGATATCAAGGGGGTAAGGATCCTTGTAGTATCAGACCGCAATGTCGGCGGATATTTCTATTCCGGTTTTGAGAAGCAGTTTCTCGATCTCGGGGTAAGACCTGAACTTACCATTGTCGATTCCGGGAATATGTATAAGAACCTTGATGCGGTAGGAGAGGTGGTCAGATCATTTGTAGATTTCGGGTTTGCGTCAGGAGACTGGGTCATCGCTTTCGGCGGGGGCGGAGTGCTTGATATCACGGGCTTTGCCTGTTCTGTCTATAATTCCGACCTCAATCTGATCTGTGTTCCGACGACGATGAATGCGATGGTGGAGGGAAGCGTCAATGAGTCTTGCCTCGTCAATGCGGGAAGCCATAAGAACGTACTGTCTTCTCCTGTATCGATCAAAGCCGTCTTTGCAGATCCGTTCTTCCTCAGGACGGTTCCGGATAAGGTCAGGAGCAACGGATATGCTGCGGTTATCAGGTATTCTGTCCTGGCTGATCCCGGCCTCATGCTGAGGATAAACGAAGAGGAGGAACTGCGCATATTCCTTGAAGATGTATATAAGGCGAGGGATAAGGTGGAGAAGCTCAATCCCGTTCTCCTTACACTCGGAAACGAGATCGCGGATGCCATTGAAGGGTATTTCAGGTTCATGAACTATTCTGAAGGAGAGGCTCTTGCCTTGAGCATATATGCTGCAGTTCCAAGGTCAATGAGGGAGAAGCTTAATGAGATCTATGAGAAGCTCGGTCTTCCGTACAGCCTTACAGGGGTATCCGGGAAGATGATCATGAAGAATCTGAGCGAGAACCTCAAGCGTATCCACAAAGATGACATAAGTATCGTTGATCTTGAGACCGGCGGTAAGTCCTGGATCGTCAGGCACGTCCCGCTGTCCGAGGCTCTTGATATACTTGAGAAGAGGATCGGTGTAATATGCGCAGACTGATCGCGTTCATACTGGTGCTTACGATTGTAATGTCCTTGTTTACCGGCTGTAAGAAGGATGACGGAAGCAAGATCCCTGCGGATTTTGGATCATATGGTGCTGATCTTGCCCGTGAGCTTGCCTCTAAATACCCTTTCCGCAAGGCTTATTCCTCTGAGGAAGCACAGGCAGGTGAGATGATCAGGGCCGAGTTCGAGAAGCTCGGGTATGATGTCCAGGTTCAGTCTTTTACCGGTTCTGACGGTAAGCAGTCCAATAACTATGTTGCGATCAGGAAGGGATCCGGATTCTACAGCAAGAGCGATGGAACGACTGATTATATCCCTACAGAGCGTTATGTTGTCATCGGTGCTCATTATGACAGCAAGTATTCGAAGAAAGACCTTGATAAATTCAACGCATCACAAAAAGAGGAGAAGGGTGATAAGGCCGTAACATATGATTACGACGGCATAAATGACAATGCTTCGGGTATCGGAGCCCTTATGACATGCGCCCGGGAACTCCCAAACTACAGTAATATGGCTTATAACGTGATATTTGTCGCCTTTGGAGCATCTTCTGACGATTATGCCGGGGCGAAGTCTTTCTTCAATGCGCTCACCCCTGATGTTAAGTCCAAGCTCGAGGCGATGTTCTGCATAGACAGCATCTATGCAGGAGATAAGATCTATGCGAGCAGCGGGATGAGTTCTCTTCTGCCGGGACGCAAGTATTCACTCAGACGTAAGCTCTATCAGGCTTATGACGTCTGTTATGAGAATTCCCTGTATTCGGTAAACGGATTTAATCTTCTCTACAACGAGTCAGGCATAAGGAAGGACTTTAATAATGACGGCTCCGAGGATGTTTACAGTGAGATATCGGAGAATAAGTCTGATTATGTGCCTTTTGACAACAATCTGATCCCGGTGGTCTTTTTTGACAGTTTTGATTACAACTTTGACGCGATCAAGGACATGCATGACACGAAGAACCTTGAGCTGCAGGATTTCGAGGGTATGGTCAGAGGGACATTCCTTGATTCCATGACAAGGCTTGATCCGATCCTGAAGACTGAAGAGGGAGACTTGCTTAAGACGCGAATCAACAATGTCGCTTTTGTCATCCTCGGTACGGCCATGAAGGGATCTGATACGGCTCTTACATATGTTCAGTACATGGAAGAACTCGAGAACGGCAAAAATGCCACGCAATTGAGTGAAACAACATAGTTCATTATGTTATAATTTTAGAATAAGCATTTGACCGGAGGAAGATATGGGCGAAGATTCAATCTTATCGCAGATAGTTGAATTTTTCAGAGAACTCGTTGCCAGCCTTGGTGACGGATATCTTTTCTTCGGCGGTCCCTGGGACATCGTCAGATATATCATCGATATCGTCTTTGTCACGATGCTGTTCTTCTGGATCATCATGTTCCTCAGACAGACAAGAGCCTGGCAGCTCATCAAGGGTATTATCCTGATACTCTTCTTTGTTATCCTGTGTTCCTTCTTGGGTCTGCAGATGGTCGGATTCCTCTTCAACAGGTTGCTCTACGTATTTGCGTTCTTCTTCATAATCCTGTTCCAGCCTGAGTTCAGGCGAGCATTGGAGACTGTCGGTCTCAGATCCGGATCCATCAAGGATTTCTTCAAGGTCGGCAACGAGAACCAGGACGAGAAGCAGTTGTCATCGCTTATCCATGAGATCTGCTTTGCCTGTAAGGAGATGTGCAAGACTTACACAGGAGCACTGATCCTCATCGAACGTACTACAAAACTCGATGAACTCTTAACTCAGGAGAATGTAGTCAAGTTCGATTCTACGGTAACCAATTCTGTCCTTCAGTCCATATTCTATAAAGGTTCGCCCATGCATGACGGCGGACTCCTGATCAGGGATGGCAAGATCATTGCTGCAAGATGCCATGTGCCACTGTCGGTTACTATGCATAACCTTGAGAGGAGTGGAACAAGGCACAGAGCGGCTGTAGGCGCGAGCGAGATGGGTGACACTGTTGCGGTAGTTGTCTCTGAAGAGCGCGGACGCTGCTCGATCGCTGTCAACGGAATGCTTTTTGAGATGCTAGATGAGAAGGAGCTTGAAGCAAACCTCTCTTATCTGCTTGGTGCAGGTGAGTACGAGCATTCGAAGAAGGGCATAGGCAAGGTCATCAGCAAGTTCAGGAAACATAAGAACGTTGAGGTCAGGAAGGCTCCCAGGGCTGTTGAGATCGAGACCGGCGAACCAGATCCTGATATCCTCGAGAAGACAAAAGAGACTGCCTCTGATACTGCAGCAGCTGCCGTAACTGCACAGCCTGCCGTATCGCAGAATGTCAATACGACCGCCTCTGAGACAGCGGGAGCTTCCCCTGTACAAGTCAATCTGAAGACCCGCGAGGCAGAGGAAGTGTCTAATGCCCAGAGAGTAGGTGCCATTGAGAGAGTTGCTTACTTAGTAATCTCACTTTTGTTCTCGATCGGTCTGTGGATGTACATCCAGGTCAATAATAACCCTGTTGTCAGCAAGACCATCAATGTTCCAATATCTTATTCTTCGACAGATACGCCGGAGAATATCGATGTATCATATCCTATCGATTCGATAGACCTTACGGTAGTAGGACGTCAGAATACCATTCAGTCGCTGTCTTCATCTGACATTATAGCCTCTGTTGATTATTCTTCGCTTGACGGCTCCAAGATCGGTGTGGTAGAGCTTCCCGTAGTCGTTCAGGCCAAGGATTCCTCAGTATACTTCAGAATCGAGCAGCAGCTTCCTGAGACCATATCGGTTACTGTATATTCCATTAACTGATCCGGGTTTAAGCGTATATCAAGGGAAAAAATAAACGGCTGTCTCATCTGAGGCAGCCGTTATGTTATCAGATCTTGTCAGACATCAGACAACGCTTGTCTTAAGCCTGTCGAAAGCAGCCTTCGCCACATTCCTTACGTTAGGGTCTGAGTCAGCAAAAGCCAGCTTCTTAACATATTCTTCACAGTGCTTGGCGTTGATGTCTGCTGCAGAAGTAGCTGCTGCAGCTCTTACCATTGGAGAAGAATCTCTCAAAAGCGGGATCAAAGCCATGCCGGACTCATAAGTCGAGATCATTCCCATCGCAATTGCAACTTCTGCTCTTATCATATCATCACCGTCGGAAGCGTACTTTATCAGGGCATCAAGCTTCTGCTTTCTGCCTAATTTCTGTATTTTCTCTCTGATTGCATCAATTCGTGCCATAGATCCGCTCCTAAAGTTATGATCTAAATATATTATAAAAGTAAACTAACACGAATGATTTTAACAAAAAGTATATAAATTGTGAACACAATATGGCAACATGCACAAGTTGCGATTCATAAAATCTTCAATTCGTGTTAGGTTAATTGAATAACTTGTTTTATAATATCACTATAAAGAAAAGAATTCATAATATTTTTTGAGAGGTCCGCCTATGTCACATCCCAAGATCCGCAGAATGACTGCTTTGATCCTTGCTTTTCTCATGGCATCCAGTGTTTTTTCTTCCTGTTCAACGAAGCTCCCGGATGAGACGCTTCCTTCAACAGAAGCTACGACTACAACGACTGAGACAACCCCTGAGGAGACTGAGCCGGTCGTGACGACCGAGACTACTCCTTCCAAGGGTCCCACAAGTACTGCAAAGGTTACCGTAAAGCCCGTTGAAGTTCATGGACAGCTGTCTGTCAAGGGTACTGACATGGTTGACGAACATGGTGACAAGGTCCAGCTTCGCGGTATGAGCACATATATGCTCAACGGCTGCGGCAGTTTTGTCAGCGCAGCTACCGTCCAGACACTGGCTGAAGACTGGGGATGCGACATCATAAGGCTTGCTATGGCAACTGAAGGCGATGTCGATAACTATACGGCAGCTCCTGAGAAGTATTTCAATGAGATCTGCAAGGACGTTGATCTCTGCATCAAGCAGGGAGTCTATGTGATCGTTGATTGGCATATTCTCATAGACGGTGACCCTAACAAGCATACTGATGAGGCTGTTGATTTCTTCTCGCGCATCTCGGCACTGTATAAGGATTGCCCGAATATCATCTATGAGATCTGCAACGAGCCCAACAAGACAAGATACGACGATCCTGACAAGCCCGTTGACTGGGACTGCATCAAGCCTTATGCCAAGAAGGTCATCAAGGCGATCAGGGCTAATGACCCCGATAATATCATCGTTGTCGGCACTCCGACATGGAGCCGCGATGTCGATATAGCTTCCAAGAGCCCTCTTAAGGGTGACAACCTTATGTATACTCTCCATTTCTATGCCGGTTCTCACGGCCAGGAGTACAGAGACAAGATACTTGAAGCAAATAAGAACGGTATTGCGATCTTTGTAACCGAATGGGGAACGACAGTTGATTCAGGTAAGGGTCAGCTCTATCTCGATGAGACACGTGAGTGGATCGATTTCATGAAGGAGCATAACATCAGCTGGTGCAACTGGTCCATCGGCGGTTCGGCAGCCGAGTCTTCCAATGCACTTAAGTTCAGATCCAAGATCCTTACAGTTGCCGAGAAGTTTGCAGGCCACTGGTGTGACGAGTTTATTTCTGACTCCGGATTGTTTATTAGGGATATACTTCTCGACAAGGAGTGATAAACTGTCATAGTATGGTTAGTAATAAGAGGTTATTAAGTTTATTATCTTTGATCGGCATCTTCTCCATCTCCATGAGTGTTATGGGTTGTTTGCTGCAAACTGAGGAATCCGGACAGTCTGAGACTTCACCTGCTCCGGACTCTTCTGAGATTACAGATATCAGCGGTCCTGACACGAGCGAAGATACTGATCCTTCCGAGAGTACTGAAGACTCAAGTTCTGCTCCCACCACGACTGCAAAGATGCAGGATATCATTACCGTATCGTTTGTCGGAGATATAACATTATGCTCCGAGGCGAAGAGCACGGGCGGCGAGAAGTCGTTTGAGTATGTGGTGGATAATGATATGAATTACTGCTTCAAGAACTGTTCGGACATCTTTAAGGATGATGATCTGACGATAGCAAATCTTGAAGGCGCCGTGACTGCTGCAACGGAGCATAAGGATAAGGAGTTTGTTTTCGCTATGCCTCCCGAGAACCTTAAGATGCTGACGACTGCCGGCATCGATGCGGTGAACCTGGCAAATAATCATACAATGGACTTCTATGATAAGGGATACAGCGATACGACCTTCAATCTGTACTGTGCCGGTATCACATGGAGCGACCAGAATACTGCGGCAACTTACCAGGTAGGTGATTACACTATCGGTATGTTCGGTATCTGTGACTGGGACAATATCAATCTTGCATATGCCAGGATCAGTGAACTCAAGGAGAAGGGCTGTGACATCATCATCGCTACGGCTCACTGGGGCGATGAGGCGAAGTATCTTCCAAATGACAAGCAGATTTATCTTGGCCATAACCTGATCGATCACGGAGTAGATATTGTTGTAGGCGGTCATCCTCACAGACTGCAGCCCATCGAGAAGTATAACGGCAAGTGGATAGCTTACAGCATCTCGAATTTCTGCTTTGGCGGGAATCTCTGGCTGTCAGATCCGGATTCTGTAATATTACAATGTAAATTTGTAATGGACTCTGAGTCCGGAAATTGTGTAGACTATAGACTCACATGCATTCCTTTCTGTCAGACTAGTTCTGTCGGTAATGATTTTTGCCCCGTGCCTTATGAGTGGGGCAGCGAGAAGTATTACAGGGTGCTGTCCAGGCTCGGATGGTCCCAGGAGGATGAATAATAATTGAATGGAGAACGGTTATGAGTAAGAAGGTTCTTGTTGTTATGGGATCCGATTCGGATTTTCCCGTCATGGAAGGTTGTTTTAAGCTCCTGAAGCAGTTCGGTGTTGAATTTGAGGCTCACGTTGCTTCGGCTCACAGGACTCCCGGCAGGGCGATCGCACTTGCTTCAGGTGCAAAGGACGGCGGCTTTGGTGTTATAATCGCAGCTGCAGGACTTGCCGCACACCTTGCAGGCGTGCTTGCTGCCAATACAGTGCTTCCCGTTATCGGAGTCCCCTGCAAGGGCGGTGCTCTTAACGGTGTTGATGCGCTCTATGCGACAGTCCAGATGCCTACAGGCATCCCGGTCGCCACTGTAGCCATAGACGGCGGATCCAACGCGGCCATACTTGCCTGTCAGATCCTTGCTCTGGGTGATGAAGCTCTGTCGCTCAAGCTTTCTGAATATAAAGAGTCACTTGCAGCTTCTGTTGAACAGAGGGATGCAAGGCTCCAGACAAAAATAAACGAGATGTGAGGTTGTTATGAGCGGAGTATTTGGTAGTTTTGACAGGACAGGCAAGATGGACATTGCGAAAGACATGTATTACGGTGTCTTCTCGCTTCAGCACCGCGGACAGGAGTCTGCCGGTATCGCTGTGAATGATAACGGATCTTTCCTGGTCCACAAGCAGATGGGAATGGTATCTGATATCTTCGATGAAGTTACTTTGTCGGCTCTTCCCGGTTTTTGTGGTATCGGTCATGCCAGGGGCGGCTCTGACAAGGCAATGGGTGCAGACGGCATCCAGCCCGTATTGATCAAGTCCAGGGTCGGAAACATAGGTCTTACCTGTGATTCCGTTATCCTCAACAGTGATTCTCTCAGGGATGAACTCAAGAATATGGGTGCGATCTTCCAGTCAGGAACAGATTCAGAGCTCATATTGTCGCTTTTCTCGCGCAACAGGATCACGACTGATGACTGTGAGCACGCCATTCTGGCCAGCATGAAGCAGATCAAGGGCGTCTATTCCATGATCTTCATGACCGAGAACAAGCTGATCGGTGTCAGGGATCCCCACGGCTTAAGGCCTCTGGCTCTCGGCAGGACAGGCGAGAGGTACTTCCTGTCATCTGAGTCATGCGCTTTCGATGCGATCGGTGCAGAGTTTATCAGGGATATTGAACCCGGTGAGATAATCTCCATCTCGGATGAGGGCGTATCTTCGCTCTTCTTTGATGATAAGGCCGACAGAGTTGCTGACGGTCATGTATGTATCTTTGAATATGTATATGTAGCAAGACCTGACAGCACTATCGACGGAACTGAGATCTTTGAATCCAGATACAATGCCGGCAAGGCTCTTGCCAAGGAACAGCCATGCAGCTGTGATCTGGTTATCGGAGCTCCTGACTCGGGTAATGCCGCTGCTTTGGGATATGCTGATTCATTGGGAGTTCCTTTCGGAATGGGCCTGCTGAAGAACAGATATGTAGGAAGAACATTTATCAAGAGTACGCAGGGTCAGAGAGAACTCGCCGTAAGGATGAAGTTCTCAGTGCTCAAGAGTGCTGTTAAGGGCAAGAGCATCTGTATCGTTGATGATTCCCTCGTAAGAGGTACCACCACAAAGCATATCATCAAGTTCATGCGTGAGAACGGTGCCAGGGAAGTACATCTGAGACTCGCATCCCCACCGGTCAAGTTTGCATGCTGCTATGGCGTTAATGCAGACAGGGTACAGGATCTTCCTGCCCATACCAAGACTACAGAAGAGATACGTGACCTCATCGGTGCTGATTCCCTCGGATATATCAGCCTTGAGTCATTGAGGGCTTCTCTTAAGGATATCCACTGTAAGCAGTGTTCTGCTTGCTTTGACGGCGATTTTGTTGCCGGCAAGTCTGAAGAAGCAGGAGAATGATCATGAAGATCGCGGTTTTTGTATCAGGAGGCGGAACAAACCTTCAGGCCATTATAGATAACATCGCCAGCGGTTATCTTGCAGGCGTTGAGATCAGTCTTGTCGTTGCATCTAACGGTAATGCATATGCGCTGACGAGAGCCAAGGATCATGACATCCCTTCAACAGTTCTCTCCGTGAAGGATTTTGCTTCAAGAGATGAATGGGATCAGACAGTTCTTGATACGGTGAAGAAGTCCGGTGCTGAACTCATTGTTCTTGCCGGTTATCTGTCACTGTTAGGTGAGAAGACCGTAAAGGCATATTCCAACAGGATAATCAATATCCATCCAGCTTTGATCCCGAGCTTCTGCGGGGCCGGTATGTACGGGATCAAGCCGCATAAGGCTGCTTTGGCCAGAGGTGTCAAGGTGTCCGGTGCTACTGTGCACTATGTGAACGAGAACTATGATGAAGGTCCCATCATCCTTCAGAAGTCTGTTGAAGTCCTTCCGGGCGATACGCCTGAGATCCTGCAGCAGCGCATCATGAAGGAGTGTGAACAGGTTATTTTACCCAAGGCGATAAGGCTTATCGCTGACGGTAAGGTTACAATAGAGAATAATATTGCATGCGTTAAGGAGTGAAGAATTATGGCAATTGAAAATCTGTCCGGATTACTCAGCAAGACATCTTATCCCGGAAGGGGTATCGTTATCGGCAAGTCGATGAACGGCAAGTATGCTGTTACAGCTTACTTCATTATGGGCAGGAGCGTTAATTCACGTAACCGTGTCTTTACAGCTACTGAAGACGGGATCAAGACAGAGGCCTTCGATCCTTCTCTCCTGACCGATCCCCATCTTATCATCTATCATCCTGTAAGGAAGATCGGAAGCGATCTTATCGTTACGAATGGTGACCAGACTGATACGATCAGGGATTTTGTCGCTGAGGGCAAGACTTTCGAAGAGGCTTTGAGAACAAGGGAGTTCGAGGACGATGCTCCTAACTATACTCCGAGGATCTCCGGCATCATGCATTTCGCAGACGGCAAGTACGGCTATGAGCTCAGCATCCTTAAGTCATCAGAAGGCAATCCTGATTCCTGCGAGCGTTTTACTTACCAGTACTTTGCTCCCATCAGCGGCGAGGGAAGGTTCATCCATACATACATGGGTGACGGCAGTCCTTTGCCCAGCTTTACAGGCGAACCTGAGAAAGTTGAGATCCCCGATAAGATCAATGAGTTCACAAGTGAGATCTGGGAGAGCCTTAATGCTGACAATAAGGTTTCCTTATACGTTAACTATACTGATATCGCAACCGGTGAGAGCGATGTCAGGATCATAAATAAAAATACTTAATGTGAGGTGCAGACATGGCAAACGCAATGGAACTCAAGTACGGATGTAACCCTAATCAGAAGCCTTCCAGGATCTTCATGGAAGACGGTTCTGAATTACCCATCACAGTTTTGAACGGCAAGCCCGGATATATCAATCTTCTGGACGCGTTCAACGGTTATCAGCTCGTTAAGGAACTTAAGGCTGCCACAGGCCTGCCTTCTGCAACTTCCTTTAAGCATGTCTCTCCCGCAGGAGCTGCCGTAGGACGTCCCCTGTCCGATACAGAAGCTAAGATCTATTTCGTTGATGATCTCGGTGAGCTGTCTCCTATCGCGGCTGCTTATGCAAGGGCAAGAGGCGCAGACAGGATGTCTTCATACGGTGACTTCGTAGCTCTGTCTGATACATGTGATGCCATCGTCGCAAAGATGCTCGCCAGAGAGGTTTCAGACGGCATCATCGCTCCTGATTATACAGATGAGGCTCTTGAGATCCTCAAGACAAAGCGGAAGGGTACATATAACGTTATCAAGATCGATACGGATTATGTTCCCCAGGCTATCGAGCGCAAGCAGGTTTATGGCGTTACTTTCGAGCAGGGCAGAAATGACCTTAAGATCGATTCAGAGATGCTCTCTGATGTCGTAACCGATAATAAGGTTATCCCTGACGATAAGAAGATCGACCTTCTTATCGCCCTCATCACGCTTAAGTACACGCAGTCCAACTCAGTCTGCTATGTTAAGGACGGTCAGGCGATCGGTATCGGTGCCGGCCAGCAGTCCAGGATTCACTGCACAAGGCTTGCAGGCAACAAGGCTGATAACTGGTGGCTCAGACAGCACCCTAAGGTCATGGGACTTCAGTTTGTTGACGACATCAGAAGACCTGACAGGGACAACACGATCGATGTTTATATCTCTGAAGAGTACGAGGATGTATTGGCTGAAGGCACATGGCAGACACTCTTTAAGGTTAAGCCTGAAGTTCTTACAAGAGAAGAGAAGAAGGAGTGGATCGCAAAGAATACGGACGTTTCCGTTGGTTCTGATGCTTTCTTCCCGTTTGGTGACAATATCGAGAGAGCTCACAAGAGCGGCGTTAAGTATATTGCCGAGCCCGGTGGTTCGATCCGTGACGACCATGTCATCATGACTTGCAACAAGTATGATATCGCTATGGCATTCACGAAGATCAGGCTCTTCCATCACTAATACTTTCGAAAATCTGTAGGAGGGATACACTATGGCAAAGAATTATGCTGAAATGACAGATCACGATCTGCTCGTTGAGATGCTCAAGGCTCAGGAGAAGGACGCAAGACGCGGCCTTCTTGCAGCGGTATCAGGTTTTACGATCGCTGCTGTGTTTGCGATCGCTTTTGCCATACTTATCCCGTTTGCGATCAACTCTCTTAACAATATCGATTCAGCCCTCAAGGATTGTACGGTAATGGTAGAGAATGCACAGGTAACTATAGAGCAGGCGCAGACCACATTGAGCGGTATTGACACGATGACTTCAAATGTAAACAGTGTCGTAGTTGATAATACGGAGTCTGTTAACAGCGCTCTTACTGAGATCAATAAGATCGATATCGCCAAGCTCAATCAGGCCATCGATGACCTTGCAAATGTTGTCGGACCTCTTGCAAAGCTCTTTGGCGGCGGAAACTGATGCAGTTGATCGTTTTAGACTTATATCATTGAAAGTATTGATATCCGGAGGTTATACGAATGAAAGTATTAGTAGTAGGCAGCGGCGGAAGAGAGCATGTTATCTGCTGGAAGCTCAAGCAGACGGGTAGAGTTGATGAACTCTACTGCTGTCCCGGTAACGGCGGCATCGCTTCCATTGCCACATGTGTTCCGATCAAGGCTACTGAAGTGGATAAGATCGTTGATTATGCCAAGGACAACAAGTTTGATCTTGTTGTAGTCGCTCCTGAAGATCCGCTGGCATTAGGACTTGTTGATAAGCTTAATGATAATGGCATCAGGGCGTTTGGTCCGTCTGCTAAGGCTGCTATAATCGAGGCATCCAAGGCTTTCTCCAAGAACCTCATGAAAAAGTACAACATCCCTACGGCCAAGTACGAGCTTTTTGACGATGAGGCCAAGGCATGTGAGTATCTTGAGTCTCAGGAGATGCCCATCGTATTGAAGTGCGACGGTCTGGCACTTGGTAAGGGCGTTATCATCGCACAGACTTTGGAAGAAGCAAAGACAGCCGTTCATCAGATGATGGGCGACAAGAAGTTCGGCGATGCCGGTTCCACTGTCGTTATCGAGGAATGCATGGTAGGACCTGAGCTCACGATCCTTGCTTTCTCCGATGGTAATATCGCTGTTCCCATGATCTCCTCAAGAGACCACAAGAGAGCTTATGACCACGATGAAGGTCTTAATACGGGCGGTATGGGTGCAGTTACACCCGGTGCCGATCTTACAGATGAAGATATGGCGAAGATCAGATCTACGATCATCCAGCCTACTGTTGAAGCACTCAAGGCTGAGGGAAGACCGTTCAAGGGCGTTATCTACTTTGGTCTTATGCTCACAAAGGACGGTGCTAAGGTCGTTGAGTATAACTGCAGGTTTGGTGATCCTGAAGTACAGGCGATCCTGCCGCTCCTCGAGACAGACTTCATCGACATCATCAATGCAACTATCGACGGAACATTAGATAAGATGGATATCAAGTGGAAGAAAAAGTGTTCATGCGTCGTTGTCATGGCATCCGGAGGTTATCCTGAGAGCTATAAGAAGGGATATGAGATCTCCGGCATCGATACATGCGGCAAGCTTGTTTTCCAGGCAGGTACAGCCCTGAATGACGGCAAGATCGTAACAAACGGCGGACGTGTCCTCTGCGTATATGATGAGGGTGACACGCTTGATGAAGCTATCGACGGTGCTTACGAAGGCGTTAAGAAGATCAGCTTCCAGGACATGCACTACAGGACTGATATCGGAAGGACTTTAGGCTGATATGAGGATCGCTCTGTTCGGCGGTTCATTCGATCCGGTTCACTATGGACATATCGAACTCATCAGGGATTCCTTAGGCTCTGGGACCTGTGATATCGTTATTGTCATTCCTACCGTGAATAATAGTTTCAAGCGTGGACGTATCCTGATCCCCGCCCCTTACAGGTATTATATGACCAGGCAGGTCATCAGTGATACTTTTAAGGAAAATGTCTTTGTCAGCGATGTTGAATTCGGTTTTGAAGGAATATCTTATACCGTAAATACTGTCAGGAAGGTTGTAAGTGACAGCTTTATCATACCTTTCCTGATGAAGAACGGCATATCAGGTGAAGCAGCTGCTGAGCGTCATCAGTTCTTCTGGCTGTGCGGGTCTGATATCCTTCCGACGTTCGACAAGTGGTATAAACCAGAAGAGATCTTATCTTATGTTGCTTTGCTCGTCGCAAAGCGCGCAGGTGATGATACCGACATATACGAACAGGGAGCAAGGCTTAAGAGCCTGTTCGGGTGCGACATCGCCACTTTCGAGATGAGCGGCGTGGATCAGGCTTCATCTGAGATCAAGATGGAAGGGGCATATGATAAGCTGCCCGGGGTTGTTCAGGAGTTTATCGCAACCCACGATATCTATAATACGGTAAAAGCACTCGATCATTGTTCAGATGAGGCTTGTATGAAGTTCTACGATCATGCAGTTAAGCTTTATCCCTATCTGTCAGGTAAGCGCCTGCTTCATACTCTGAATGTCGGCCTGTTGTCAGCAAAGCTTGCTCATGATCATGGCGAGGACTGTGATAAGGCGCTTATCGCCGGCACTCTCCACGATTGTGCCAAGGAGCTTCCCATGGATGAACAGAAGAAGATGGCAAAGGCCGTGTGCGGAGATCTATTTGTCGATGACAAGCTTTTGCATTCACCGGCCGGAGCTTACATGGCACGTACGATGTTCGGCATAGACGATAAGGAGATCCTTGATGCGATCACTTACCATACGACAGGAAGGGGCGGTGCAACAATTCTCGATAAGATCGTTTATCTCGCAGATAAGATCGAACCGTCCAGGACTTATACGGACCTGACTGAGATGAGGAGACTTGCGCCATCTGACCTTGATGCATCACTTAAGCTCTGCGTATTATCGGTGGCAGATAAGTTTAAGCGCAAGGGTAGAGCCATACATCCGGTGACGCTTGATTTTATGAGTGATCTCGGTCTTTGATCTATGCTATAATCAGATTATCAATATATTTGGAGGCTTTATGGAATCAAAAGAACTTGCAACCAGGATCACGGAGATCCTTGATTCGAAGAAGGGTATCGACATCGAACTCATCGATGTACAGGACAAGACGACACTTGCTGACTACTTTATCATTGCCAGCGGTAATTCCACGACACAGATCAAGGCTCTGGCTGACGAAGTCGAGTATGTTCTCAAGAATGAATACAAGCTCTATCCTGACCACATCGAAGGAAGATCAGGTGACAGGTGGCTGCTTCTCGATTACAAAGACGTTGTAGTTCATATCTTCCATCCTGAAGAGAGGGCTAATTATAACCTTGAGATGCTCTGGGCTTCCAAGAGTTCTGTGAAGGAATGATCTGAAGGAGAAATCAAGATGAACAAGTTTATCAAGTCGTTATCGGGTGCTGTTGCTTCAGTTATGTTGCTGACAGCTTTGTCTTCGAATGTGGTGTTTGCTTCGACGATAGTGAGTTCTGGTGCAGTAGAATACGAATACAGTTGGACATTAGATTCAGATGGTAAACTTGAGATCACACCACTTGATGAAAACTATAATGACTGTTGTTTGTGGAGATTATCTGACGATGTTCTCGAGTCTGCAAACGAAGTCGTTTTAAACTATTATGCATCTTCCAGAATAAACGATTTTGATGCAAATGAGCATCTCAATGCGAAGAAAGTCGTTCTTAACAGACTTGATGATGAGTCTATTCATGCCAGCATTAGTCTTCTTCGGTTTAATAACACTGACAGTATTGACTTCGGTGATGGAAGTTTTTCCGATGTTAGTATCTACCAATTTGCAATTACTTCAACCGATTGCATTCCTAAAGGAATTGACTCTTTGTGCATCTCCGATTGCCCTGATTTAACTAGGTTGGAATGTGACAGCATAGATAATCTAAATATTGATGGTCTTCCTAAACTTGAGACACTTTCTTTGCCAGATGAAATGAAAGAATTCCGGATTGATTGGGGTGTGGACATGAGTGATTTGGTTTCATCACTTCCTTCAAAAATTGATATGCTTTACCTGCAAGGTACCAATATCAGCTCGATCAATATCCCTTCCACATATAAGACTGTTGTAATTGGTGATGAATCTTTGAAAACAGCAAAAGTTCAAAAAGGTCGTGACAATATCAACTGGGGTATGTTCCGTGGATGTAAGAGTTTAAATGATGTTAATATTCCTGACGGCGTAACAACACTTGAGTATCTGTCTTTCTATGGTTGTTCGTCTCTTAAGAAGTTGGATATCCCTTCATCTGTAAAGAAAATTGAAGGCTATTCTTTTGAAGGATCAGGATTGGAGTCTGTTAAGATACCTGCAGGTGTTAAAGAAATTGAATACAGTACATTTGCATCTTGCAAATCTTTAGAGTCTGTTACAATTCCTGATTCAGTTAAGAGAATTGACGATACCGCTTTTGATGGATGCACAGATCTTAAAGACGTGTATTTTGGAGGAACTGAAACTGAGTGGTATAGCATCTCTACAGATTCTATATATAACAGATCTGATGTGCTATCTCATAACGGCCGTCCTATAGCACAGGTTGTTAATAATGCTAAGGTCCATTTTATGGGACAGGAGTACGCAATAATAGCTAACGCTTTTGACAATGGTTCAACTCACCTTGATAAAACAACAGCAAAGCCGGGTGATAAGGTCAACTTCAATTTCATTCCCGATGATGGTTATGAACTTGATTCTTTTACTGTCAAGACGACGGCCGGCGCTGATGTTGCCTATAGTGGTGACGGTCTTGATTACTGCTTTGTTATGCCGGAATCACCTGTTATCATCTCGGCATCTGTCAAATTGGCAGATTACAAGATCGAGATTATAAAATCAGACGGAGGTAAAGTAACATCTTCCGTTGATACTGCCCATATGGGAGACACCGTTGAACTGAATAATGTTCCTGAAGAGGGTTACAAATTCTCGTTCTATAACGTTGAAGATGCTTTTGGGCATCGTGTAAACGTTAAAGACGGCAAGTTTACAATGCCTGCCAGCGGTGTAAAGGTAAGAGGCGTTTTCCAGCCCCTTAAGTATTCCGTTGATGTTCAGTACGACAGCGATGCAGTCACGGTTAAAGGTATTGAGAATTCTGAAGATGCTACTGTAGGAACTGTTTATAATCTTACGGTAAGACCTATCGGACTTAATAAGATCGAATCAATAACTGTTAACGGAGAAGATCTTGAGATCTCAAAGACAGGAACTTATGAGATCGCTCAGCCTGCAGATGATCTTGTTATCATTATCACAACTGTGGCTATTGATGTGCCTGATAAGGGTTGGGTCTCAAATGGTTACGATAAGTTCTATTTTGTTGACGGTCAGATGGTGAAGGGCTGGAAGGAGATCAAGAAAGACTCCAAGAAGTCTAAGTATTACTTTGATAAGAAGACCGGAGTGATGGTGACAGGCATTAAGAAGATCAGCAAGAAGCTTTACTGGTTTGCTGATTCCGGTGCTCTGAAGACAGGCTGGTACAAGAATCCTGACGGTACAAAGTACTACTTCACACAGGACGGAGCTGTTACAGGCTGGAAGACGATCAGCAAGAAAAAGTACTATTTCGATAAGACAACAAGTCTTATGGTAACAGGTGCAAAGAAGATCAGTAAAAAGTACTATGTATTCTCTGCAAAGGGTGTGATGCAGAAGTCGGGGTGGAAGCAAGCCGGTTCTGATTGGTATTATCTGAAGAAAGATGGCACAGCTTATACGAAGAAATGGATCAAGAAGAGTAAGAAATGGTATTACTTTGGTTCTAATGCAAAGATGGTGAAGGGAAAATCGCTTAAGATCGGTAAGAAAACTTACAAGTTTGATAAGAACGGTGTTTGCAAGAATCCTTGATGCTTGAAAAGAAATGCAACGGCCGTCCCTTGAGGGATGGCCGTTATTTATGGCTTTCACCTATGCTATAATCTCGTTATGGTTTTCACTAATAGAACAACGGATATCTATGTCAGGATCTTGCAGCTGTTTATAGCGGTAATACCCTTTATTACCGGCGTCTTTTATGAGTGGCAGTCTGCTATTGTTTCGTCGTTCCTCGTTGTTATGATCGTTGTTGCACTGGTCACCAGGCGCGTTTTGGTTATCAGATCGAAAACTGTTTTGATCATGGCACTATTGATCCCTCTATTCTACTTGCTAAGTTACTTCTGGGCGGTAGACAGTGGCATGGCTCTGCTGGGATTTGTGAAGTTTCTTCCGTTGCCTCTATTTGTTCTTGCTATAGATCAGACAGGGGAGATAAGACCGTTACAGCTTCTTAGATTTCTTCCTTATTCCGGCGCTGTTATGACTTTGATAAGCATTCCTTTGGCCTTTTTCGAAAGCATGAAGGGACATATCTTCGTCAGAGGAAGATTTGGCGGATTCTTTGAATATCCCAATGTTTATGCGATGTTCCTGCTAGTAGGTATCATGATCGTTTTGTCATCTGATAAGCTTATGATCAGAGAATGGATAATGATGACCATACTGACGGCCGGAATCGTTCTATCCGGAAGCAGAGCTGTTATAGTACTTGCAGTGTTCTATGCATTCTATATTGTCTTTACGGTAAAAGAACGGAAGGTAAAGATAATAATCCTTGCTTCAATGGGCGCTGTTTTGATATCCTTAGCAATCCTTTATTTGATCATCGGCAATAACGGTTCAGTTACCAGGATCTTCACTTCGATCACTGAAAACAGCACTCTGAAGGGAAGACTTCTATATTATTGTGATGCTTTGCCGGTTATTCTTAAGAATCCTTTTGGACTGGGTTACTACGGTTATTACTATACACAGGGGGCATTTCAGACAGGAGTCTACAGTGTTATCCATGTTCATAATGATCTTCTGCAGGTATTCCTAGATATTGGATTGATTCCCGGAATAGCAGTCATTGCCTCATTTATCAGAGCTCTAATCAAAGCTGATAAAAAGATCAGAGTAATGTTGATCTTTATTGCTTTGCATATGGTCTTTGATCTTGATATGCAATTCCTGGCTTTTACGCTTGCTGCGATATCGTTGATGTGCAAGCAGGAGAAAGAGATAAAGTCATATTCACATATCTTAAGGTATGCAGTATCTATAGTTTCTGCAGTGTTGTGCTTAGGTTCTTTGTATTTTGGTATTTCTTCGTTTCTTGGTTACTGTGGCAATTACAAAAGTGCCTTATCTATGCATCCGGGTTATACAGAGATTCAGAACAAACTTCTTACAACTGATCTTGATGATGCTTCACTGGAAAAGATCGCAGACAGCATTCTGGCCCGTAATGCAAATGCTTCTCTTGCCAATAACGCGAAAGCCAGGATTGCTTTTGCTGAAGGCGATATAAAGCGAATGATCGATTACAAGGAAAAAGCGATCGGTTACAGTAAGTATAGCAAAGATGAATATGTTGATTACCTGGAAATGCTCAGGATATCGATTGCCTTGTATCTGCAGAATAATGATTATAACAGTGCTGAATACTGCATTGAACGTGCTTTGAGTATCCCTGATAAGATGCAAAAAGTGTTAGATAACACATCTTCCTTGGGTATGGCCATTGATGACAAGCCTGATCTTGAACTTCCTGATGATTACAAGGGATTTATTGAAGACCTTAAATCTATGTTAGGAAAATAAGCATTTTTAGTGTTGAATCCTCTCTTTCGCCGTAATATAATGTGTCCAATAGGACACGGATTAAGGAGCGCATATGAAGCAGGATTACATTACAGACATTAACGGCGCCAATATCCTTATCGAGGATGTACAGCACACTGGAAGAGTCATGTTCGGAGCAAACTTAAGAGAGCTCCGCAAGGAGAAGGAACTGTCGCAGACACAGCTGTCTAAGATGGCAAATGTCGAGAGGGCTAATATCGCCAGGATCGAGAACGGCAAGTTCAATCTGTCGATTGGAATAATGATCAAGCTTGCAGCGGCTCTCGGCAAAGACATCGAGATCAAGTTCGTCGACAGGAGCTGATCATGAACCGGGGGTCACAAAAACACCCCGCTACATCACTTAAATACATACTGGCTTTTGTACTTATTGTTGCAGCAGGGGTCGTGTATAAGTTTGTCATAAAGAACAACCACAGCGGCATAATGATCACCGGTCAGGAACAGCAGACTGCGGCTACGTCAGTGGCATCTTCTGCGGCATCAGCAACGGCAGCCGGACAGATCAGTGTCTACATCTGCGGGGAAGTGAATAACCCGGGGATATATAATGTCAGTCCGGGGATCATCCTTAATGACGTTGCAGAACTTGCCGGCGGATTTACTGAAGGAGCAGCTCTTGATCATCTGGATCTTGTATACAGGATCAATGACAATATGTCTCTGTTCATTCCGAACGAGGATAATCTCGATGAAGGCGACAGCTGTATCTTAAGAAAACCATCCAACGATCAGGGCAACTTGAGTTCTGAGGTGAACAACGGACTTGTCAACATCAACACGGCAGATCAGGCCGGTCTTATGACGCTTCCGGGGATCGGTGAGAGTCTTGCAAAGTCGATCATCAGTTACAGGGCTGATCACAGGTTCGGCAAGATCGAAGACATAAGGAATGTGTCCGGAATAGGTGAGAGCAAGTTCAACAGGATCAAGGACCTTATCTGCGTCTGACACTGACTTCTCCGCTCCTGACATCTTCTGTATGGCCGTCTTCGAATATGACCTTCAGTGAGAAGTCAGGGTTGACATCAAGTGCTCTGCCCGGTCTCGATACACCGGTGGAATAGTTGATGACATCGACGTCTTTGCCAATGGTAAGGCAGCAATTCCTGTATGTCTCAAGGTATTGCTCCTTGCCTTGCGGCCATAATGTCATCATCCTGTCGAGTTCTTTTATAACTTCTGCGGCAAGTCTGGCGCGGTTAAGCTTTGCTGTGCCTGAACCGGCAGACAGAGATGTTGCAATGTCACGCAGTTCCTCCGGGAAACTGTCACGGGACTGGTTTACATTGATCCCGATGCCCACGATCACATTGCTGACGACACCGATCTCGCCCTCGATCGAGAGCTCTGTCAGGATGCCGGTTGTCTTTTTGCCGCCCAGGAACAAGTCGTTGACCCACTTGATGTCAGTATTGATGCCGTAAGCGCTAAGGATCGCATTGTGAACGGCAACTGCAGTCCAGGCTGTTATCTCGCTCATGTCGGTAAATGATCCTTCGGGCCTGAGGATCATCGACATATAGATGCCGGTATCAGGAGGGGAGATGAAAGTCCTGCCCATCCTGCCGCGACCGCCTGTCTGTTCGTTTGCGATGATGCATGTTCCGGACACCGGGCTGTCTTTGAGCATTTCCTTGAGCATATTGTTGGTGGAATCAGTACTTGCAACGCAGATTATGGAGGACCTGCGCTGTTCATCCAGATATGAATAGACTTCGCCTGCAAACAGCTTGTCAGGGCAGGATTCGAGCTTATAGCCCCTGTTAGTTACGGAGGTAATGATGCATCCGTCGGTCTTCAGTGCCTTGACGGCTCCGTTCACGGCTGCTCTTGTGACACCTATCCTGCTGCTTATGGTCTCGCCCGAAATATAGCCGTCCGAGTTGATCAGTATTGCCAGCACATCATCTTTTGTCATAATGCCCCCGAATGAAAACTTTTTATATTATTATATGTTTTTCGCGCGAAAATGGTAAAATTAAATCAGATAACAATGCGAGGTTAATATGTATACTTATAGCTTGCTTGCAGTAGCGGTCCTGTCCGCCATCTGCACCGTATATCTTATACATAATGCCAGTAAGGGTATCAACCCCTTATATATCCTTGCCTCATTTGTCATAACGGTCACCAATGTAGGATACTATTTCTTCGATGCTGCAGATGACCTGCAGAGTAGCCTTTTTGCCAATGCGATAGCTTACATAGGCGGAATATTCCTGCCTTTGATACTCGTATTCATTATTTCTGATTTTACCGGCAATAAGACCCCCACATGGCTAAATCTCATCCTTTTTATCCTGAATGCCGGCGTCTATGTGACCATATTGCTGTCATATAAATACAGGTTCTATTATTCGTATTCATACTATGATGCAATGTCACCCATGAAGCTCAATAACGAGCCGGGCATAGGCTATTATGTGAGATTGGGAGTCCTTTTTGTTGAAGTAGCTCTCTGCGTGTTCTTTGTCATAAACGTTCTCGTCAAGAAGAAGACTGTGTCAAGGAAGACGATGAGCGCTTTCGTGATGTATTTCCTGATCACACTGTTTGCATATGCAGCATCATCTCTGTTCAAGATCAATCATAGTGTAGTATCGTTCTCATATCTCCTTTGTGAGATCGCGCTCGTTGCTACAGCAAGACAGTTCCAGCTGTACGACGTCACGTCCAATGTGCAGAAGAACCTGTCTGAGAAGGAGAAGAGAGGATACTTTACGCTCGACAGCAGGTTTAATCTTGCTGCCTGCAACAAAGCAGCCATCAGCCTTTTCCCTGATCTTGGCGATACAAGGGTCGATACTGCGATCATCACGAACAGTTTCACTCTTAACGAGATCTTAAGGTGGGTCAAGAAACTCTCGTCAACGATCAAGCCTAACAGCTTGTATTCCAAGGACTTCATAATCAATGAGAGCAATCTTGAATACAATATCCACATCAAGTGTGTCTTAACTCCCATCACATTCGGATTTAAGAAAGTCATCATGGGTTATCTCATCGAAGTCATCGATGAGACAGAACAGATCAATTATATCAACGAATTGAGCTATACAGGTGTCAGGCTGAAGCAGGAAGCTGAGAGGCAGACAAAGAGAGCAGAAAACCTGCAAGGTTCCGTAATCCTGGGAATGGCGTCCATGATCGAATCCCGTGACAACTCCACGGGTGGCCACATCAACAGAACGAGTGCAACAGTCCAGTTGTTCGTCGATGCCATCAAGGCCAGCGGTAAGTTCAACAGGCCGGAGACTTACTGGAGTAACGTGATCAATGCCGCACCTCTTCATGACCTCGGTAAGATCGCCGTTGATGACAGGATCCTACGCAAGACATCAGCACTGTCTGACGAAGAGTATAAAGAGATGCAGCGCCACGCAGCAGTCGGCGCTGAGATCGTGCAGCAGGTCCTTGCTGACGTTGATGATAAGGAGTTCGTAAGGATCGCATCCAATGTTGCTCATTATCATCATGAGAAATATGACGGCTCAGGCTATCCTGACGGTCTCAGGGGAAGGATGATACCTTTTGAGGCAAGGATCATGGCCCTGGCTGATGTTTTCGATGCGCTCATGAGCAAGAGGTATTACAAGGAGCAGATGAGCTACGATCAGGCTTTTGATATCATCAAGGAAGGGCTTGGCAAGCACTTTGATCCGGATCTTGGACTGATCTTCCTTCAGATGCGTGATGATCTTATCATCCTGTACGACAGTTTCTCCGGCGTAGATGACCCCGGAAGGCTTAAATAATCTTTGTTGTTACTCTTGACTTACACTTTTTATGTAGTAAACTACTCACAATAAATGCGTTGACTCAGGACACGTATGACCGGTAGCAGGTCCTCAGAGAACCGGGTGCCACAGGCTGGAAGCCCCGCGGAACTGTCGTTCATATACAACCTGGATAGCAGCAGGGGTAAAGGCACTTGCCGTAACCCGCGCCGGTTGACTCCGTTACAGTCTAATTAAGTGGTACGGCTTATGCCGTGCAATTTGGGTGGAACCGTGCAGCCATGCATCCCAAAGTGTTGGGAACATGGTTTTTTTATTGCTTAAAATTTTGAAGGAGGATATAAAGATGTTTGATTTTAACAACGAGCAGGACAGGAAGAACTACAGACATACTACTTCCCATATCCTTGCACAGGCAGTTAAGAGGTTATGGCCTGAGACAAAGCTTGCCATTGGACCTGCGATCGATGACGGATTCTATTATGATTTCGATAAGGAGGGCGGTTTTACAAATGATGATCTGAAGCTCATTGAAGATGAGATGAAGAAGATCGTTAAGGAAAACCTGCCTCTCGAGAGATTTGAACTTCCGAGGGCTGAGGCCATCAAGTTCATGCAGGAGAAGAACGAGGATTACAAGGTTGAGCTGATCAATGACCTTCCCGAGGACGCCGTTATCTCTTTCTATAAGCAGGGTGATTTCACTGATCTTTGCGCAGGGCCTCATGTAGAGAGCACCGGCGTTATCAAGGCTTTTAAACTCATCTCTGTTGCAGGTGCTTACTGGAGAGGTGATTCATCCAGAAAGATGCTCACCAGGATCTACGGCACAAGCTATCCTGATAAGGGAATGCTCAAGGAGCACCTCGACAGGCTTGAAGAGGCCAAGAAGCGTGATCACAACAAGCTCGGCCGTGAGCTGGAATATTTCACGACTGTTGATTATATCGGTCAGGGACTTCCCATCATCTGCCCTAAGGGTGCAAGGGTTATCCAGACTCTGCAGCGCTGGGTAGAAGACGTTGAGCAGGAGAGAGGATGCCAGCTGACAATGACTCCTTATTTCGCTAAGCGTGATCTCTACAAGATATCGGGACACTGGGATCACTACCGTGACGGCATGTTTGTAATGGGTGACAAGGCTGATCAGGATGACGAGACCAAAGAGTGCTTTGCTCTCCGCCCGATGACTTGTCCGTTCCAGTACCAGGTATTCCTCAACAGACAGAGATCATACCGTGATCTTCCCATGCGTTTGACAGAGACTTCCAAACTCTTCCGTAACGAGGATTCCGGTGAGATGCACGGCCTTATCAGAGTCCGTCAGTTCACTATCTCCGAGGGTCATTACATCATCAGACCTGACCAGCTTGAAGAAGAATTCAAGGAATGTCTTGACCTTGCGAAATACATGCTTGGCACTGTAGGTTTGCTTGATGATTGTACATTCAGGTTCTCCCAGTGGGATCCGGCAAATCCTAAGAACAAGTACGAAGGAACGGCAGAGCAGTGGGAGGTGGCTCAGGATGCAATGGGCAAGATCCTGGATGATCTTGGCGTTAAATACGATATCGGTATCGATGAAGCAGCTTTCTATGGTCCTAAGCTCGACATCCAGTATAAGAACGTTTTCGGTAAGGAAGATACTCTCGTTACTATCCAGATCGATATGCTCCTTGCACAGAAGTACGGTATGGAATACATCGACAAGGATGGTTCACGCAAGACTCCTTATATCATTCACAGAACAAGCCTTGGCTGCTATGAGAGAACACTGGCATACCTTATTGAGAAATATGCCGGATGGCTTCCTCTCTGGATGGCAGACGAGCAGGTAAGGATCCTTCCTATCTCTGATGCTCATTACGATTATGCTTTTGAGGTTTGCGATGCGTTGAAGAAGCGTGGTATCAAGGCAACTGTAGATGACAGATCCGAGAAGCTAGGCAAAAAAATCCGTGAAGCTAATCTGCAGAAGGTCATCTACACCGCCGTCATCGGCGATCAGGAAGTTGCGGACAAGACTTGCGCCGTAAGCTCGAGATTTGACGGCAAGCTCGGTTCCATGAGTGTTGATCAGCTCGCTGAGGTAATGCTTAAGGAGATCAGTGAGAAGGTTAGGCACGAAGTCTGAGGTTATTTAAATAATTATGATAGGGTGTCTCAAGCGGGTGGTCGCTTGAGACACTTTTAATTTGGCAGAAGTCTTCCTAGCAAAATAGGCATTATTTCCTAGCATTGCTAGGATGATCTGCCTATTTTGCTAGGATTCATAACATATTCAACTTTTTTCCTAGCATTGCTAGGAAAAAACTGCCGATTTGCTAGGAAATGCCAAGTAGTTTCAAACCTTAGCAACTCTTATGTTTCCACAACATGTCTCAAATAAGTCAAACAAGTTACAAAACACCCATTCATTAGCTTTTGCCTTATATTGAGTCCGAAGAACTGTATAATATATGTAACAAACTATGCCCATCAGGGCGGGAAGGAGTGCCCAATTGCAGTATGACAATCTAATATCCCGCAATGTTGTAATGAGAGTTCTCTCATTCATTACTGGCTGTGCTGTTACTGTATCCGGCTTCTGTGTTTCAGAACTCGGTGCTGCTGAACAGGTTTCTCTGCAGGTTCCAGAGCGCTCCTATGTTATCGGTAATCCCGAATTCAATGTAGAAGATGATACTCTTTTGACTTTTACTTCATTGCCGGAACCTGACAATGATATGGAAGGCTATACTTTCTTGCTCTCCGGAAAACCTGAATCAATGTTCCAGTATGATGGCACATACTGTTACACAAAGCGGAAGGGAGTCGAGGTAAGAACCCAGGCCGATATGGATTCTGAAGTTCTTACTACACTTGTTAAGGATGCACGTGTTCTTCAGATCTCCACAAATGATGCCTGGTCGAAGATCAGACTGGAGGATGGTGAAGAGGGTTATTGCTTAAGTAATACTCTTATCAATGAGGCTGATGCTACACCTACGCCGACGCCTACAAATGCGCCTACGGCAACACCTACCAATACTCCTACACCAAAGCCAACTAAGGCTCCTGGTGCTAAGACAACTAATACTCCGACTCCTACTCAGCAGGCGAAGAGACCTACTAATACAAGTACGCCTACACCTACTAAGAAGCCTGAGAAGAAGGTAACGAATACTCCTACTCCGACCAAGAAACCGGAGAAGAAGGCAACTAATACACCTACACCTACTCCGAAGCCGAAGAAGGCGACGAATACGCCTACTCCTACGCCCAAGTCAGAGAAGAAGGCGACAAATACGCCTACTCCGACTCCAAAGAGTTCCCAGAGCTGGACTGAGAAGGAGTATAAGGCAACTGTATATACAACGACTACGGTCAATATCCGTAAGGGTCCCGGCACTGATTACGGCACATATAAGACCGTAAGTTCAGGAACGAAGCTCAGCGTTGTGGCCGAGACTGACAACGGATGGTATAAGCTTGACAACGGCTATTACATCATGGCGAAGTACACTTCCACGAAGACACCTGCAACTGCAACGCCTACTCCGACATCTACGTCGACGAAGCATGATACGAGTAAGCCTTTCGATCAGTATGTGAAGAGTTTCCTTGGTATACCGTATGTGTTTGGTACTTCGTCGCCGACATCGGCCGACTGTTCCGGACTTGTTAAGTACGTATTCTCGAAGTATTACGGAATCGTGCTGCCGCACAGTGCGAGTGCCCAGTATAAGTATGGTACGGAGGCAGACACGAAGAATCTGAAGTGTGCGGATCTTGTGTTCTTCGACTACAACAAGGATGGCAAGATCGATCACGTCGGAATCTACATAGGCAACAATACGGTCGTGCATGCGTCGCAATCGCGAGGGAAGGTAATATCCTCAACATATTCGGCAATGTCGTGCATCTACGGAGCAAGAAGATTGGTATAATAAGTAACGGTCCTCATGAGAGGGCCGTTATTGTTTCTGTCATGATCTTGATAAGCGCTTCGAAATCGTTCACCGACATGTGCTCATTTGCCTGATGACACTGGTCTTCCTGCCACGGGCACTGGACCCCGAAGGCGACAGTATTGGGCATGTGCCTTGCATATGTTCCGCCGCCGACAGCAACGGGCTTTGTGAACTTCTCTTTGTATTCAGGCTTGAACCCGTCAAAAAGTTCCATATTATCTGACCAGATCTTCGTAAGTGTCCTGATCTCGTTTGTATCCGTATCCTTATGGATCGGCCCCATGTGACTTACGATCTCAACGGACAGGCCATATGCGCCGCAAGCTTCCCTAAAGTGATCCATGATATCATCAAGTCTTGCAGTTATCGGGTAGCGTATGTCTATCACAAGGCTCTCCGTGCTTGAGTTTATATCGAGCATTGCCGGGTTAGCCGTAATAGTACCTGAGATATCATTGATGTCACAACCGGTATATCCTTCATAGGTGTTCCTGACGATGTCATCACTTATGTAGCACAGGAGAGGGGAGGTCTCCAGGACTTCGTTATTAAGCTTTGATACCATGTCGAGGATCGCGTTGATACCCAGTTCAGGCTTGGAGGCATGTGCAGTCTTGCCTTTGCCTTCGTATCTGTTGTCTCCGTATTCGATAAATGCTTCGTTGGGGACCATGTTTGCAGCATTTCCCGCCTTAGCAGTGATCCTTCCGGTCGATGCACCGGAAATCCTGATATGGAGTATTCCTTTCTCTGCGAAGATGACCGGGAATTCCGCGTCCGGAGTAATGGCAAAATCAGGTATCTCTCCCTTAACAGCATATGTCTCGATACAGTCGCATGTCCTCTCTTCATCAGATCCCAGTATCAGCCTGACTCTTGACTTGGGGACAAAGCCGGACTCCTTGAGCCTGTTCATCGCAATGAAAGAAGCGAGAGCAGGTCCCTTGTCATCCACGATCCCGCGTCCATACATGATGCCGTCCTTTATCGTCAGTTCGAAAGGATCCGTATCCCAACCGCTACCCTGCGGAACTACATCCAGGTGGCATACGATACCGATCATGCGTTCGCCTTCGCCAAACTCCACATATCCTGCCTTATCTTCAATGATCCCCGTTCTAAAGCCGAGTTCTTCCGCTTTCTTCGTGAATACGGACAGTGCCTTCCTGGAGTTCTCACCGTAAGGACATCCGGGGCAGGGGGCCCCGCCGACGCTTTGTATTCTTATCATGTCCTTCATGAATCCCAATTCTCTGTCATTTAAAGCCATTAAGCTCACCTCAATTCTGTTATTTGACTTAATTATTATAACTTTTGAGTCCCGATATTGTATAATATTTCTGTTTATATTGGAGGTTAGTATGCGCAAGATTACATGTTTATTATTGTCTTTTGTACTTTGTATCATGATGGCCGGTTGCAGCAGTGAGAATTCAGGCTCAGTAACAACGGCATCAGCAGATCATATCAAGTGTGAGATGAAGATCACGGATTATGGCATCATCAAGCTGGAACTCTATCCGGAGAAGGCGCCTATCACAGTGAATAATTTCGTCAGTCTGGTCAAGAGCGGTTTTTACGACGGTCTTAAGATCCACCGCGTTCAGCCCGGTTTTGTTATCCAGGGCGGTGATCCTACGATCGCCGGCAAGGATGAGGTAGCTGCCATCAAGGGTGAGTTCAGGGAGAACGGGATCGAGAATGATCTTGCTCATACCAGAGGCGCTCTTTCAATGGCGCGCAAGGGTAATGACAATAACAGTGCAAGTTCACAGTTCTTCGTCTGTGTAGGTGACTGCAGATCATCTCTTGACGGTAAGTATGCAGGATTCGGTTATGTTACTGAAGGCATGGATGTAGTTGATAAGATCTGTGCGCTTTGTCCCGGTCAGGGCAGCATGGGCTTTATCGAGAATCCCGATGTTATGCCTGTAATCGAGTATGTTAAGGTTGTAGAATAACTGATTGGAGATTGGAATATGGAACTGAAGGGTCTGTTTTGTCCGTCATGTGCTTATGCAATTACCCAGGCTGATATCCAGTACGGCAACTGCCCGTGCTGCGGCGTTGATATCACTGCACTTGGAAACGAGAACTTAAGAACCGGACGTAATGCGGACGGCACAGTTGATATCACGGATGACAGGGGCAAGGTAATAGGTTCTGCCATACTGCCCCGCGGTGCGACGACAAACGTATCATATATCAATGACAGTTCCGATAAGGTAACTCCCCGGAAGCTCAGGATCGACATGGCCTGCCCCGGCGGAAGGACCATGTTCTATGAGAGCGGTTCCATGTATTGCCAGATCAAGTCCGGTATCTATAACGATGCCAAAGGCGGTTTTGCAAAGAAACTCAATGCCAAGAGGCGTAATTTCATGGATTCTTCCAAGTTCCTTGATAAGACAGCGGAGCAGATAACAGGCGCTGCCGGAAGGATAAGTGTTGAGAGGACGTCTGATTTTCCTTTCGAGGATGCTGACAGCGTCAGGACAGTGTTCATGAATGCTTCAGTGCTGGATCTTAATAAGGCAATGAACGAGAACCACGGAACGCGATTCTCTCTTGACGATTTCTTCTTTGACGGGCTGGTCAAGATCTATACATACCGTGTAGGAGATACTTATAAGTATCTGACTTTGGGAACGATCATCAAGGGCGATGAGATCTCAATGACTTTGTCAACGGCTGCTGATCTTGCAGACGGTCTTGAGCAGGTAAGGGATGTAACAGGCAAGATAACGCAGGTAACTAATGCCTCTGCAGGTTTTGTCGGAAACGTGGCAAGGGCTGGAGCCAGGATGCTCGGACTCGGTGCGATCACTGCCATTCCCGGAGCGATCGGCGGCGTTAACAGATTTATCAATAACAGCGGTATCATCGGCCTGCTCAATGATGTTAAAGAGAATCAGGTTACTGATGACGATACCAATGTTCTCACGCCTGATGCTGCTGACGGAAGCAATGACGGCTTTGGCGATCACAGGAAGAATGCCAAGATCTCCTATATCTCATGGGGTTATGAGCTCTTGGTCGGAATGATCACTGATTCAAGGCCTGACGCCAGGGATATGGACGAGTTCGAGACATTCGTCAAGACCTTGAAGTGCAACGAGTGCCTGAACTGACATGAGAGATATCATCAGGAGTTCGGATAACCAGTTCCTTAAGAAGATCAGGAAGGTCCAGGACAGGAAGAAATGTCCTGAACTAGTGTATATCGAGGGTCTTAGGATCGTAACGGACTGTCTTCTAAGCGGCGGCAGATGTGACAGTCTTATATTGTCTGAACGCAAGGTGGAAGAGGGAAGATCGATCGCCTCTGAATACGGTATCGATGATGCTTCGGTCTATGTTCTTGATGATAAGCTCTTTGATAAGATATCCCAGACCGTGAATTCCCAGGGGATCGCGATGATCTGCGAATGCCCTCAGTTACTAAATGACCTGCCGCTCCGTGGTAACGACGTGATCTGTGTCCTCGAGAATGTGCAGGATCCCGGCAATGTTGGAACTATAATCCGTATGGCCGATGCTTTCGACATGAGCGCCGTGATCCTCACGAAAGGCTCCTGCGACCCGTTCGGCGATAAGGCTCTTAGAGCTTCCATGGGCTCTGCCTGGCATATCCCGGTCGTTATGTTCGATGATGAGGAACTGCTGTTCGGTAAACTCGCTGATAATGGGATAACGTCCATCGCCATGCATCTTCATGGAGATGACCTTTTTGGATCTGATATCAAGTTCCCAGTGGCGTTCTTCATCGGCAACGAAGGCAAGGGGCTGTCAGAGTTTGCATCATCACGCTGCACATCGAAAGTAAAGATCCCTATGCCCGGCAAGGCAGAGTCTTTGAATGCAGCGTCCGCGGCTTCTGTTATAGGTTATGAGCTGATGAGGAGAAGATTGACATAAGGGAGTCAGATGATTAGAATAACATCAGAAAGGTACAGTCTGCAAAGACGGTCACCTTCTGAGTGAGTTGTAATGCCTCACCCATAGAGTGCTAGTCTTGGGTGAGGTTTTCATTTGCGCCTATATCTGGAATCCAGATAAGCAAATAGTTTCAGTAACAGGGCAAGGACACCGACCAGCAAGCTGATGATGGCAATTACCAGAGATATTATCTCATAATCTGTCACTTCCGCAGCCCTCCTTTCCTTGAATACTCTCCGATATGCTGATTAATACATGTTATTAACGAGGAGGTCAATGCTATGCTGGATTATAAAGTTATTTTTGATAATTGCCCCCGTTTTGCTATTACATGTAAACGTACATCTTAGACGCTCTACATGTACAGATTCATGTAAATTACATGTAAATGTACATGTTGGGGCACTTACATGTACAAAAACATGTAATCTCCTCGCTCAATGGTAACTGCACAGCTTCCGGGAAAACTACTCCACCAGGACACGACTTTCAACTCTCTGATTGCAACTTTTCTCTTTTTCTTATAATATATATATTCTGAAAATGAAGATATAAAACAATACCGGGAGGGTAATAATGATAAATTTACTTGATTCAGGTGCTTATCTTATCAGAGGCACAGAGATTATTCCTGACAGCCACGATGCCGGTGCGGCGATCGCTGCAAAGACGGGGAAGACCATTTCGAAAGAAGATGCCAAGAAGGAGACCATCGCTTACGGCATCCTGAGGGATCACAATACTTCAGGCAACATGGACAAGCTTAAGATCAAGTTCGACAAGCTCACATCACATGACATCACTTTCGTAGGTATTATCCAGACGGCAAGAGCTTCCGGACTTACAAAGTTCCCGGTTCCCTATGTTCTTACGAACTGCCACAACTCGCTTTGCGCAGTTGGCGGTACGATCAACGAGGATGACCACATGTTTGGCCTCACATGCGCCAAGAAGTACGGCGGTGTTTATGTTCCGCCTCATCAGGCCGTAATCCATCAGTTTGCCCGTGAGATGCTCGCAGGCGGCGGAAGGATGATCCTCGGTTCCGATTCTCACACACGTTATGGCGCTCTTGGAACGATGGCCATGGGTGAAGGCGGCCCTGAGCTCGTTAAGCAGCTCCTTGGTCAGACATATGACATCAACATGCCCGGTGTTGTTGCCATCTACCTAACAGGTGCTCCTGTCAAGGGCGTAGGTCCTCAGGACGTTGCTCTTGCTATCATCGGCGCAGTATTTGCAAACGGATATGTCAAGAACAAGGTAATGGAGTTCGTAGGCCCCGGCGTTAAGAACCTGTCAACTGATTTCAGGATCGGCGTTGATGTTATGACAACTGAGACAACATGTCTGTCATCTATCTGGCAGACAGATGATGAGGTCAAGAGCTTCTATGACATTCACGGCAGAAGTGAGGACTATAAGGAACTCAATCCCGGCGAAGTTGCTTACTATGACGGTGTTATCGAGATCGATCTGTCAACGATCAAGCCTATGATCGCAATGCCTTTCCATCCTTCGAACACATACACGATCGAAGAGCTCAAGGCAAATCTGGGCGATATCTTAAATGATGTTGAGAAGCGTGCTGCCGTATCTCTCGGCGGTGCTGTCGAGTATTCTCTGAGGAGCAAGGTCAGGAACGGCAAGTTCATGGTCGATCAGGGCATCATCGCCGGCTGTGCAGGCGGCGGATTTGAGAATATCTGCGCTGCAGCTGATATCCTCAAGGGCAAGTACATCGGAAGCGACGAGTTTACATTAAGTGTCTATCCCGCTTCAATGCCTGTTTATATGGAACTTGTACGGAACGGCTGTGCTGCAACGATCATGGAGACAGGTGCCATCATCAAGACAGCATTCTGCGGACCTTGTTTCGGTGCCGGTGATACTCCCGCCAACAATGCGTTCAGTATCCGTCATTCAACTCGAAACTTCCCGAACCGTGAAGGTTCCAAGCTTCAGAATGGCCAGATCTCTTCCGTTGCTCTCATGGATGCAAGGTCCATCGCTGCCACGGCTGCCAATAAGGGTGAACTCACTGCGGCTACTGAGTTTGACGGTGAGATCGGCAAGTATACATATTTCTTCGATTCAAAGATCTATGCTAACCGCGTCTTCGATTCCAAGGGTGTCGCAGATCCTTCCCAGGAGATCCATTTCGGTCCTAACATCAAGGATTGGCCTTCAATGGTAGCTCTTACTGATAATCTTGTTCTGCGCTGCGTATCGGAGATCCACGATCCTGTTACTACTACAGACGAATTGATCCCTTCAGGCGAGACATCATCATACCGTTCCAATCCTTTGGGACTTGCTGAGTTCACGTTAAGCCGTAAGGATCCTGAATACGTAGGCTATGCGAAAGAGATCCAGAAAGTTGAGAAGGCCCGTGAAGACGGACAGAAGCTCTGTGATCTCTTCCCGGAGATCCATGCCGTTATGAAGACGATCAAGAAGGATTTCCCTGATGTATGCCGCGATAATGTTGGCTTTGGTTCTACGATTTTCGCAGTGAAGCCCGGTGACGGCTCCGCCCGTGAGCAGGCTGCTTCATGCCAGAAAGTGCTTGGCGGTTGGGCTAACATTGCAAATGAGTATGCGACAAAGCGCTACAGAAGCAATCTTATCAACTGGGGTATGCTTCCTTTCCTGATCGAGGAAGGAGAGTTGCCGTTTAGGAAGCTCGATTATATCTTCATCCCCGGCATCCGTGCAGCAGTCGAGAACAAGACTGAGGTGATCAAGGCATATACAGTCGGTGCCGAAGGTCTTACAGCATTTGACCTTCGTCTTGGCGATCTTACAGATGAGGAGCGCCAGATCATATTGAAAGGTTGTCTTATTAACTACAACCGTGTTTGAGAGGTGATTAGATCTTATGAGTGATCTGAGAGATAAATTGATATTAAAGCTTACTGATAATGCTGCCGTTAAGAGTCATATAAATCCTGATCTTTACGCTAAGTACAATGTCAAGCGCGGACTCCGTAACAACGACGGAACCGGCGTTCTTGTAGGCCTTACCGAGATCGGTGAGGTAATGAGTTATATCATCGACGATGGCGAGAGGATCCCTGTGGAAGGCAAGCTCTTCTATCAGGGATATGAAGTGTCTGACATCGTTGATTCTGCATGGTCAGGCCACAGGTTTGGTTATGAGGAGGTTGCATTCCTGCTCATGACAGGTGACCTTCCGACAGCCGATGAACTCAGCGATTTCAAGAAGCTCCTTGCTGAATCAAGGCCGCTCCCGGCAGGTTTTACCGAGGATATGATTCTCAAGGCTCCCAGCCCTGATGTAATGAACAAGCTGGCAAGAAGCGTGCTGGCTCTGTATTCTTATGATTCCAATCCCGATTCAACGGAACTCAGCAATGTTGTAAGACAGTGTGTTGAGCTCATTGCAAGATTCCCTGTTCTCATCGCATATGGATATATGGCAAGGAGACACTACGTCGAACATCAGAGTCTGTTCCTGCACGATCCTGTACCGGAATATAATACAGCTCAAAATATCCTGCACCTTATCAGACCTGATGGCAAGTTCACGGAAGATGAAGCAAGGATATTAGATCTCATGCTCTGCATCCATGCGGAACATGGCGGCGGTAATAATTCTTCTTTTGTTACCCATTGTGTTGCTTCTTCCGGATCTGATACATATTCAGTTATCGCTGCTGCCGTAGGATGCCTCAAGGGACCTAAGCACGGCGGAGCCAGCAATTCCGCATACGCTATGATGTCGGACATGATGGCAAATATAACTGATTATAAAGACGAATCACAGATCGAGGATTATCTGACAAAGATCCTGAAGAGGGAAGCCTTTGACAGGTCAGGCCTCATCTACGGTATAGGACATGCTGTTTACACTCTGTCCGATCCCAGAACGAGACTGCTTAAAAAGTACGCAAGAGAACTCGCTGTCGCGAAAGGCATGGAAGACAAATTTGACCTTTACGATACTGTTGAGCGTATTGCACCCGATGTTTTCCACCGTGTTAAGAATAATGATAAGATCATGTGCGCAAATGTTGATTTCTACGCAGGTCTTTGCTATTCGATGTTAGGTATCCCGCCCGTCCTGTTCACGCCGCTTTTTGCCTGTGCGAGGATCGCAGGGTGGAGTGCGCATAGGATCGAAGAATTAGTGTCAGGCGGAAGGATCATGAGACCTGCTTTCAAGTGTGTTAATAAGCGTAAGCCTTACGTGAACATTGAAGACAGAACAAGACATATCTAAGACTAAAGGGGTTGTCATTCAGACGACCCCTTGTTTATTGATGTGATATTGCGCGGCGTTCAGATCAGGAATTATACATAGAGATCGTACTTTCGTGATTTGTAAGGTTCTGCCGGAACCTGATAATTATATCCCTATTCGTGTTCATGGGAATTGAATAATATGTTATAACTTATTCGTGAGTCAATGCGGTTTTTGTTGAGTTTTGTAAGAGAGGACTATTCTATGGAATACTTAAGATATGATATTAAGAACCAGATGTCACAGGATTATGCAAAAGCTTTTTTCTATGGACACGAATACTCAGAGAACATAGATATTAAAAAGCGTCCGACGGTTATAGTCTGCCCGGGCGGCGGATATGATCACACGTCAGACAGGGAAGGGGAGATAGTGGCGCTTCAGTTCCTTGCTGCTGGTTTCAATGCAGCCGTATTAAGGTATTCCTGTGCTCCGTCAAGATATCCTTGTGCAGTTATTGAACTTGGATCTTTTATTAAACAGCTCAGAGCTGACAGCGATAAGCTCCATATTGATAAGGATAATATGATCGTCTTAGGATTCTCTGCAGGCGGGCATCTTGTCGCTAACTACTGTTCGATGTGGTCAGGAGAACTTATTACAGGTGTACTTAATTGTGATAAGGAAGATATCAGGCCTAACGGTCAGATACTCTGCTATCCGGTGATCACTGCCGGCGAATTTCTTCACGCAGGCTCATTTATGAGCCTTCTCGGTGAAGATGCTGAGGAGATGAGGTGCAAGTTCTCACTCGAGAATAGCGTTAATAAAGACGTGCCCAGGACTTTCGTATGGCATTCATACGAGGATGAGACAGTTGATGTCAGGAATTCTCTCCTGTATGTGAATGCGCTCGTAGATGCAGGGATCTCTACGGAGTACCATATGTTTGCCAAGGGAGCCCATGGCGTAAGTCTTGGAACGAGGCTGTCATCAAAGCCTGAAGGACAGAATATCGAGCCGTATATAACACCATGGATCGATCTTGCAGTAAATTGGGTAAAATAAGCAAATTTTTTCAGCTAATGTACCTGTTTTTGATTTGCAGGTACAGGATTAGGTACAAAGATCGATCAAGAGTCGCAAAAAAACAGATAAAACCTGTCCCGGATGTCACAACTAATGATTTTTCCCTTGATTAGAATAACCACTTATGTTAATATACTACGGCGAGCTTAAAAGGCCCCATGGTCAAGCGGTTAAGACGGCGCCCTCTCACGGCGCAATCAGGGGTTCGAGTCCCCTTGGGGTCACCACAGATCTCCTGCTCATCGGGCGGGAGATCTTTTTTATTAACGGTGTATTATGGACGATAACAGATATATAAAGATAAGGGGTGCCAGAGAGCACAATCTTAAGAATATTGATATTGATATTCCACGCAATAAGCTTGTTGTCATGACCGGGTTGTCCGGATCCGGTAAGAGTTCACTTGCTTTCGATACGATATATGCGGAAGGGCAGAGGAGATATGTGGAGTCGCTGTCTTCTTATGCGCGCATGTTCTTAGGACAGCTCGAGAAGCCTGACATTGACAGCATCGATGGTCTGTCACCTGCAATATCGATCGACCAAAAGTCTACAGTCTCCAATCCCAGATCCACTGTAGGCACAGTTACTGAGATATATGATTATTTCAGGCTCCTTTTTGCAAGGGTTGGTACGCAGTACTGCCCTGACTGCGGCAGCACCATAGCTCCGCAGAGCATCGACCAGATCATAAATTCCATCACATCATATCCTGAAGGAACAAGGATCATCGTCTCCGCACCGGCCGTAAGAGGAAAGAAGGGTGAATTCGGCAAGCTCATCGATGAGTGGCGGAAGAAGGGTTTTGCCAGGGTCAGGATCGATGGCGAGACATTAGGCCTCGATGAGGAGATCAAGCTCGATAAGAATAAGAAGCATGAGATCGATGTCGTTATCGACAGACTTGTCATAAGGCCCTCAAACCAGACAAGACTCTACGATTCGTGCGAGACTGCGCTGGCAGTTGGTGACGGCCTCCTTAACATTGAATTCCAGGTCGAACAGGAAAACGGTGAGAGGGAAGTGTTCACCAAGCTCTATTCACAGAAGACCACATGTCCTTCCTGCGGAAGGTCTTTCCATGAGATCAATACGAGGAGCTTCTCGTTCAATAACGCATATGGTGCCTGCCAGAGGTGTTCCGGACTCGGACAGCTCACTAATGTTGACCCTGAACTCTGTGTTCAGGATCCTAATCTGTCGCTCAACGAAGGTGCCGTAAGGACTGCGGGATGGAATTTCGATGATCCCAAGAGCTGGGGAAGGAGCTTTATAGTTGCATTGTCAGAGAGATACGGATTCTCGCTGGATACACCATATAACAAGCTCGATAAGAAGTTTCAGGACATCATCATGTTTGGCAATAACGGAGAGAAACTCAAGATCGATACGACTAACAGCGTATATGCCAGAGATAAGGACTATTATTCTGCATGGGAAGGCGTTGTCCCGAGCGTATTAAGGCGTTACAGGGAATCAGGAAGTGATGAGATGCGCGCTAACTATGAGCGTTACATGAGCATAGATGTCTGTCCTGAATGCGGCGGTGCCAGACTCAACAGGGAGAGCCTCGCCGTTAAGGTCGGCGGCATTAATATAAGCGAACTTTCTGATATGTCAGTTGTGAAGATGATCGATTTCTTCAACGACCTGGAACTTGGCGGCAGGGATCAGGAGATATCACAGCCTATCCTTACGGAGATCAAGTCAAGGCTGGGCTTCCTCTATAATGTAGGTCTTGATTATATGACACTGTCGAGAGCTGCATCAACTCTGTCAGGCGGTGAAGCACAGAGGATAAGGCTTGCCACGCAGATCGGTTCCGGACTTCAGGGCGTCTTATATATTCTCGATGAACCCTCGATCGGTCTGCACCAGCGCGATAATGCCAAGCTCATCAAGACTCTTACGATGCTCAGGGACATGGGTAATTCCGTTATTGTGGTCGAGCATGATGAGGATACGATGAGGGCTGCAGATCACCTGATCGACATCGGTCCTCTTGCAGGTCTCAACGGCGGTAATGTCGTTGCACAGGGAACAGTAGATGACATCATAAAGTGTGAAGGATCCGTTACCGGACAGTATCTGTCGGGCAGGAAGTTTATCCCCGTACCGAAGAACCGCAGGAAGCCCGGTAAGGATAAGATAAGTATCAAGGGGGCATGCGTTAATAACCTTAAGAACATTGATGTTGATATACCTATTGGTGTTTTTACCTGCATCACCGGTGTCTCGGGTTCCGGCAAATCTTCGCTCATCAACTCGACACTGGTCCCTTATCTGTCCCATAAGCTCAACGGATCAAGGAAACAGAGGATCAAGTGTGATTCAATATCCGGGTATTCCAATCTCGATAAGATAATCGTCATAGATCAGGCTCCGATCGGAAGGACGCCAAGGAGTAACCCTGCAACTTATATCGGCGTGTTTGATCTGATCCGCAAGCTCTATGCAGCTACTCCGGATGCCAAGATGCGCGGCTACCAGGCCGGAAGGTTCTCTTTCAACGTGAAGGGCGGCAGGTGTGAGGCTTGCCAGGGTGACGGCGTAAACAAGATCGAAATGCATTTCCTACCGGACATCTACGTAAAATGTGATGTCTGTAAGGGCAGAAGGTATAACAGGGAGACGCTGTCGGTAACTTACGACGGCAAAAATATCGCCGATGTCCTCGATATGACCGTTGATGAGGCATGCGAGTTCTTCAAGAACCAGCCCAAGATCTACAAGATGGTCAGAACGCTGCAGGATGTAGGACTCGGTTACATCCGTCTCGGTCAGCCGTCAACAACTCTGTCCGGCGGTGAAGCGCAGAGGATCAAACTTGCCTCAGAATTGTCGAGAAGATCGACCGGAAAAACGTTATATGTATTAGATGAACCCACAACAGGTCTTCACATCGCTGATGTGCATAAGTTAGTTGACATTTTGGAGAGGCTAACTCAAAATAAGAATACGGTTGTGGTAATAGAACACAATCTCGATGTAATAAAGGTTGCAGACCACATAATCGATCTGGGACCGGAGAGCGGAGAACTTGGCGGCGAAGTAGTTGCCTGCGGGACTCCCGAGGACATCTGCAAGGTCAAAGGCTCATATACAGGTCAGTTCCTGAAGCCCGTCCTTGCCAAAGCTAAGAAAAACGGACAGTACGTCGATATATCAGAGTTCTTTGATCTGTCGCGTCTGGAAGAGGAGGCCCTGGACATAGTAACCGGTCCCAAGGTCAGAAGAAAGATAAAAGAAGAGGTAGATTGATATATGGCATTATGCAGTATGTGTAAGCAAAGACATGCGATCGTCTTTACCACGAGATATGAGAATGGTAAGAGGATCGATGAGGGATTCTGCGTGAAGTGCGCCTATAAGGCGAGGATCAGCGGTATCACCGATATGTTCAAGGATGCGGGGATCGATGAGAATAATATCGATGAACTGTCAGACAGGATCGAAGAGACGATGGGCAACAACGACTTTGGCGATCCGTCAGCACTCCTGTCAGGTCTTATGAACGGTTCTCTTGATGCTCCTTATGATTTCGATGAGGACAGCACAAATGTCGGCGTTGCTGATGAGCAGGTCGAAGGGCCTGAGGAAGAACAGAACAGCGGCAATCCGCTTGGCAATATCTTCAACAGGATGTTTGGTATGGGCGGTCCCAAGAATGAGGAAGAGGACGGCAGGAATCCCAATGCCAAGAAGGACAAGAAGCGTAACGGTACAAGGATGAAGTATCTGAACGAATTCGGTACCAACCTTACCGAGCGTGCAGCCCAGGGCAAGATAGACAGGATCATCGGAAGAGACGTGGAGATCGACAGATGCATCCAGATCCTCAACAGAAGGACAAAGAACAATCCCGTTTTGATAGGTGCCCCCGGTGTCGGTAAGACGGCAGTTGCTCAGGGTCTTGCGAACAAGATCGTCGAGGGAACGGTTCCCGAGAAGCTCCTCAATATGCAGGTATGGCAGCTCGATCTGCCCGCCATGGTCGCAGGAACGCAGTTCAGAGGCCAGTTTGAGGCAAGGATCAAGGGCGTCATCAACGAGGCTATCAAGGCGGAGAACATAATACTCGTCATCGACGAGCTCCATACGATCGTTGGCGCCGGCGATGCTGAAGGTTCGACTAATGCAGGCAACATCTTGAAGCCTGCCCTTGCGAGAGGTGAATTGAGGATCCTTGGATCTACGACTACCGGAGAGTATAAGAAGATCGAGAAGGATTCTGCCCTTGAGAGAAGGTTCCAGAAGGTCATGCTCGATGAACCTTCACCTGAGGAGGCTTTTGAGATCCTGAAGGGTATCAAGGATTACTATGAGAAGCATCACAACGTAACATATACTGATGAAGTGCTTAAGTTTGCAGTTACGGCTTCCAAGAGATATATCACTGACAGATTCCTTCCTGATAAGGCGATCGACCTTATTGATGAGGCGGGTTCACGTGCAAATCTCAATAATGTCAAGCTCGTCAAGCTCGCCAATACCAAGACTGCTCTTGATGAGGCAAATGAGGTCTATAAGGAATCCGTTGAGAAGGTAAACGATGCTCCTGATGAGGAACGTGATTCCATCTATGAGAAGATCGCCGAGCAGAAAGCTGAAGTAGACAGGCTCCAGAAGGAGTATGATGCTTTGAACAGCGAGATCTCGCCTGATCCCATTCAGATCGAGGACATCGCCAGAGTCGTTGAGATGTGGACGGGCATTCCCGTTAAGTCCATCTCCGAGAGTGAGACAGATAAGCTCTTGCATCTTGAAGAGCGGCTCCACGAGCGTGTGATCGGTCAGGATAAGGCTGTTACTGCAGTCGCAAAGGCCGTAAGGCGCACAAGATCCGGTTTTACCAAGAAGCACAAGCCTTCATCATTCATCTTTGTCGGACCTACGGGTGTTGGTAAGACAGAGCTTGTTAAGGCTTTGGCAGAAGTGCTCTTCGATACTGAAGACTCGCTTATCAGGATCGACATGTCCGAGTACATGGAGCCTCATTCAGTCAGTAAGCTTATCGGTTCCCCTCCGGGATATGTAGGACATGAGGATTCAGGACAATTGACTGAACAGGTCAGGAGAAAGCCGTACTGCGTCATCCTTTTCGATGAGATTGAGAAGGCGCACCATGATGTGTTCAACATCCTGCTGCAGCTCCTTGATGAAGGACGTCTTACTGACAGTCACGGCATTCATGTAAACTTCGAGAATACGATAATCGTCATGACTTCCAATGCCGGCAGCACTTCCAAGGCTCCGACGATCGGATTCAATTCAGGTACCCAGGAAGCTCTTGAAGCCCATGTTGACAGTGCTTTGAAGGAGACATTCAGGCCTGAGTTCCTGAACCGTGTAGACGATACTATCATATTCACAGAACTCTCTACGGCTGAGATCCGCAAGATCGCTGACATCATGATGAAAGAAGTCTATGCAGCTCTTAAGGACAAGGGTATCGAAGCTTCCATGACTGATGCGTGCGGCGACAGGCTCGCAGAGATCGGTTACGACAAGAAGTACGGTGCAAGGCCTCTGAGAAGAGCGATCAGGACGAATATCGAAGATAAGTTATCTGACATGTTCCTCGACGGCAGCCTCGAGAAGGTAGCAAAGATCAGTATTGATTACAGGGACGGCGAGTTCGTATTCGATACCATCAAGAACGACGTATCGATCGTACCTCCTGTTACACCTAAGAAGAGAAAGTCAAGTAAGAGCGAGTAATATGTATTGCGAATCATGTGGTTCTTTAATTCCTGACGGTCAGAAATTCTGCTCCAATTGCGGCGCAGAAGCTCCGCATGCTCCTGCATACACTTATCTTCCGGTGAATGATTCGTATCTGTCGGCAAATGATTCGGTCGAAGTGGATCCAAGATCATTCCGCAATGTGTCGGTGGAGGTGCCGAGGTCCAGCGTCGTCAATAACACAGCTAAGATAGGAATGATCTTCGGTATAGTATCAATGGTTACAATATTCATACTCTATACCAATATCGTTCCGGCGGCCATCGGACTGATCTTCTCACTCAAAGGGCTGAAGAAGACAAAAGAACTCGGCGGCAAGGGAATGTGCATAGCAGGAATAATACTCTCATGTGCCGGGGCGTCTTACTGGCTTCTTGCCGTTATCATGGGTCTTAGCAGGCTTGCATCGTCGATCAGATGATCAACGTCCGCCAAGAAGCCGGAAGAACTGAGTATCTTTCAATAAAAACATACCCAGGATGTATAAGCCCAGCAATAATACCCCAACAGCAATAGACAACAATATCATCTTCAATATGTATGTAGGCACATCGAAATGTGTCTTGCCTGTCTGTCCGTTTATGGCCACCTGATAAGTCTTATTCTTGAAAGTGAAGTGTGCAAGATACATCGGCGCCAGAAGATATCTGTATTTAACGTTATAGTAGTTAGTCGATTGTCTCACGCTTACCGCAGTCCCTCCGCGCAGCTGCTGTTCGTGTTTCTTGATCGCTTTATGGATCACTGAAGGCATCGTGATCTTCGCGCGTTCCCATCCTCCGTTGAGACCAATCGTATATCTCTCGGCAGGGAAGCCTGCAAGATATTCCGGTGAGTAGGGAACAACTTTGGTGAAATCAAAGTCCTGAACCCTTTTGATGTAAGGATTGCGGTATTTGGCTGAAGCAAAAATGACAATATCGTCAAATGTGTAGCCGAATACGCCCTTGTAGTATTTGACACAATCACGCGAATAGACCATCTCTGTAATATAGGACGTGATGGTATAGGCATCAAAAGTCCAGAAAGGAAGGTAGATGCCGACGAGATTCTCGAGCTTGCAGTTGTAGATCTTCTTGGAAACGCAGTGTTTCCTCCTCAGGAAATTCATAAAACACTGCTCTGCCATCTCGGGAGTAACAGAGAACGGGATAATGGAGCCGGGAGCCATGATCTGCTCGTTCTCGGCTGCAGGTGCCACGCTTGTTGAACCGCAGAACGGGCAGGCACCTGTTATCTGCTCGGCATCGTAAAGTGTCTCGCCGCCGCAGTTGGAACACACGATCAGCTTCTTGATCCTGCCCCAGTTAACATTGGCACGCTGCATGGCGGAATTGAAGTCAAGTTCATCAACTGTCGTGCCTTCTTCAGGCTGAGGGAGCTGTGTTGACAGTCCGCAGAAAGGGCAGACCATCTTCATCGTGGCAGGATCGTATGAGATGCCGATCGTACCTCCGCATCCGGGACAATGTACTTCTGTGCTGGTTGGGTTGTAACCGTCTACGATCCTGATATTCTCTGCCATTTCCGGAAATCTCCTCAACGAATTGATATTCTTATTTTATCAAATCTGCGGGAGTATTCCAGCGTATGGATTCAGATACCGTACCCGACAGGCTTTCTGCCCTCATAATAGAACAGTTCCCTGACTCCGAGACTCTTCAGGTATTCGCCGGTCTCCTCGAAAAGGATCCCGAAAGTATCAGGCGTATGTGAATCAGAACCAAGACTTATCAGCCGTCCGCCCATCGCAAGATACCTGCGGATCAACCTTTCGTCAGGCATAAGATCATGATCACTCTTCAAAGAGAGCTTATATATCGAACGTGTATTGATCTCCAGGCATTTCTCTTTTGAGATAAGCACTTCAAAGAATCTGTCAAATGAGCCGGGGCAGTCAGAATATAACAGCCTCTCGTCAGGATCAGGATTATACCTGTTGATATAGTCAAAGTGACCTGCGATGTCAAAGTTGCTGCAATTAGTGCACATCTCGGTCATCTTATCGATATACTGAGTATGACGTTCTATCTTCGGAAGCGAATAGCCGGAACCATAATATACATCGCGGTTGCCAAAAAGGTGGTTGCTCAAAATCACGGCATCAAAAGGTGCTGATAAGGATATCCCGTCAATTGTCTGAGCCGTATGTGTCTGATACCCGAACTCGATGCCCATAAGGAGCTTTAGATCTCCGGGGCAATTGATTTTCCATTCATTAAAAGACTTCACATAACTGTCAATGTCAAATGTTGTAATGTCATCTTCGGGATCAGGATTATCATATTCATAGTGTTCTGTTATGCATGCAATGCTAAGTCCGCGTGACCTTGCGGCAGAGATAAAGCCATTGATGTCCATCCTGGCGTCAGGCGAGAAGTGACTGGTGTGATTGTGCATATCAGCTAAGATCATGATCAGCCTGCCCTATGGATAAGATATGCTGCCACCAGATAGATAATATCGATCACCAGTCCGAAGATGCAGATCACCGCCATAGTCTTGGGAACAGAGAAACCCTTCTTCTTCTTGAGGTGATCGTGAATAGGTGTAAGAGTGTTCTTCAGGATGATTATCTTCTTCCTGGTAAGTCTTCCGATTGTTATCTTGAGGATCGACAGTCCTCCGTCGATCATGAAGGGGAGACCGAAGACAAGATAAGCCAGCGGGAGCTTGACATACATCGCATACATTGCGATCAATAGACCAAGAGATCTTGATCCGGCATCGCCCATCAGCATCTTGCTGGGATAGTAATTATAGAGCAGATATCCGAAGAGTGTTCCGATCATGACTTCACAGATGACAATGCTGGATCCATCATTGCTCTGGTTGATAACAGACAGGAGATTGAAAGCCAGGAAGGTTATGACGGTAAGCGTTCCCGACAGACCGTCAACGCCGTCAGTCGCATTCGTGGCATTGATCGACACGCCGATGAGGATAACTGCAAGGATGTAATAAACGATCGGATGCAAGGTGATCGTCTCGCCGTTAAGCCCGATAATGACCTCTCCGGACATGTAGTGAGTGGCGATGAAGGCACCTGCCAGGGCGACGAGAAAATCAAGGCCGCCCTTTACATATTCGTTCCATGGTGTCTTGGCCCTGTCATCGAGGAACCCGGTTATCATGGCGATCAGCATAAGTCCCATTGTGAGGATCACCGGGAGATCGTTATATCTGAAAGCGATCGTGACTGCCGCGATGATGATGGTGAAATAGAATCCGACACCGGTCGGCTTGCCAATATTGACTTCGCTTCCTACGGCAAATTTGCGTCCGCGGTCACATCCGAGCAGCTTTTTGCCGCCGGGAAGGAACTTCAGGATCACTACGGTAAGAAGGAATCCTGCTACTGCCGGAGCTATATTTAGCAATAATGTCAGATATTTGTCCATAATTCACCTCACAACGCAAATAAGTATACCATTCTATGCTATAATAATGCGCGTAAAATTATTGGAGGTTTGTATGGATTATAAACAACAAATAGCTGATTTATTGACTGAATCAACAGGACTTGACCGTGATAGAATATTAGAGCTTATTGAGATCCCGCCCCAGCTTGACATGGGCGATTATGCTTTCCCGTGCTTTACGCTTGCAAAGACGCTCCGTAAGGCGCCTCCCATGATCGCCGGTGATATTGCAGGATCCATCAACCTTGACGGTACTGTGTTTACGGCAAAGAACGCAGGACCTTACGTTAATTTCTACATCGACAGGAGCGCTTATGCCGTTAATGTCATCGATGAGGTTAACAAGTCCGGGATCGTAATGGATACCGCAGCTAACAGCGATAAGAATGTCATCGTTGAATACTCATCTCCCAATATCGCTAAGCCCTTCCACGTAGGACATGCTTTTACTACCGTTCTGGGCAATTCCCTTGCCAGGATCTATAAGAAGCTTGGGTATAACGTTATCCGCATGAATCACCTGGGTGATTACGGAACACAGTTCGGCAAGCTCATCACGGCATACAGGCTCTGGGGTGATGAGGCAGCTCTTAATGAAGATCCCATCAAGGAACTCCTGAGGATCTATGTCAAGTTCCATCAGGAAGAGAAGAACGATCCCACGCTTACTGATACCGCACGTGACAATTTCCGCAAACTCGAGGAAGGCAGCCCCGATGAGGTTGCTCTCTGGCAGAAGTTCAGGGATATGTCCCTTGTCGTGTTCAACAAGCTCTATGAGAGGATTGGAGTTGAGTTCGATAACTATAATGGAGAATCATTCTACAGTGACAAGATCCCTGAGATCGTTGATATCCTTAACGAGAAGGGCCTTCTCGTGGAGAGCAAGGGCGCCAAGGTCGTTATGCTCGATGATGAGGGATTGCCCCCGTGCATCATACTGAAGAGCGATAATACCACGATCTATGCTTCAAGGGATCTTGCTTCAGCGCTCTACAGATACAGAACATATCATTTTGACAAGAATATCTATGTCGTCGGCAATACGCAGGCGCTTCATTTCAAGCAGGTGTTCTCGGTGCTCAAGAAGGCCGGGTTTGATTTTGCCGACAAATGCGAACATGTTGCTTTCGGCCTTGTTAAGTTCAAGGATATGGTCTTCTCGACAAGAGAGGGCAATATCGTCCTTCTTGAAGACCTGCTCAACGAATCCGTATCCAAGACCCGCGAGATCATTGCCAACAATGCAAAGGAGAGGGGACAGGATATGTCTGAGGAGGAGATCGACGAGATTGCCGAGAAGCTTGGCGTCGGCGCGGTCATCTATACTTTCGTGAAGAGCGGAAGAGAGAGAGATATCGTGTTCTCATGGAAAGAGATGCTCGATTTCGAAGGGGATTCAGCGCCTTATCTCATCTATACTTATGCAAGGACAAGGTCCATCTTAAGGAAGGGTGAACAGCAGGGCAAGCATCCCGCTTCAGGTGATTCCCTGAAGATCCTCACCGGTGATGACGAGTATGCGGTCATCAGGGCTGTGGCTGACCTTAAGGATGCAGTAGTAAAAGCTGCATCGAGCAACGAACCGTTCATGATCGCCAGACAGGTCGCTCTCATTGCAAGAGCTTATAACCGTTTCTACAATAACTCGAGCATCCTTAACTGTGACGATGATGATCTTGTGTGCGCAAGGCTCGCACTCTGCAGCAGTGTCTGCACGGCGATAAGGGAAGGCCTTGATCTCCTTGGCATCAGCTGCGTAGAGAGGATGTAATCATAGATGATCGACTTTAAGAATATTGAATATGTCAGGCCTTCACTTGAAGACTTCAAGGAGAAGGTCCAGAACATAAGGTTCAGGCTCATGACCTCTCAGGAGGTCGAAGCGGCCGAATCTGCAATATTTGAATATGAGAAACTCATGAGCAAGTTCGATACTGCTTATGCGCTCTGCAACATCCTTCACGATCTTGATACTTCAAATGAGTTCTATACTGACGAACTGGAGTTCTATGATGAAGCGATCCCTACGGTGAGCGAATTGTCTTCGGGCGTGCTGTCCATACTTCTCAACTGTCCCTGCGCGGAGCAGCTGCGCCTTAAGTACGGCCCCATGATCTTCCGCAAGGCGCAGAACCAGAAGGAGACCATCAACAAAGAGGTTATCGGGTTGCTGACAGAGGAGTCTGCTCTTGAGAACGAGTATGGCCAGCTCCAGTCCGAGGCTGAGATAGTCTTTGCAGGTAAGACGCTTAACTTGAGCCTTCTTACTCCGCATATGGAGTCAACGAACAGGATCGAGAGGAAGGCTGCTGCCAAGGCGATAGACGATTATTACATGATGAGGAAGCCAAAGTTTGACCAGATCTATGATGATCTTGTCAGGGTCAGGACTGAGGCTGCCAGGAAGCTCGGTTTTGAATCTTTCACACAGCTTGGTTACAAGCGCATGGAGAGATATGATTATAACAGGGAAGACGTGGACAGGTTCAGGAATGCGATCCTGAAGTACATCGTGCCGATCACCGTAAAGCTCCGCGAACTGCAGCAGGAGAGGCTTGGGCTTGATAGCCTGATGTTCTATGATCTGCCCTGTATGTTCAAGGACGGCAACCCTACGCCCGTAGTATCCATGAAGGATTATGAGAAGGTAACGGGCGAGTTCTTCCGCAAGATGTTCGAGGCTGATCCCAGCTTCTTTGACGTCCTGTCTGACCACGGGTTCACTGACCTTCTGTCACGCAAGAACAAGTCTACAGGCGGATACTGCATGTATCTTGAGGATTATGCCATCCCGTTTATCTTCATGAACGGCAACGGTACGGCTGATGACGTTGCAACGGTGATACATGAAGGCGGACACGCTTACGCAGCGATCAAAAGCTCGGAGTCTTCGCCTTTTGTAGAGTGCCTGTCTCCGACGCTCGAGACATGCGAGATACATTCAACTGCAATGGAATACATGTCTTATCCATTCATGAACATGTTCTATGGCGATGCTGCTGAAGCATACTGCCAGCACCACATGGTCGACGGATTGCTGTTCCTTCCTTACGGCTGCATGGTCGATGAGTTCCAGCACATCATCTATGACGATCCTGATATGACACCTGACGCAAGGCATAAGGTGTGGAAGTCATTGGAAGAGAAATACCAGCCGTTCATCCGTTATGATGACCAGCCGTTCCATGCGGCTGGCGGTGCCTGGATGAAGAAAGATCACATCTTCACATCACCGTTCTACTATATCGATTACTGTCTGTCGCAGATCTGCGCGCTGCAGCTGTGGAATGAATCCAGGGTCGACATGAAGAGCGCTCTTGTCAAATATAATACTCTTTGCGAGGCAGGCGGCAACGATACGTTCCTTAATCTGCTGAAGAAGGCCGGACTTAAGTCTCCTTTTGATGTAGATGTGATCAAGACTATCGCATATTCCTGCTGCGATTTCCTTGACCTATGAATCTTCCCGACAGCTTTAAGGAGAGGATGAAGGGAGTCTTAGGCGATGAGTACGATGCTTTCATCGCCAGTTTTGACGAACCTCCGGTCAAGGGCATCAGGCTTAATACTGCCAAGACCGATCCGTCCTGCCGAAGCTCGATCGTCAGCGGACTAACAGGGGAAGTGAGACCTGTACCGTGGACATCGTGCGGTTATTATTCAAGTTCCGAGAACTCGGGAAGGGATCCTTACTACCATGCGGGTGTCTACTATCCACAGGATCCTTCAGCGATGCTGCCGGCCGAGATCATTGGCGCTAAGCCCGGTGAGATCATCCTTGATCTTTGCGCAGCTCCCGGCGGCAAGGCCTGCAGGATAGGCGAAGACCTTAAAGGCGTTGGTCTTCTCGTTGCAAACGAGATCAATTCCGAACGCTCGAAAGCGCTCAACAGGAACATTGAGCGAACCGGTATCACCAACTGCGTTATCCTTAACGAATCGCCGCAGTCTATCGCTATGAGGCTCCCCGGATTCTTCGACAAGATCCTGATCGATGCACCATGTTCCGGCGAAGGCATGTTCAGAAGGGATCGCAGGGCGGTCAAGAGCTGGAGTGATTACGGACCAGAACAGGTGTCGCACCTGCAGTATGAAATAATCACTGAAGCTGCGAAGGCATTAAGACCGGGCGGGGAGATAGTGTATTCGACCTGCACTTTCGCGCAGATCGAGGATGAGCTGCTCATAAACAGGTTCCTTGAAGATCATCCCGGATTTGTCATAGTCCCGCATAAAGACATCGAAGGCGTTACGCACAGTCCCGAGGGATTCATGAGGATTTGGCCCCACAAGGCTGAAGGCGACGGACATTTCTGCGTTCATCTCAGAGATACAGCGCCTGCGGCAGAGTTTGGATATGATCTTGCCGTTCGCCCGGATAAGGGTTCGATAACCACTAAGATCGTAAACAAGGTCAGGGAATACATGTCTGATATATTGACGCCTGATTCCCTTGGCACCTTTATGGAAACCCTTGAAGGGAAGCTGATGATCCAGGGGAGCGGAGTATATGTAACTCCGGTCGCCATGAGCCTTTTTGACAGGATGAAGATAGTAAAGTCAGGGTTCTTTGTCGGTGAGATCAAGACTACGAAGACTGAGAGGTTCTTTTGTCCGTCTAACAGTTTCCCGCTGACATTAAATAAAGACATGATCAGGGAAGACTCGTCTCTTGACCTGTCGCACAGCGATCCTGACCTTATCAGATATCTTAAGGGTGAGACCATCACCATAGACAACGCTAACTATCCCATGCTCAAAAGATCAGGAGTTATTGTTATAATGGTTGACGGTTTTCCGCTCGGACTCGGTAAGAATAATAACGGTACGGTCAAGAATCTGTATCCTAAAGCTTGGAGGTTGTTATGAAAATAGTTATTGCCACAGGAAATAAAGATAAGGTCAGGGAGATAAACGAAGTCCTTGAAGGAACGGGCTTTGAGGCAGTGGACATGAAGAGTGAAGGCATCTTCGTTGATATCGTGGAAGATGCAGACACGTTCGAAGGCAATGCCCTGATCAAGGCGAGAGCCGTTCACGGATATACAGCGGATTATGTCATGGCTGATGACTCAGGTCTGTGCATAGATGCCTTAGATGGAGCTCCCGGCGTGTATTCAGCCCGTTTCTGCGGCGAGGATTCAACATATGAGGAGAAATTTGCCCGGATCTACGAATTGCTCAAGGATGTTCCCAAGGACAAATGGACAGCTAAGTTTGTCTGTGCCATTGCAGTCGTAAGGCCTGACGGTTCCGAGTTTACCGTAAGAGGAGAATGCGAGGGTTTACTCCTTGATCATCCCGTAGGTGATAATGGATTTGGCTATGATCCGATCTTCTATAAACCCGAATTTGGCATGACTACAGCCCAGATGGACCCTGAAGTCAAAAACAGCATCAGTCACCGTGGAAAGGCTTTACGTACAATGGTTGAAAGGTTGTTGTGATTGTGTTATGATTGCAAAGCGCGGACAATTGTACGCCACGCACGAACAACTGAAGTAAAGGAATTTTGACAAAAATGAGCGGTGATAAGGCTGACTATTTTCTTGTAGAGAAGAGCGTCCTTCCGGAAGTCTTCCTCAAGGTAATGGAAGTGAAGAGACGGCTTAATACGGGAGAATCCCCTTCGATCAATCATGCCTGCAAGGAATTGGAACTGTCAAGATCTGCATACTATAAGTATAAGGATACAGTCCTTCCTTTCTATGCCGAGCATGGCCGCAAAGTCACCATCCTGTTCAGTGTCGAGAATTTTCCGGGTATCCTGTCGCAGATAATCAATATCATCTCGAGCTACAGGGCAAATATCCTTACAATTAATCAGAATATCCCGATCAACGGACTGGCAGATATCTCGATATCTTTCGATATGGGATCGATCTTAGGCTCGGTCGAGGACATTATTTCAGACATCGGAAAGATCACTGGCGTACGCAACTGCAGTATCTTAAGCAGAGAGTAATGCCATTACGGAGGTTTATATATGTATAACATTGCTATTTTGGGATTTGGCGTAGTCGGATGCGGAACGGCTGAAGTCCTTACGGCTAATAAAGAATCCATTAAGGCGAAGTGCGGTGAGGAGATCAATCTCAAGCACATCCTTGACATAAGGTCGTTCCCCGGCAGCAGGTTCGAGAGTATCATCACTCAGGATGCTGATGAAGTCTTCGATGATAAGGAACTCGATTGCTGCGTAGAGACGATCGGCGGTGCCAAGATCGCATATGAGTTCACCAAGCGTGCATTATCCAACGGTATCTCCGTAGTAACGAGCAATAAGGAACTCGTCAGCACAAAGGGTCCTGAGCTTCTCAAGATAGCTGAAGAGAACAACTGCTCCTATCTTTTTGAGGCTGCAGTCGGCGGCGGCATCCCTCTCATCAGGCCTCTGTACAGGTGTCTTGCGGCCAACAGGATCATCAAGATCGAAGGTATCGTAAACGGCACTACGAACTATATCCTTTATTCAATGCTGAATAAGGGCATTTCCTACGAGGAGGCGCTTAAGTCAGCACAGCAGAACGGGTATGCGGAAGCTGACCCCACTGCAGATGTTGAGGGTATCGATGCACAGAGGAAACTGTCCATACTGTCTTCCATTGCAATGGAAGGTGTTTATGTGTCACCATCAGAGATCAGGACACGCGGTATCACAGCTGTCACTCTCGACGATATCGAGTATGCTGAATCAGTCGGCTGTCAGATCAAGCTCCTCGCATGCTTCAAGCGCATCGGTGACAAGTGTGCTTCATATGTAATGCCTCACTTCGTATCTAGGGATATGATGCTCGGTAATGTAGATGATGTCTTCAACGCTGTATCCGTTGAGGGTGATTTTGTCGGCGAGGCTTTGTTCTACGGACGCGGTGCGGGAAGCCTTCCTACGGCTTCTGCTGTATGCGGTGATGTCATCGAGCTTGCTGCAGGCGGTAAGAGCGAGTTTGTCCGCCCGTGGACGATCCCGTCTTCAAGCGTTGTCATTCCTTACGAGGAAGTTGAGAACAGCTTCATTTTCTGGAATATCAGTGATATTTCCGTATTTGACGCCCTTGAGACTGAGAATATCGGCGAAGCAGTCGTCGTAAAAAATATAACTGATGCAACAGCGAAGGAACTTGCAGGTTCTGCCGGAGCATCAGTTATGAATTATCTCGGTTGATCTTATCTGTCAGATCTGATTATTACAGTATTCTCGGTACATCGCGCTTATCTGATCCATCTTGCTGTTCATCTCGAGCTGCAGGGAGGATACTTTTGCAAGATCTTTCTCTGCGATCGCATCCTTGATCCTGTCGAAAAGTGACTTGGAGTCAGATGTATTCTTTGCAAGATAAGTCTTCATCGCATTGATCTTCTCCCAGAGCGCGTTATCATAAGCGGATCCGGAATCGTGACGGGGAGTATAACTCCTCAGAGCCGCCCTGTTCTCGGGGATGATCCTCTCACGGAGTTCCATCTCCCAGCGATCCAGCATTGCCGTAGCATATGAGTCGAGGATGATCCTGTCGAACACATCCCCTGCGCAGAGGATACTCGTCACATTCTTATGTTCAGCCAATACGAGCATGGAATCGTAAACGGTTGCGGCAGGCTTGCCGAACAGTCTGTCGCGCTCCTCATCAGTCATCGTCTCAAAGATATCTTCCTCACACCTATAGAGCCTGTCCTGGTCAAGATAATCGCCGGGAGTACCGTAAGGCTTGATGAATTCTGCCTCGAGAGCCTTGGTATCCTTGCCGGATGAGATCATATACTCGATACCGTCGATCATGCACTGGTAGATGGATGCAAGGCACAGATATGTGTTCGTATGAGGGTTGGGAGCACGGAGCTCGAACCTTGTGACAGCTTTCTTGTTCTCGGAACGGACTACGCCGAGCAATACCGATCTGTTACGTGAAGGTGTTGCTACATCCATTCCGATGGATGCAACACAGTGAGTAGGAGCTTCAAATCCGGGCTTGAGCCTGTTGAAAGCATCTGTTGTTGAAGATACGAACGGGTTGATGAGGTCGTAGTGCTTCATTATGCCGAACAGGGATCCCCATCCGATCCTGCTGAGATAATCAGTCTTCATGTCGGAAGGAGCGAAGAGATTGATCTTCTTGCCGTTCTTGAGGAAAGCGACCGCATTGACATGCGTATGCTCGCCTGAACCTGCAACGCCCTTGAGCGGCTTGGCGTTGAAGCTTACATCAAGACCGTGAAGCCTGAATACTTCCTTTATGAAGATCCTGGCGCAAAGTTCATAATCAGCGCCCTGGAGGGCATCTGAATACTTCCAGTCAACCTCGAGCTGCTCCATGATGAAATGGAAGTCACCTGAAGAAGAGATAGCAGCCTTAACGCCGCCGACTTCCTTGTGACCCATCTCAGGATTGAACCCGTAGCGGTCGAGAAGGATGATTACCTGCTCCAGGGCAGTCCTTACAACGCCCTTTGTCCTCTTCCAGTACTGTTCCTGGAGTTCCTGCGAGATGGTGAGCTGTTCCGTGCTGATCTTCTCGTCAGGTGAGTTGACCCAGAACTCGAGTTCCGTTGCCATTATCAGGTTGATCTTGGCAAGCTCATCAATGTCAAAACCGAATTCTTTGCAGATGTCAGGGTTATTCTTGAGGATCTCCGTGATCTTCTGCTCGAAGAACTCGGCGCTCTTCTTGAGGACAGATCTTGAACAGCAGGGTTTGCCGTTATGCTCAAGGAAAGAAGGGATCCTCAGCGTTCCGACCGGAAGGCCGGTCTTGGGATCGATATGATCGTAATTGTAATCAACATACCAGACGACGTCAGGGTCGGGAATAAGGTCGACCTTACCGTCATTAAGTGTGGCTATGCCGGGGAGGACAACGGAAGAACCGTCAGTCTGGACTGCTTCGCCGTTGAGATAGTTCGTGAGATTGTCATGGAAATCTGCTATCGGGATCTTCTCATCCGTATCATTACCGGCAAGATCGACAGCTACGAGAGATACGAACTTGATCTCAGGGTGCTTGTCAAGGATCTTGGTAATGTCCTCAACCTTATGAAGCTGAGGGGGGATAACGCATAACAGATCAGGATTTACTGTAAAACCGCTCATAAAAATACCATCCGCTCTAAATATATAAACTATATTATCATACTCTTCTTTTGTTGTTTTTCGACATTGTTCTTGATTTTTATTATAATAAGTGCAAGATTTTAGAGAACATATTACAAAAAAGGCGGATCATAATTTGCTGATCGAGAGCTTCAAGAGATGGAGGGCATTGTATATCAATGTGGATCAGCTTGGCAGGCGCATCGCTTCCAAGCTCATATTCGTATTCCTTCTTGCCCTGAAGCTTGGCATTCAGTTCATGCCGGCTGAGTATTCCGATTTCTCGCAGTTAACAGCCTGGCTTGATACGGTGATGCAGTCGACCGAGATGACTGATGACCTTATGATGATCCCGCTGACGACGGCAAATGTTATATATATTGGCCTTGTAGCTGCTTCTGTATATCTGACGCTCCTTGGAGTATTCCTGTACAGCGGTCTTTTCCTGAGAAGCGCAAGGAAGCATTCCGGGACTAATATTCCTGCAGGTGCGTTTGCAGGCAGGTTTATCGTACTTGCCCTGTTCCTGCTCCTGTTCTCTGTTCCGCTGCTGTTTGTTACCGTGTACGGTTTCTTTATCATGCTGCTCTTCATTCCCTTTATATGTACGATCCCCGTCTGCTATCTGTCCGGAGACTTCGGGTTCTGGCGGGCAATAGGGAGCAGTGTAAGGCGTACGAGAGGCTTCTATCTGATGATCATGGCTGATGTGACAGGCACATATGTACTCTACCTGATCGCAAGCTTTATCGTAATGCTCCTGTCCTTTGCGTCTCAGACAGCCTATCTCATAGTATCTTCGGCCGTTGACGTATGGTATTACCTGATCTTTGCAAGGATCTGCACATTCGCTTACATAGCGATGTGCAAGAAGTCAAACGCGCATAAAATTTCCGTGTAGCATTTTCGCGGCGAAAAATATACAATATGTAAGATTAAGATAAATTTTGGAGGTGTATTATGGCTAATGAATCAATAGCAATTCAGAAGCATACTGAATGGAAGGGTAAGATCGAGGTTATCGCTAGGGCTCCTGTGGGATCCAAGGAAGAACTTGCGGTCGCTTATACACCCGGTGTTGCTGAACCTTGTCTCGAGATCTCCAAGGATGTTGATCTCTCTTACAAATATACAAGACGTCATAATCTCGTTGCAGTAGTTACAGATGGTACGGCTGTTCTCGGACTCGGCGATATCGGTCCTGAAGCCGGAATGCCCGTTATGGAAGGTAAGTGTGCGCTGTTCAAGGCTTTCGGCGGGGTTGACGCTTTCCCTCTGTGTATCAGATCCAAGGATGTTGATACTATCGTTGAGACAGTTGCTTTGCTTGCAGGATCTTTTGGCGGCGTAAACCTTGAGGATATCTCGGCACCCAGATGCTTTGAGATTGAGAGGAAACTCAAGGAGAGACCTGATGTAGATATCCCGATCTTCCATGATGACCAGCATGGTACAGCAGTTATCACTCTTGCAGGTATCACAAATGCTCTGAAGATCGTTGGCAAGAAGATGGAGGAGATCCATGTTGTTGTTAACGGAGCAGGTGCTGCAGCTATCGCTATCACCAAGCTCCTGATCTCCAGAGGTCTTAAGAATGTTATCCTTTGTGACCGTAAGGGTGCGATCTATGAAGGACGAGACGGTCTCAATCCTGCTAAGGAAGAGATGGCTAAGATCACGAATCCCGAGAAGAAGTCCGGTTCACTTGCTGATGTTATAGTAGGTGCAGACGTATTCATCGGAGTATCTGCTCCCGGAGTATTGACAGCCGATATGGTTGCTACAATGGGTAAGGATCCTATAGTCTTTGCTTGTGCTAATCCTACACCTGAGATCCTGCCTGATGAGGCTAAGAAGGCCGGTGTTGCAGTTATGGCTACAGGAAGATCAGACTTCCCGAACCAGGTTAACAACGTACTCGCTTTCCCCGGTATCTTCAGAGGTGCTCTTGATGTCAGAGCTTCTGATATCAACGATGAGATGAAGATCGCTGCAGCTAATGCGATCGCTTCTCTCGTATCTGACGAGGAGCTTAATCCCGAGAAGATCCTGCCTGATGCTTTCGATCCGAGGGTAGGCAAGACTGTAGCTGCTGCTGTTGCACAGGCTGCAAGGGATTCAGGCGTAGCCCGTATCTGACGACTCTTATTGCTCACTTACAGCGTAAGTCATTCTTTTGCTGTAAGTGAGTAATTTTATATTACTGGAGGGTTATATGATCGATCATATTGAACTTTTGAGGATGATAGAGAACGATGCCAGACTGACAAATGAGGATATGGCTGTCAGGCTTGGCGTCTCAGAAGAGGAACTTGCTGCTGAGATCAAGTATCTCGAGGATGAGAAGATCATCCTTGGATACACGACCAATATCAACTGGGAGAAGCAGCTTCCTGAACACTGCATCGGAATGATCGAAGTAAGGATCGCACCGACAAAGGGCAAGGGCTATGACCAGGTTGCTAATATCCTGAGCAAGTATGACAAGGTCTCTGCGTGCTATCTGATGTCCGGCGGATTCGATCTCATGGTCATCTACGAGGACAAGAGCCTCAGGGATATTGCTAACTTCGTTAACCAGAAGATCGCAACGCAGGAAGGCGTCCTGTCCACGACAACACACTTTATCCTCAAGAAATATAAGGCTAACGGCATTATGTTCGATCAGCCTGATTCTGATGACAGGCAGGCAGTTATATTATGAGCGATTACACGGACAAGATCTCTGACGTTGTAAATCAGGTTCCGCCTTCAGCGATCAGGCGTTTCTTTGATCTTGCCAACGAGATGAAGGGAAATGTCATCTCGCTGTCCATTGGTGAACCGGATTTTGTAACCCCGTGGAGCATCCGTGAAGCAGGCATCAATTCGCTTCGTGACGGATATACCCACTATTCTCCTAATTCAGGATATATCCAGGCAAGGGCTGCGATAACCGATTATATCAGCAGAAGATACGCTGTTGACTATGATCCCAAGGATCAGATACTTATCACGGTAGGTGGCAGTGAAGGCCTTGACCTTGTTGCAAGGGCGCTGATCAATCCCGGTGATGAAGTCATCATCGTTGAACCCTGTTTTGTTGCATATAAGGCTACTGTCATGTTTGCTCATGGTGTGCCTGTCGTTATATCCACGAAAGAGGAGAACGACTATAAGCTCATGCCGGAGGAACTTGAAGAAGCGATCACCGATAAGACAAAGTATGTTATCCTCGGTTATCCCAGCAATCCTACCGGAGCTGTAATGACACATGAGGATCTGTGCGCGATAAGGGATGTCCTCGTTAAGCATCCTGACATCATGGTAATATCTGATGAACTCTATTGTGAGCTTAATTATCTTAGCGATAAGCCGGCTTCTCTTATCCAGTTCCCTGAATTGCGTGACCGTGTCGTCATGATCAACGGCTTCTCCAAGTCATATGCCATGACCGGCTGGAGGATCGGCTATGTAGTTGGTCCCAAGACCCTCATTGCCGCCATGACGAAGATCCATCAGTACTGCATCATGAGCTCACCCTCAACGTCTCAGTTTGCTGTCATCGAGGCTGCATATAACGGAGATGCTGCGATCGAAGAGATGCGCAATGAGTATAATCACAGAAGAAGAGTCCTGCTCAAGGGATTGGAAGATGCGGGACTTACTTGCTTTACACCTTATGGAGCTTTCTATGCTTTCCCGTCGATCGAAGGACTTGGAATAAAGTCTGATGAATTCTGTGAGCAGTTCCTTTTGAAGAAGAAGGTTGCCATCGTGCCGGGCAAAGCTTTCGGTGAGTGTGGCGAGTATCACGTCAGGATCAGTTATGCGGCTTCTATCGATAATATCAAGGAAGCTATGATCAGGTTGAAAGAATTTGTTGAAGAATTGAAGAAAGGTAACGCGTAATGCTTGAATTTGATAATATCAGACTCGAACTTGAAGCTTTGGAAGAGCCCATCGATACGCTTAAGGATTCACTTCACATTGAACAGGTGAAGGTCGAGATCAGCGAACTCGAGGCTAGGACACAGGAACCCGGGTTCTGGGATGATGTTGACAAGGCTCAGAGCCTTCAGACTAATCTTGCGAGACTTCAGAAGAAGGTGGACGGCTTTAATCAGCTTCATAACAGCAGGGAAGACCTTCTTGCGCTCTGCGAACTTGCAAACGAAGAAGAAGACATCGATTCGCTTGACGAATTGAAGTCCGGTCTTGAAGCGCTCAAGGCTGATTTTGAGAAGTTGCGTCTCGAGACTCTCCTCACACAGGAGTTTGATAAGAACAATGCGATACTCACACTGAATGCCGGTGCCGGCGGCACTGAGGCTCAGGACTGGGTATCGATGCTCTACAGGATGTATCTCAGATGGGCAGAAGCACATGGTTATGAGACTAAGGAACTGGAATATCTCGAAGGGGACGTTGCAGGCATCAAAAGCTGTTCTGTAATGATCTGCGGCGAGAATGCATATGGTTTCTTAAGGTCTGAACTTGGCGTCCACCGTCTCGTAAGGATCTCTCCTTTCGATTCATCCGGAAGACGTCATACGTCTTTTGCTTCATGTGAAGTCATGCCTGAACTCGATGATACGATCGATATCAAGATCGACATGAAGGATGTTCGCGTTGATACATACCGTGCTACAGGTAAGGGCGGTCAGCACATCAATAAGACAGATACTGCCGTCCGTATGACTCACGAACCTACCGGCGTAGTCGTGGCGTGCCAGTCTGAGAGATCTCAGGTTCAGAACAGGGAGACTTGTCTTAAGATGCTCAAGGCGAAGCTCTATGCTTTGGCACAGGCAGCACAGATGGAGAAGATCGAGGACCTCAAGGGTAACCAGATGGATATTGCATGGGGTTCACAGATCAGGTCTTATGTATTCTGCCCTTATACAATGGTCAAGGATCACAGGACCGGCTATGAGGTCGTTGATGTTGATTCCGTAATGGACGGTAATCTTGACGGGTTCATTAATGCATTCCTGTCAGGCATGAAGATCGAGAAGTAAGATCAATAGATTTTTGCATAAATAAAGGAGCTGACTCTTGTGAAGTCAGCTCCTTATCATTTTGTCCTGTTAGTTCTTACTTCCAGTTGAACTTAGCCGTTCTGTATCCGAAGTGGACGGGTCTGGATGCCGTTGTTACATTAACCCTGATGGTAACGGAACTGCCTGCAGGGATCGTGCGGTCGATAGGCTTACATGTGTAAGTGTATCCGTTGTGAGAGAATGTGAATCCGTTTGACGTAAGATTCTTGATCTTTGTGCTTGAATACAATGTGATCCTGAGATTCTTAAGTGAAGCGGAAAGGCTCGCATCCTTCTTTGTGCCGTTCTTGATCACAACATCAAATCTGAAGCCCTTGGAAGAGTTCTTGAAGTTTGTGAGGCGTGTCTTAAGATTAGTAACCTTAACACCTGTGCCGGGGTCAGCCGTTGTTGCAGCAGTTGTAGCCTCAGTAGTTGTCGTGGTAGCTTCAGTTGTTGTAGTTGCCTCGGTAGTCGTCGTAGTAGTAGCTTCCGTAGTCGTTGTGGTCGTAGCTTCTGTTGTTGCTTCGGTTGTAGTTGTAGCTTCCGTGGTCGTCGCTTCCGTTGTGGCAGCTGTTGTTGACTCGGTAGTTGCCGTTGCGGATGATTCGTTGGAAACAGCTGACGTTACGACAGCTTCAGAAGTCGAGACAGTATTGATGGGCTTATTTCCGCCGAAGAGTGCAGAGAGCTTATCAGCGTTATCGAGTACCAGGAATACACCTATAAATACGGCGATAACAATAACAAGCGTGATTATGCCGCCCTTGCCTGGATCCTTCTTTGCCTTGGGTTCACGGCGAACTTTCCTGCTGGGAACCTGCGAAACAGGCTCGATGGCAGGACTTGTCTTGCTCTTTGACTTAGGACGGTCAACGTCCTTATCTGCTTCGCTCCTGTCTGCAGCTCCGGGACGGACAGCCTTCTCTGGAACCTCCTTGGGTGCAGAAACGATCGGTCTCTGGGCGGTCGGTCTGGCTGCAGGTCTCGTGTTAGGTGTATCAGGAAGTGAAGAGGAAGGCTTGGGCTTGAAGGGATTTACGACAGGCTCGGCATCCATAGCTGCCTTGGATGAATCGGGTGCCGGAACGGGAACAGCTACAGGTACTGCGGCTGCGGCAGGTCTTGTATCTTCCTTCTGGGATACGTCAGTCTTGGGTTCTACCTTGACGGGCGCTTCCTTCTTAACGGGCTCATTCTTGGAAACAGGCTCTACCGGTTCAGCCTTTGCTTCCGCCTTGGGCTCTGATCTCTTCTCTTCCGCCTTCTGTTCAGGTTTAGAATCCTTCTTGAAGGGTGAGGGCCTGCCTTCCTTCTTGGCAGGTTCAGGCTTCTCATTCTCAAGGGAAGCAGGCTTCTTCTTGAAAGCGTTTACGCCTGAATTGACAGTGCCGTAAGACTGGATGGGCGCACTCTTCTCTTCAACCTTCGTGACGGGAGGCATATCGATATCGCTGGGCTTAACAGCCGCAGGCTTCTCTGAGTGTGCGAAAGGACTGGAACCTTTATCCTTTGATGATGTTGCATAGTCAAGATCATCCCCGGAATTGAAGAGCTTGTCGTCGTCCTTGGTCATCCCTGCGAAGTCCATGAACTCTTCGTCCTCGTCATTGAATACGGGAGGAGTAACATCATCGATGCCTTCATAAGGATCCTTCTCCGGCTCAGCCTTCTTAACCTCAACAGGCTTAGCTTCCTCTGGCTTATTCGCCTTGCTGCCGGGTGTATGCTCGGGAGCGGGGATATGAGTGGGAGCATTGGTCTGGTTAAGAGGCTTAAATGCAGACACTGAACTGTCAAACTCGAAGTCTGCGAGGTCATCCTCAAATTCAAGAGGTGCAGCAGGCTGGATGGGCGTGGTATTGTCATCCTTGAGCATATCGGAAACATTACCGGGATCATTTGCCTTAAAACTGACGGCAAAAGAAGATCCGACAAAGTCGTCATCGTCAAAACTGCTGTCAAATAGTGAATCGTGACCGTGATCTGCTGAATTACCTGAAGGTTTGCCGAATAATGAATTCTCATTTGCCTTGACATCGTCAGTCAGGTTCTTGTTGTCATCATCGGCATGAAGGAGCTTCTCTTCCTTCTTACCCTTGTTTTTGTCGTCTGGATTGTACAACATGGCGGACACCTCGAACATAAAATTATACTTTATAATAATTCTAAATTATAATATTTGCAAACCGTATATCTTTCAACTTGACAGAAATTCTTACTGGTGCTATTATTGTCAAGCACTTAACGGATAGGCTCGTGTGGTGGAATTGGCAGACACAACGGACTTAAAATCCGTCGGAGTAAAATCCGTACCGGTTCAAGTCCGGTCACGAGCACCATTATTCCGGATAGTGCGAGTTGACACGCGGAGTGGAGCAGTTGGTAGCTTGCCGGGCTCATAACCCGGAGGTCGCGAGGTTCGAGTCCCGCCTCCGCAACCATAGATCCCCGTTAGTACGGGGATCTTTTTTTATCTGTATGGCAAATAATAACGGTAACAGGGAAGGGTTTGCGAGCCGGTTAGGCTTTCTGCTGGTCAGTGCAGGATGCGCTGTCGGCATTGGCAATGTCTGGAAATTCCCGTACATGGTTGGGCAGAACGGCGGCGCACTTTTCGTTATCTTATACATCATCTTTCTCGTGCTTATGGGCATTCCTGTCCTGTCAATGGAACTTGCGATAGGCAGAGCAGGGAAGAGCTCCGGCATTAATGCCCTAAAGGCAATTGAGAAAAAAGGTTCCAAGTGGCATCTGTTCGGATGGGTGTGCCTTGTAGACTGCTATATCCTGATGTTCTACTACACGACTGTATCCGGCTGGATGGTCGAATACTTTTACAAGTTTGTATCCGGCACTTTCGAGAATGTTGACAGTAGTGGCGTAAGCAATGTCTTCAGTGATATGATGGCCAGTCCGGGTTCTATGATCTTCTTTACGGTGCTTGTTGCTGTTACCGGATTCCTTGTGCTGTGTTTCGGGGTGCAGAAGGGACTTGAGAGGGTTTCCAAGTTCATGATGATCGGATTATTATTGCTCATCATCGCTCTTGCCGTAAACAGCATCATGCTCAAGGGTTCTTCTGAAGGCTTAAAGTTCTATCTGCTTCCTGATCTTGATTCTGTTACGGCAGGTAACATAGGTAAGACCGTTACCTCTGCTATGTCTCAGGCATTCTTTACCCTTAGCATCGGTATGGGCGTCATGCTGACATTAGGCAGCTATATGCCCAAGGAAAGGTCAATAACGGGGGAAGCCGTAAGGATCGCCTTTCTCGATACTTTTGTCGCTCTTATCGCCGGCATAATAATCTTCCCGGCATGTTTCAGCTACAATGTTGCTCCTGATTCGGGACCGTCGCTGATATTTGTGACACTGCCTCAGATATTCATCAATATGCCCGGAGGCAGGATCTGGGGAGCCCTGTTCTTTGTGTTCATGATTTTTGCCAGTTTCTCGACCGTTACGGCAGTCTTTGAGAATATCGTCGCTTACTTCATCGACACGATCGGCTGGTCCAGGAAGAAGGCGATCTTTGTCAACATTCCTGTCGTGATCATCGGAAGCCTGCCCTGCGTGCTCGGGTTCAATATCCTTAAGGATGTTCATATATTCGGTGATTGGGATATCCTGACTGTTGAGGATTTTATCCTGAGCAAGATCCTGCTGCCTTTGGGATGCATCGTCATCATATTGTTCTGTGCCCTTGATAAGGGCTGGGGATTTAAGAACTTTCTTGACGAAAGCAATACCGGCGATGGCATGAGATTCCCCTCGAAGATAAGGGCATACATTACTTTCGTGCTGCCCTTGATGATCCTGCTGATACTGGTTAACGAGATTTTTTTCGCGTAGTTTAATTAATTTTTGTTTTTATTGTATAATATAGAGTAATGTTCATATCCGGGGGTTAAATATGGCTGAAAGGCGCGATATAAATGAAGGTAAGACCGATTTGTTTAACGGACTGGTCAGGGCCGTCATACTCATAATAGTTTCACTTCTGGTTTCTGTTTTATCAGTATCTTTTGCGATGCATCACATGCGTCTTCAGTATGAGGAAGAATTCAAGGCGATATCACATGATAAGATCTACCAGGTAAGTGACATGGTCAAGATGGTGGTTGACGGAAATGAGCTCAAGGGAGATCCGACTGAAGCTGCCGTCAAGTATATCAATACATTTGATCTTATGCTCGCAGATACCACATCAGAGACACTTTCCACGGAGAAGTATGCTCTGTTCAGCTATCTTAACGGTCAACTGACACTCATTGCCGGAAGCGGCAGTGAAGCTTCCGAGTTTACGGTGGCGAGCGCTGACATATCTGATTGGCTTACGGGTACATTCTCGCCTCAGGTCATGACTGACGATAACAGCGAGAGCGTCCTCGTTCCTATCACTGATGATACGGGTATGTGTATCGGTGTATTTGAGTATAAGTGCTCTTTTGAGGGGCTTGATGACGTTGGCAACAAGCTCGAAGGCAGGATCTTCATAGCGGTACTTATCTGTCTGGCTGCAGGTATCTTCCTTTTTGTCATCCAGGAATTCCTCATCAGGTTCATGCGCAAGAAGCAGGGGAAGGGCGGCAATAATGCCGGAGAGACACAGAGGAGCCGCGAGAAGCGTCTGATGTCGTCTACCATAGGTTATTGCTTCTCGATCGTGCTCGTTGTGCTGATAGTCATGTCAATGCAGCTGTCGAATACTTATGTTGCGGCACTCGAGTCGGAGAGAGCCGATACCATGTCGAAGATCACGGTTGCTTCTTCAGCTCTGCTCGGGTATTCCAATCTGTCAGAAGATATGAAGTACCCGCTTCCGATCTATACTTATGACGATGATAAGCCTTATCTTGTCGATGTGTTTACAAAGACGGGCGATTCATTCCTCAGGTTCTATTCATCATCAGCTTCAGATACCGTTGAACCGTATTATCTGTCAGGCAACAACGATAAATACATCAACTGCTTTGATCTTCAGCAGACCGCTTTTACGACCAGAGCAGATGCAGGTGTCAATTATGTTGCTTCACTCGCTCCTATAATCTCGCAGGATAATACCGTAACAGGCATCCTTGAACTTCGCATGCCCAGGGATGATTTCCAGTCTTCCGTTAACGGTATGTCATTAAGTTGGATATTCACGATCATGTCGATCGCAGTATCGATGGCGATAATCATCTTTGAGCTTAATCTGCTCGTATCCACCATCACAAAAGGGATCTCCGGCAATGCCCCGATCCTTGTCATGTATGGTCTTAATGCCGTGAGATTCCTTACTTTCTTCCAGGCTTTGGGAGCGTCCATGATCCCTGTCATCTATCCGAATTACATCAAGGATACGTTGGAACATGCTGACTTTAATCCCTGGCTCCTTCAGCTTATAATCGCTGTCGGTTACCTGTTCTTCGGATTCGGTTTCTTCAGTTTCAATTCGATCAGGAGAACCTTGAAGAGCAGGCTTACGTCAAGGATCGCACTGCTCTTCATCACAGCCGTCGGATACTTCTTTGTACTCCTTGCCGGCGTGCTTAACAATCCATACGTAATGATGGGCTTCATGCTTCCGATCGGTATCTGCTTCGGCATGCCCTATGATTACCTCAGGGATTACCGTCTTAATGCCGGAAGGCTCGGATATAAGAACTTTGAAGACCGGACGATCCACAATGTCCAGGCTACGGCTAACTTCCTCGGCATTACTGTCGGAAGCGTCGTTGCAGGCATCTGCTACGAGAGGTTCGGCATCATGATCGTTGCGATAATCTGCGGTGCTACACTGATCCTTTCCGCTCTCGGAATGGTCTACTTCATGCGCGGCAACAACGTTGTCAAGGAATCGTTCCTGTCAGTCAACAACTGGCTTCAGCTGTTCTCCCATAAGAGGGCTGGTAAGTTCCTTATGTCTTCGTTTGTTGTTCTCGGTATGGAGGTATCATTCCTCGTTGCTTTCCTGCCGAATTACCTCGAGAAAGTCAATATCTCGATAGCGACGGCTGCGTTCTATTATCTTGTTGCAGCTTTCATGGCCATATTTGCAGCTCTGCTCGTCAAGACAAGATTCGCTTATCTGCTGTCATCCCGCAACAGAGTATTGATCCAGTCTACGTCTGCGATCGTCGGACTTCTCGCTTTCGCGCTGCTTCCATCTGCGAAGCTCCTGGTCGTAACCTGCGCGCTGATGGGATTCAGCCTTGGGATCCATGATTATACTTATGTCTATGATCTCTTTGAGATCCTGGGCAAGGGGGCAAGGATCAACATCAAGAGAGCTGCTGAGCTTACGTTCCTTTCTGGTCTCCTGTTTGTCCTTCCTGTCTACATGATCGCACTGGGCATCAACCAGATCAGGATAGTATTCCTTGTCTATACGGCATTCTTCGTGCTTGTCGGTTACATCTATCCGATGTCCGGATTCTCCTACTATATCGGAGACAACAAGAAGAAGCAGCAACAGCAGAACAGCGGAGATAATAATGCATATTATCCGAAGTCTAACGACAACTGAGGTAATGGTAATGGCTGAACTTTGGAATAAACAATTAACAAGAGAGAATATTACAGATTTCTATAATGAGACGGTAACAATGGTCTATCCGTCTGTCTTTGAGATCACCAAGGAGACTACCAGGGCTGAGAATGCGATAATCAAGTCTTACCAGGACATCTATTCCAAGCGTGAGAGCGTCGAAGGACCTGACGTTATCTATGTATTCGGAGATCTGCTCCTTAAGAATGCCAAGGATATCGTTGAGATGTATCCTTTGCCGGATAATCTCAATTTTGCCCCGAGGATGCTTGACGAATATACGCGTAACTCAATGCTCGAGAAGATCATTACCAAGATCGATTCCAAGGGATTTAAGGTTGCGGAATTCATATCATCTGATTCGCACAAGAATAATTCCTCATCTTCCATGCGTAAGTACATGGATGTGTTCCCGGTAACTCCGCTTCTTGTCTTTGAGGTCCTTATAGTTTCCGTGTTGATATGGCTCGTGAGCCTTGCTGCGATCAAAGTACCTTATTCCAAGGATAAGCTCGTCAATGAGCAATCCGTATTTGAGACGAATTCCCTTCAGGAGAAATATGTCACTGCAATGCAGTATTTCCCCCTTAATGCAGATCCGGGCAAGAGCTTTGTTCAGGCACCGCAGTCCAATAATCTTGTTGACAACGGTGATCAGATAGCTCCGTCGATCAATAACGGTGAGGGATCAGAACAGCCGGGTCAGACAATATCTCTTGATCAGGTAACAGAGCCGGCCCAGCCTGGCGAAGGCGGAGAACCCGATGAGGGTGGAGAACCCGATGAGGGTGGAGAACCCGATGAGGGTGGAGAACCTGATGAAGGCGGTGAGCCCGGCGAGAGTGAGCAGGCAGAACCTTCTGCAACAAGAGGCTGATCTTACTTATCCTCCGGTTTAAAGCTTGCCAGCGGATTACTCTCTACTGCCTTATGCAGCTGATCATCGTCAACATGAGTGTATATCTGTGTAGTTGAGACACTCTGGTGTCCAAGGATCAACTGCAGATTCCTGATATCTACCTGACCGTACTTATACATCAGCGTAGCTGCGGTGTGTCTCAATTTGTGGACAGAATAGACTTTGGTATCGATCCCGGCCTGCATCATCAGATCCTTGATGACGATCTGGATCATGTCATCAGAGATCCTTGTCCCGCGCTTCGATATGAACAGCGCCTTGCTGTGTTCCGGTTTTATCTTAAGTGTTGAACGCTTCTTGAGCCATTCATCAAGAGCGTCAAGGCATGCCTGGTTTAAATATATTGTGCGTTCTTTGTTGCCCTTACCGACAACGTTCAGGATGTTCCCGTGAATGTCATCGATGTCGATGCCTCTAAGCTCGGCAAGACGCATGCCGCAGTTAAGGAAGAGGGTAACGATACAGAAATCACGCTCACTTGATTCCTTTGGTGAATTATAAGCCTGTTCGAGCAGTTCGGTACTCTGTTCGAGAGTAAGATACTTGGGGTTACGCTTGCCTATCTTAGGAGTCTCGATGTCATATGCGGGATTGGAGTCGATGATATGCCTCTTGGAATGGCAGTACTTGAAGAAACTCTTCAGCGTAGATATTCTTCTGGCTCTCGAAGCATTCGTCAGATTCCTCTCACGGGACAGCCATATCAGGAATACGAGGATATCATCTGTAGTTATCTTCTTAAGTATCTTCTCGTTTATGTCGCTGATGTCGATCTCATCAAACTCTGAATCCTGAGGGACCATCTTGTGGTCGCGCTTATAAAACCTGAAAAAAGCGATAAGGTCATACCTGTACTCCTTGACAGTCAGTTCCGATCTGCCAAGCACCGCCAGCATATAGTTACAGTAGTTGTCGAGAACGGGAAAAGTCTCCATCCGCACCTCTCATTGTTAATATAACAATATTTTAGCATTGATTTGTTTTATTTTTATACATCTCGAAAATATTGATTTACAAATGCTATATGCTATAATGTACGCCAGTGAAATACAGTTGTCCGTCTGTGAAGGACAACTGAAGAGAGGTGAAATGGTATGGAAAAGAAGTTAAAAGTAGGCGTTATCGGTGCTACCGGTTATGTAGGACAGCGTTTTATCTCGCTCCTCGACGGTCATCCCTGGTTTGAGTGTGTTGCGGTATGTGCATCACCCAGATCTGCCGGTAAGACTTACGAGGAAGCGGTAGCAGGCAGATGGAAGATCGACCGCGAGATGCCTGATTATGTTAAGAATCTTGTAGTTTACGGTACTGATAATATTGAGGAGTATTGCAAGCAGATCGACTTCACATTCTGTGCAGTTGATATGAAGAAGGACGAGATCAGGGCTTTGGAGGAGAAGATCGCCAAGCTCGAGACCCCCGTTATCTCTAACAACTCTGCAAACAGATGGACTGAGGATGTTCCAATGATCATCCCTGAGATCAACAGTGACCACGCTGCTCTTATCGATGCCCAGAGGAAGAGACTCGGTACAGTAAGAGGTTTTATTGCAGTCAAGCCAAACTGCTCGATCCAGAGCTATGTTCCTGCACTTACTCCTTTCCTTAACCGTGGTATCAAGCAGATCTCGGTATGCACCTACCAGGCTATCTCCGGTGCAGGCAAGACTTTCAAGGATTGGCCTGAGATGGTAGGAAATATGATCCCTTACATCGGCGGTGAGGAAGAGAAGTCTGAGAAAGAACCCCTTAAGGTCTGGGGTAAACTTGCAGGAGATCATATCGAGCTTGCAAAGAATCCCGTGATCTCTGCGCAGTGCTACAGAGTTGCCGTCCAGGAAGGTCATACTGCTGCAGTCAGTGTCTCATTTGAGAATAAGCCTTCAATGGATGAGATGATCAATGCGTGGAAGACTTTCGAAGGGGAGGCACAGAAGTTGAAGCTTCCTTCAGCACCTGAGCATTTCCTGCAGTATATTGATGAGGATAACAGGCCCCAGCCCGCTCTTGACGCAATGTTTGGTGACGGAATGGGCGTTAGCGTAGGCAGGCTCAGAGAAGACAATATCTTTGATTACAAGTTTACCTGTCTGTCTCACAATACCCTGAGAGGTGCTGCAGGAGGCGGAATGCTCACTGCCGAGCTGCTCACTGCAAAGGGATATATTACGGCTAAGTAATAGAGATTATCAATTATTGTTGAGGAAGGACCTTGTTTCAAGGTCCTTCTTTTACATTTGACAGAAATCTTGCGTGCTTATTCTATGTTAATGTCAATATCAACGGGAGACGCAGAAGAGTAAACTAAAAAGAGACTGTAATTACAGGGGTGTTCGTTATGGGAAGATTTTTCAGAAGAATTAGTGCTTCATTAGTGTCTGTTGTGATCCTTTTATCTTTTGTGAGGATTACCGTATTTGCTGATTCTACAGTTTCGGTGAAGATGAAATGCAATGTCTATATGACTTCTGCAAGAAGCATGCTGTCGTCCGTTAATAGTTTCCGTACGAGCGGGAAGGCATGGTATTGGAAATCGAATAATAAGGCAAAGTATAGGTGTGGTAAGCTCTCAAAGCTCAAATATGACTATGGTCTTGAGCAGATTGCCATCCAGAGGGCGATGGAAGCTGCAGCGAAATTCAGTCATGAGAGACCCAACGGCGAGTGGTGGTACACCTGTTCCTACGATGATGCAGGCTCGTGCGGTGAGAATATTGCAGTCGGCCCTAAAACTTACAAAGCTGCATTCAAAATGTGGAAAGAAGATGATAAGAAGTTTGATGGTCAGGGTCACAGGAGGAATATGCTTGATCCTGCTTTCGAATCAATCGGTATCGCTCACGTTAAACTGGACGGCATTGATTTTTGGGTTCAGGAGTTTGACTGTTACAAGAGCAGTACTCCGAAGACAGCAGCCAAAAACGGCAAACAGACAAGAAGTATACCTGTTGATACATCTCTTGCCAAGAGTATCAAACTTAAAGTATCAAGTGTCCCCAACGCTAAGTTAGGGACTGAAAATGCGCTCCCGAAGATCACCGGCCGCATTAAGTTCTCCGAGACTTGGGGAACTAAAGGGCTTCCCGTAAAGTCAGTTTCCTGCGTTACATGGAAATCGTCAGATACATCTGTTGTTTCTATCACTGATAACAAGACATTTAAGGCAGAAGGCCTTGGAGAATGCACGCTTACTGCATCCTTTAAGTTTGGAAGCAAGACCTATAAACTTAAGACTTCGGTCAAAGTTATACTCAAAGGCTGGATCAAAGAAGACGGAAAGAGATATTACTATGACAAGAACGGTAATATGGTCAAAGGTTGGAAGCAGATCAGCTCTAAATGGTACTACTTCAGTAAGACGACAGGCGCCGCTGTAACCGGTGTCAAAAAGCTTGGCGGAAAGTATTATCTTTTCTCGTCAAAGGGAGTTATGCAGAAATCCGGTTGGAAAACTGATGCTGAGGGTAATACCTATTATCTGAAGTCTTCTGGTGAGGCATATACCGCAAAGTGGGTAAAGAAATCAGGTGAATGGTACTATTTCGGTTCTGACGGGAAGATGGTGAAGGATACATCATTGAAGATTGGCAAGAAGACATATAAGTTCAGAGAGGATGGATCATGCAAGAATCCGTGACGTTTTGTTAAAACGATTTGACAGACGGACCTTAAATGAGGTCCGTCTTTTACATTATAGATAATTTGCTTATTATAATTTGCTACTTCTGCTAATTGAAGGCACCTCCCGGATGAACGATAATAATATGAGATATATCGAGCGAGGTGTATGTATGCATACTTTATCAAATATTCTTAAGAAGTCTGTTTCCATTGCATTATCAGTATCTATAGTATCAAGTATTTTTGTGACAAATGTTTCTGCAGCTGCACAGACATTTACCATCAATTACAATATTGATGTTCAGTCAGCAAGAGATATGCTCCCTATGATAAACGATTGGAGGACGAGCGGTGATGCATGGTATTGGAATTCCACAGACACCGCTAAGATCAACTGCGGCAAGCTTTCTGCCCTCACATACGACTATAATCTTGAACAGATAGCATTACAGAGAGCTTATGAAGTTGCAGTTAAGTTTGACCATGAGAGACCTAACGGGGAACGGTGTTTTACTTGTACTTATAGCGGTACCAGGTCCTATGCAGAGAACATTGCTGCAGGTGTGAGTACTGCCGCCGGTACTTTCGAGCAGTGGCAGGAAGAAGATGATCCTTATCAGTTTCAGGGACATAGACGTAACATGCTCGGTTCTTATAAAGCGATCGGCATCGCACATGTTATCCGGAATGGGGTAAGCTACTGGGTACAGGAATTCGGTACTTCCAACAGTGGCGCTTCTGCCACATCTCTTAAAAAGGGCAACTATGACAGAACGATAGAGGCAGATCTTACAGATTGGACTGTATCACTTAATATGGATACAGTTTCTGATATTACTTACGGTTCCGTTGTGAGCGTACCTTCGATAAGCGGCAGTGCTCTTCATTCAGAGACATGGCCTTATCTGGCTTCGCATGGTATTCCTCTTAGATCCTCGGATATCACTTCAGTAGTCTGGAGTACAGATAAGACTTCAGTCGCTAAGGTGCAGAACGGCAAGATAACGGCTGCAGGAGTCGGGAGCTGCACCCTGACTGCCAAGGTAACTCTTGGAGGAAAGCAATACACTCTTAAGACGCCTGTTAATGTCAAACAGCGGAGTATTGCTGATACTTATGTAACGGCTTTAGTATCCGACTGCATATTTGACTGGACGGCTCAAAAACCAAAGCCTGTCATAAAGTATGACGGCAAGACTCTGGTCGAGGGTACAGACTATACGGTCACCGGATATGAAGGCAATGATTCAGCAACTGATACTGCCTATGTCAAAGTCAGTGGAAAAGGCAACTTCAATTCGTCAAGGAAGATAAAGTTTGCCATAACACCCAGAGATATAACTGAATGTACACTTGCTTCAATACCGGATGTCGAATATGCATATGGCGGCAATGCACCTTCAGTAAAGCTCACATACAATGGTAAGAGCCTTACCATGGGAACTGATTTTACCATCTCATATGATAAGAACAATGTCGGTAATTCGGAAGTCACCATTGTTGGCCGGGGCAACTTCACGGGCAGAATGACTGCCGGTTATAAGATCGTTCCCGCGGATATCAGCAAACTTACGATAACTTCGATAGAACCGCAGCAATATACAGGCGATCCGATCGAGCCTTTTATTGCTGTCTATGATGGCGAGGGGAGGCTATGGTCCGGATTTGATTTCACCATAGATTACGAGAACAACACAGAGATCGGAATTGCCAATGTCATCTTGACTGGATGCGGTAATTATACGGGAGTTATTAAAGTTCCTTTCGCCATTGTTGCAGATACATCTCTTAACGGCTGGGTCACGAAGGACGGGTCCAAGTACTACTATGAGAATGGCGTAATGACCCTCGGATTCAAGACGATAAAGGGTAAGAGGTATTATTTCAGCAAGAAGACCGGCAAGATGCTCACAGGATGGAGAGAACTCGCAGGCAAGAAATACTATTTCAATAAGACTACCGGTGCTGCAACCGTAAACGGCAAGAAGATCTCCGGTAAGTATTATCTGTTCTCATCCAAGGGAGTCATGCAGAAGTCCGGCTGGAAGAATGATTCCAAGGGCAACACATATTATCTGAAGAAGAGCGGCGTTGCTTACACAAAGAAGTGGGCAAAGAAGAAGGGCAAGTGGTACTACTTCGGCAGTAACGGCAAGATGGTGAAGGGCAGATCCCTCAAGATAGGGAAGAAGACGTATAAGTTTAATTCCAAAGGGGTTTGCAAGAATCCGTGAGATCAATTGTGAATTCGGAATTAAGTTCATGAGGTGATTAAAATGAAAAAGAATAGTGTTATCAGAAACAGTATAATCAGCTTAATAGTTTCTCTGCTGTTTATATTTGTGTTTACTATCAGTGTTAGTGCTGACGGAATTGAGACATCGATAACTTCAGACAGCAATACTTTTATTGTTAAGACATCTGACGGATTTATGTTGTTTGCGGCTGTAAACAGTTCCGATTATACGATTGAATACTACGACTCCGAGTTTAATCTCCTATCAAGTTCTACAGTAACAATGGAGTTACCTTTATTTGGAGGATTCTATTCTACAGCAGATAATTATTACGTTCTGTCCGGGCAATCAAACAAAGATGAGTCTAATAGTGTTGAATGTGTAAGACTTACGAAGTATACAAAATCATGGAGCAAAGTTTCGAAATGCAGTATCAGCGGATGTAATACCTTAAGCCCGTTTGGGAATCGAGGAGCAAGCTTTGATATTTCCGGAAACAGATTAATTATTAGAACCAGTCATACTATGTATAAGTCCGAAGATGGATTGAATCATCAGGCAAACATGGTTTTTATGATAGATGTTTCAAAAATGACTTTACAGGATTCCATGTATAGTGTCGCTAATGAGACTGCTGGATACTGCAGTCATTCATTTAAACAGTTTACTCGTATTGACGATAATCATGTAATAGGTGCTGATATGGGGGATGCTTATCCAAGAGCTATGATGATCTCATATTATAAAACTGATATTACCAGCGGTAAGTTTACATCCGGATACAATTCAGTAAAGGTCTATAAACCATTATCCATTTCAGGTGATACCGGTAATAATTATACTGGTACTACACTTGGTGGTCTTGAGATCTCTGATTCCAGCTATATTATTGCAGGCACAAGTATCGATCAGAGCAATTTTAGTTCATCCAAAACATATAATGTGTTTATCGGTACCGGATCTAAGTCATCGACTGCCACAAGCTTAAAGTGGCTGACCAATAATGCCGAGGGATCTGAAAGCTGTACCAATGTGCATATTGTGAAGATCTCTTCTAATAAATTCTTTGTTGCATGGCAAAAAGGAAATCTTAATACACAGTATGCTTTTATCGATGGAAGCTGTAATCTCATAGGAAGTGTTTATTCAGTTACCGGATTAATAGGTAATTGTCAGCCAATTCTCGATAATGGTAAGATCGTATGGTTTGTATACAAAAATGGAAGTATTATTTTTTTCAGAGTGGATTCTTCCACTGGCGGTTTTGAATCTTTAACACCTCTCGATATATCGCTTTGTAATGTGAGTGCTGTCAGTGATCAGGTTTATACCGGTGCTGAAATAAAGCCTTCTTTAACAATCAAATGCAATGATACTACTTTAAAAGAGAATACAGATTATACACTTACTTATTCAAGTAATCTGAATGTTGGAACTGCAAAGATTACAATAAACGGCATTGGTAAGTATCGATCTACAAAGTCTGTAACGTTCAAGATTATTCAGGCTGATGCATCTCTTGTTACTCTTTCAGAGCCTGCAACTGCAGAATATACCGGAGCAAAGAGAGTCCCGGTATGTCATTTCAAATACGGAAACGTCGATCTTGTATCTGGTACAGACTATTCGACTACGATAACTTCTGAAGGAATAGAATTAGGTGATCATACTGCAACTATTACGTTCAGGGGAAACTATAAAGGGACAAAAGATATTACATATAAGGTAGTACGTGCTGATATTGCTAATCAAACGATATCGTTCTCGACAGCGTATTATAATTGCGGCAATCCTTGCGAGCCATCACTATCTATCAGAAATATCAGTTTTAAGTACCTTGTTAAGGATACTGATTTTACTGTCAGTTATTCTGAAAATACTGAAGTCGGTGAAGGTAAGGCTACTATCACCGGTATAGGAAATTATACTGGTGTTACTACATTGCCTTTTACAATTGTTCCTCATCCGATAAATAGTGGTTTGGCAACATCGTATCCTTATTCTCTCTACTATAACGGAGATCCTATCACTCCCACTTATACTATGAAATTAGGTGATTATCAGTTGATCGAAAATGTCGATTATACTTGTTCCTATTCTGGAGATAATATAAAAGTCGGTGAGTTTACATGCACCTATACTGGAATAGGTAATTTTTCCGGTGAAAGGACAAAAACCTTTACAATTAGTCCTCAGTATATAAGTTATGCTACAATTACCGTTCAGACTCCGGTTTACTATGATGGTACTGCAAAAGAGCCTGCTTTCACAGTTGAATATAACAATCATATTCTTGTTAGTGGAACGGATTATTCATATGAATATTCGAACAATACCAATGCAGGATATGGCCAGCTCAAGTTAACTGGAATGGGTAATTTTAACAGCACAAAAACTGTTAGTTTTCTGATTACCGGAAAGCCAATCGATTCGCTTTCAATTTCAACGGTTAAGAGTCAGACTTATTCCGGATCTCAGATAAAACCTGAACCAACGATAAAAGATGGTTCATATACTTTGGTAAAAGACACTGATTATACTCTTTCATATTCAAATAATCTGAATGCCGGCACGGCAACTATTACAGTAAAGGGAAAGGGCAATTATTCAGGAACTCGAGATGTTGAGTTTACGATCAATCCTATGAGTATTAAGGGCATGACTATGACCCTCAACACTTCTTCATATACTTACAACGGAAACGAACGCAAACCGTCAGTAACGCTGAAGAATGGAGATTCTCAAATCTATTCATCTAATTACGACATCACATACAAGAACAACATCAATGCAGGCACGGCAACTGCTACAGTTACCGGTAAAGGTAATTATTGTGACAGTCTTACGGCGGAGTTTACGATTAATCCATATTCGTTATCTTCATACTATGTGTCTGTAGAAGCCATCCCTGCACAAACTTATACGGGTGCTGAGATTACCCCTGAAGTGGTGATCACTTATAATTCAAATGAAATGATCAAGGGTTCCGATTATACCGTTGAATATAGTAACAATGTCAACAAAGGAACGGCATCTGTTACATTTACCGGAAAAGGAAACTTTACAGGAACGAGAACTTCATCATTTAGAATCGATGCCAAGTCTATTGCTTCGGCGACTGTGACCACTGTAAAACAGGCAATATATACCGGTTTCCAGATCAAGCCTGATGTTACTGTAAAAGATGGCGGCATTACGCTTATATACAATACGGATTATTATCTTAGTTACACAAGCAATACTGCCATTGGAACGGCTACGATTACCGTTACTGGTAAAGGTAATTATTCCGGTTCAACCTCAGTAACATTTGAGATAATCGCTGATCCTACAAATTTCAGCGTGGCTGCAATTGCTGATCAAACCTATACGGGTGCCGAGATCAAGCCTGATGTTGTTGTCACTTCTGGCGGTACGACTTTGACAAAGGGCACGGATTATACAGTTGCTTATTCCGATAACATTAATGTCGGTACAGCTACCGTAATCGTATCCGGCAAGGGAAGTTACTCTGGTGATAAGCAGGTAACATTCAAGATCGTTGCTAAGTCATTGAAGGCAGCAGGAATCACCATTGATAGTATTGCTGCTAATGAATACACAGGTGCTGCAATCGAACCCGGTGTTACTGTTAAGGATAATGGCAAGAATCTTACGCTTAATATTGATTACAAACTGGAATACCTTAACAATTCGAAAGCTGGTGAAGCAACCGTAACTGTAACCGGTAAGGGAAATTATAAAGACAGCAGGACAGTTACATTTACGATCAACGCAAGAAGCATAACTCCAAATATCGATGATATTGCTTCTCAGACATACGATGGCAAAGCTAAAACCCCTTCAGTTATTGTCAGGGATGGATCTAATGTGATCTCTTCCGGCAATTATACGGTTAAGTATGATAACAACATCAATGCAGGAACTGCGAAAGTCACAGTAACTCTGAAGGGTAACTACTCCGGCAGTGCAACGAAGAAGTTTACGATCCTGCCAAGATCGCTTGCTTCAGCTGTGATCTCTAATGTTGATGATCAGCTTTACACCGGTGAAGAGATCAAGCCGGTCGTGGCTGTTACGCTTGATGGCATAACAATGATTGATGGAACTGATTATGACGTCACATATCTGAATAATATTGAAGTTGGAGAAGCAACTATTGTAGTTACCGGTAAAGGCAACTATTCCGGTGAGTTAACGCTTGTTTTTAATATCGTTGACAAGACCGAGTTCACCGGCTGGGTAACAGATGCCAAGGGAAAGAAGTACTATTACGAGAATGGTGCTATGGTCTTAGGTTTCAAGACGATTGAAGGGAAGAGGTATTATTTCTCCAAGAAATCTGGTAAGATGTTGACCGGCTGGAGAGAACTCGCCGGCAAGAAGTACTATTTCAATCCTAAGACAGGCGCTGCTACGGTCAACGGTAAGAAGATCGACGGCAAGTATTATCTTTTCTCCGCTAAGGGCGTGATGCAGAAGAGCGGATGGAAGAACGATTCCAAGGGCAACACTTATTATCTCAAGAAAAGCGGCGTTGCTTATACAAAGAAGTGGGCGAAGAAGAAGGGTAAGTGGTACTACTTCGGGTCCAACGGAAAGATGGTCAAGGGAACTTCGCTCAAGATAGGCAAGAAGACCTACAAGTTTAAATCTAACGGAATCTGTAAGAATCCGTGATTATAGTGGAGGAAGAAATGCGCATTATCAGAACAGTTTCGGGCACAGTAGTAAGCTTCTTAATGGCGTTTGTTATGCTGTTTGCGATCAATTCAGTCGTAAGTGCATCAACACCAACGTCATTACCGAGCTCAAAGAACACATACCTTGTTAAGACATCGGACGGTTATATGATCTTCCAGGGCAACAATGGTAAATCATATCTGGCAGAGTATTATGACTCTGATTACAATGCGGTCAGTACCAAGACGATCTCTATGGAATTGACTAAGTTCGGCGGATTCTTCGCTTCGGGAAGTAATTATTACATTCTGACAGGTCAGGATAATGATAACGAATCCAACACTGTCGAATGCTTCAGACTTACAAAGTACGACACTTCTTGGAATCGTCTTTCTTCCTGTTCTGTCAAGAATTGCAATACCTGTAGTCCGTTCAATAATTATAACGAGAATAAATACATGGGCAAGACAGCATCCTTTGCGATCTCTGGCAATAAGCTTGTTGTCAGGACATGCCATATCTCGTATAAGTGCGGTGATGACAACAATAATGCTCAGTCCAACATGGTAATGCTCTTTGACGTTTCTTCAATGACTCTCCTGGACAAGATGGATGAGATGGGCGTTGAGACACAGGGGTATGTAAGCCATTCATTTGCGCAGTACGCACAGATCGACAATAACCATATTATAGGCGCCGATATCGGTAATGCTTATCCGCGCGGCGTCATGATCTCTTATTACAAGAATGATATCTCTTCCGGAAAGTTCAATGACGGTGAGACTGATTTCTGTAATTATACTGTTCCCATCCAGTTTGCAAGCTATCTTGGCGATCCCGAGATCAAAGCGACTTTGGGAGGACTTGAAACAACTTCAAGCGGATCTCTTGTAGCTGGTACGAGCATTAACCAGTCCAACTTCTCCTCAGGCAAGACATATAATGTTTTCGTTTGTTCGGCAAGTAAATATGCTGAGGATTGTAGTGTCAACTGGCTTACGAGCAATGCTGAAGGCTCAGGCAGCTGTACTAATGTTCATCTCGTTAAGATAAACTCAAATAAGTTTGCTGTTATCTGGCAGTATAACGGAAATTCTATTCAGTATACTTTTGTTGACGGATCCGGTCAGAGCCTCAGCAAGGTCTATACCGAAGCCGGTTATGTGAACACCTGCGATCCTATCTATGATAACGGTAAGGTTCTCATTTTTATTGATGATGTTGATTCAGACGGCCCTATTACCGATTTTGGCATTATCGATGCATCCACTGGTGCATTCAGCCTCACAAAGAAGATCAGCATCTCTTCTGCTAACATTACCGGTATTCCGACTTACGAATACTATACAGGTTATCCGATCGAACCTAAACTCACTGTAAAATATGGTAATGAGACACTTGTTGAAGGTGTTGATTATTACGTCACTTACATCGATAATACTAAAGCCAGTAGTAATGCCAAGATATATGTTTATGGTATGGGGAAGTATGACAAGAGCGCATATAGATCTTTCACAATCAAACAAGCTCTATCCTCATCTGTAACCCTCGCAGAAGACTGTGTCATGAGCTATACAGGAAGCACAGTCCTGCCGACTCCCGTATACATGCTTGGTAACTACAGGCTGCAGAGCGGAACTGATTATACGATCACCAACAATGATACCGCTGTCGACGTGGGCACACATACGGCTAAAGTTAGTTTCAGAGGAAACTTCGCAGGCACGCTTACTTTAACTTATACTATCGTCAAGACTGATGACGATGATATCGGCAAGCAGAATATAACTCCGACCACAGCAACTTATAACTTCGGCAAGGCGTTAACTCCTGATCCCACGATCACAAACAAGAGCGGAACAAGACTTGTTAAAGGAACTGATTACACGGTAACATATTCCAATAACATCAACGCCGGTGTCGGCACTATGACGATCAAGGGTATCGGCAGTTATTCAGGTTCAGTTGATGTCAGTTTCACGATCAACCCGTATGATCTTTCTAAAGTGAATCTGACACGTACTACTACCAGCTACACTTACACAGGCAGTGCGATAGTTCCTGAATACACATTAAGTAAAGATAGTTATACGCTTGTAAAGGGAACAGATTATACTTTTTCCTGCACTGGCAACACTCTTGTCGGTACTTTCACGTCTACTGTAACAGGCACAAAGAATTTTACCGGAAAGAAGACTTTCGATACGACGATCAAGGCTAAGAGTATTTCGGAAGTCAGCGTTACAGGTATCGGTTCTGTTCCTTATACAGGACAGCCTCAGACGCCTTCATTTAAGGTCATGGATGGTAATATCCAGCTCGTTTCCGGAACTGACTACACTTATACGTATTCAGACAATACTAATGCAGGCACGGCATATATTAATCTTACAGGTAAGGGCAATTATACCGGTACATATTCATTCCCGTTCTCAATCGGCGGATTGAATCTTAACGACAGCACGCTTGCATTGTCACAGCAGTCATATACTTACAGCGGTTCTGAGTGTAAGCCTAACGTTACTGTAACTTATAACGGCACCAAACTTACTTCCGGAACTGATTACTCTGTTAAGTATGCTAATAACACAAATGCCGGAACAGCTACAGTTACTGTTACAGGTAAGGGCAATTACAGCGGTACAAAGCAGATAACATTCAAGATCAATCCCAAGTCATTGCTCAATCTGACGTTCTCATCGATCTCTGATGTTACATATTCAGGTACGGCTTATGAGCCTAAGGTTACGATAACTGACGGCAGCACGTCATTGACAAAGGGTACGGATTATAAAGTAACTTATTCAAACAATACTGAGCCCGGTGAAGCTTCTGTATATGTTGAAGGTATCAATAATTACACAGGCACAAAGACCCTGAAATTCACGATCAAGGGTAAGCCGATCTCTGATACGACACTTGCAGTATCGAGCTGCACATATACCGGCAAAGCTCAGCAGCCGACAGTTATTGTTACTGACGGTACAACAAGACTCACTCAGGGCACAGATTATACGGTATCGTACAGCAACAATACTAATGCCGGTACTGCAACCGCAACCGTTTCAGGAAAGGGTCACTATACAGGAACTAAGTCCAAGACATTTAAGATCAATCCTTGTTCTCTTGAAGATGTTGGATCTATAGAACTTGATACCGAGACTTATGACGGCACCGCTCATAAGCCTGATGTTAATCTCGTCTTCAATAACGGATCCCTCACAAAAGGAACTGACTATACTCTTGAGTACAAGAACAACAAGAATGCAGGTCAGGCTACTGTAACTGCAACAGGTACAGGAAACTTTACAGGGACACGTACTTTCTATTTCATGATCGAAGCCAAGGATATATCTGACACTACCGTAGCTTCCATTTCGAATGTAACTTATACGGGAAGTGCTTTTACACCTTCTGTTACAGTTAAGGATGGCAGTGTTCAGCTTGATGAAGGTACAGATTACACATTAAGTTACTCAAATAACACCAATCCCGGTACGGCTAAGGTCACGATCACCGGTAAGGGCAACTACAAAGAAACAAAGACGGTAACATTTACCATCAGTGCTAAATCGATCGAGGCGATGACTCTGTCTGAGATCGCAAGCTGCGAGTATAACGGCAACCCTCAGACGCCTGCAGTAACGGTCTATGATGGTACGACCCGTCTTTTTGATGGAACTCACTATAAGGTCTCTTACAGCAGCAACACCAATGCCGGCACAGCGAAAGTCACCATCACCGGCCTCAGCCCTTACGGCGGATCTATTGTATCGAGCTTTACGATCACAAGGAAGTCCCTCTCAAAGGGTATAACTGTTGCTGATATCGCTGCTGTAACTTATAACGGCAATGATCAGCAGCCAGGTATGACATTGACTTATAATGGAAAGACTCTTAAGTCCGGCACAGACTACACATTATCTTATGTGGATAATAAGAATGCAGGCACAGGTAAGGTCGTAGCTTCAGGTATCGGTAACTTTACCGGTACTGTTAGCGGTACTTTCACGATCAACCAGAGATCTATCGGAAATGCATCGATCGCTTCGATAGCTGATGTAACATACACAGGAAGTGCGATCGAACCTGCAGTAACAGTTACTGACGGCAGCAAGACCCTTAAGAAGGGAACTGACTATAAGGTTTCATATTCCAATAACACTAATGCAGGAACTGCAACAGTTAATATCGAAGGTATCGGAAACTACACTGGCAGCAAGTCCGCCTCATTCAAGATCGTGGCTTCATCAGCTAACTTCACAGTTGAAACCATTGCAAGCCAGCAGTATGACGGTACAGCCAAGACACCTGCTGTTACTGTAAAAGACGGCGATAAGACTCTTTCTGTCAATACTGACTATACTCTTGATTACAAGAACAATACGAATGCAGGAACAGCAACTGTAATTGTCAATGGTAAGGGCAACTACAGTGGTTCAGTATCAGCAATGTTTACGATCACTGCAAGATCGATAGGCAATGCTGCTGTTGAAGGCCTGACGGATGTTGTTTATACAGGCTCAGCTATCAAGCCGGCGCCTGTCGTTAAGGATGGCAGCACTAAGCTTAAGCTTGATACTGACTACTCTCTTGAGTATTCGGACAACACAAACTGCGGTACAGCTACTGTTACTGTTAAGGGCAAGGGCAACTACAAGAGCTCTGTATCCGCTACGTTCAAGATCACACCTAAGAGTGTTACTCTGACAGTATCAGACATCGTTGATCAGAGATACAACGGAGCCAAGATCGAACCTGCTGTCACAGTTAAGACAGGAAGCACAACGCTTAATCTAAACAAGGATTATAAGGTGTCTTACAAGGACAACACCAATGCAGGCACCGCAACCGTTACTGTTACGTGCGTCGGTAACTATTCAGGTACTGCAACTAAGACTTTCAAGATCCTTGCAAGGTCGATCGCAGCTGCAACGGTTGAGGAGATCCCACAGCAGCTCTATACAGGTTCAGCGATCACTCCTTCAGTAACGGTTACTGACGGCGATGTAACACTCGTTGAAGGTACAGACTTTACTGTAACTTATATCAACAATAAGGATAAGGGTACGGCAACTGTCACTATTGCCGGTATTGGCAACTACAACGACACGACTGAAGTCCAGTTTAATATTGTGTCCATCGAGAAATATACCGGCTGGAAATATGACAGCAAGGGCAAAAAGAAGTACTATTACAAGGATGGCTCCAAGGTAAAAGGACTTCAGAAGATCGGCAGCAAGAAATATTATTTCGATAAGTCCACAGGCAAGATCGTATCCGGATGGAAGACGATCAGCAAGAAGAAGTATTATTTCAGTAAGACTTCATTTGCTGCAACGACCGGCGGCAAGAAGATCGGTAAGTATTATTATCTCTTCAGTACATCAGGCGTGATGCAGAAGAGCGGCTGGAAGTCTGATTCCAAGGGTAATACATATTATCTGAAGAAAGATGGTAAAGCCTATACGAAGAAATGGGCTAAGAAGAAGGGTAAGTGGTACTACTTCGGATCTAACGGCAAGATGGTAAAGGGCAAATCCCTCAAGATAGGGAAGAAGACCTATAAGTTCAAGTCCAACGGTATATGTAAGAATCCGTGATAATTATTGGAGGAAGAAATGCGAATCTTAAGAACAGTTTCTGGCACGGTAGTCAGCATCTTGATGGCATTTGTGATGTTGTTTGCAATTACTTCAATAGCAAGCGCATCAACACCATCATCATTGCCCAGTTCAAAGAACACATATCTTGTTAAGACCTCGGACGGTTATATGATCTTCCAGGGCAACAATGGTAAATCTTATCTTGCAGAGTATTATGACTCTGATTATAACGTTGTCAGCAAAAAGTCGATCTCGATGGAACTTACAAAGTTCGGTGGCTTTTTCGCAACGGGAAGTAATTACTACATCCTGACGGGACAGGATAATGATAATGAATCAAGCAGTGTTGAATGCTTCAGGCTTACAAAGTATGACACGTCCTGGAAGCGTCTCTCTTCGTGTGCTGTCAAGAATTGCAATACCTGCAGCCCGTTCAATAATTATAATGAGAAAAAATTCATGGGCAGAACAGCATCCTTTGCGATCTCCGGAAGCAAGCTTGTAGTAAGGACTTGCCACATTTCTTATAAATGCGGTGATGAGAATCAGAATGTTCAGTCTAACATGGTGATGCTCTTTGATGTATCTTCAATGAAACTGCTTGATAAGATGGATGAGTTGGGATGTGAAACCCAGGGTTATGTAAGCCATTCCTTTGCTCAGTATGCAAAGATCGACAATAACCATATCATAGGCGCCGACATTGGTAATGCTTATCCCAGAGGAGTAATGATCTCATATTATAAAAATGATATTTCTTCCGGAAAGTTCAATGACGGTGAGAATGATTTCTGTAATTATGTGGTTCCCATCGAGTTTGACGGCTATCTTGGAAACCCTGAGATCAAAGCGACTTTGGGCGGACTTGAGACATCAGGAAGCGGGTCTATCGTTGCAGGAACAAGCGTTAACCTGTCAAATTTCAATTCAGGCAAGACATATAATGTCTTTGTTTGTACTGCCGGCAAGACTGCAGATTCCAGTAGTGTAAACTGGCTTACGAACAATGCTGAAGGCTCAGGTAGCTGTACTAATGTACATCTCGTTAAGATCAGTTCTAACAAGTTTGCAGTTATCTGGCAGTACGCCGGCAATTCGATCCAGTATGCATTTGTTGACGCTTCAGGTAAACTCCTCAGCAAGATCTATACTGAAGCAGGTTATGTAAACACATGCGATCCCATATATGATAATGGTAAGGTGCTCATCTATATTGATGACGTTGGTCCTGACGGTCCCATAACGGATTTTGGCATTATCGATGCATCTACAGGCGCTTTCACCATTTCAAAAAACATAAGCATTTCTTCTGCTAATATTACCGGAATTCCGGATAAAGTAACATATACAGGTTCTCCGATCAAACCTAAGCCTACTGTTAAGTTTGGCAGTGAGACACTGGTCGAAGGCGTTGATTATTCTGTTACCTATAAAAATAATACTAATGTCACTTCGAGCGCTGAGATCTATGTCTGCGGAATGGGTAAATATGGCGAGAAGTGCAGGAGAACATTCCAGATCACACCCAGATCGATCTCAGATGCAACTGTAAAAAAGATCTCTGATCAGCTTTATACCGGTTCGGCGATCACACCTTCTGTAACGGTTACTGACGGTGATATGACACTCGTAGAAGGCAAAGACTATACAGTATCTTATTCCAATAACAAGGACAAGGGTACGGCTACAGTAACCATCACCGGTAAGGGCAACTACAACGAGACAATAGATGCGCAGTTTAAGATCGTTGGAACAGCTAATTTTACTGGCTGGAAGTATGACAGCAAAGGTAAGAAGAAGTACTACTACAAAGACGGTGTAAAAGTCAAGGGCCTCCAGACGATCGGCAGCAAGAAGTACTTTTTTGATAAGTCGACATGTAAGATCGTCACCGGCTGGAAGACTATCAGTAAGAAGAAGTATTATTTCAACAAGACCACCTGCGCTGCAACAGTAAACGGCAAGAAGATCGGTAAGTACTATTATCTCTTCAATAAGAGCGGTGTAATGCTTAAGTCCGGCTTGAAGGACGATACTAAGGGTAATACATACTACCTGAAGAAGGATGGTAAGGCTTACACAAAGAAATGGTACAAGAAGAGCGGTAAGTGGTACTACTTCGGATCTAACGGCAAGATGGTAAAGGGCAAATCCCTCAAGATAGGGAAGAAGACGTATAAGTTTAATTCCAAAGGTGTTTGCAAGAATCCCTGATCTATAGCAGTAAGGGGCCACTCCGGTGGCCTCTTATCTTTATTATAAAAAAACACTTGACCTTTGCCCGACTTATTTATATACTATTCAAGCGTTCAATAACGCTTAGCGGTGTTTGACGTGGGCCTTTAGCTCAGTTGGTTAGAGCAACCGGCTCATAACCGGTCGGTCTTGGGTTCGAGTCCCTGAAGGCCCACCAACCGCACCGGCACAATCGAATATATGGGAGGATTCCCGAGTGGCCAAAGGGAACAGACTGTAAATCTGTCGTCAGCGACTTCGGTGGTTCGAATCCACCTCCTCCCACCACAACAAACCTTTTCGGCTGACCGCTGAAGAGGTTTTATTTTTAGAGTATGAAGAGAATAAGTAAGATCGAATTTAAGGACAGGATAGACCAGACTTTCAACTGGATCGATCTTCTTATGCGCAATAAGACCGTCATTGCGGTCATGCTCCTGATCGACGGCATAACATTTGTATTTAATCCCAATGTCGGTGTCAACGGGCTTGCAAGGGGAGTGGCTTTTTCTGTTATCATCGCAGCTGTTACTATTCTCTTCGCTGCCATATTTGAAGACAAGAAAACGAAGAAGACCGCTATAACCATAGGCTCTGCATCAGTGGCGATACTTTTCAGTATCCTGGTCTTTATCTGGCCTGAGGTTCCTGCCACGATACTCACATATCTGCTTGCCTTTCTCATCATATACAATGGGTCTTCCAATGTGTTCCAGGCATTCCGTCTTGAGAAACTGATCGCCAGAAGGAAAAAGAATGAGGAGAGGATCAACCATATTGAACAGGAATTATCCGGTAACCTGTATAAAGACGAGATCGCAGTCAGTATCAAGGAAGGGATTAACGAACAGTTTTCCAGACGTCTTGATCCCGTTAACGAGCTTAAGAACAGGTTCAGCCTTCATTCCAAGTTAGAGATCATCATAGACATTCTCTCGGTAGTCTTAGGAGTACTGATACTTGTGTTCCCGGGGTTATTTGGACGGCAGCTTATGAGGATCTGCGGGTTTGCCATGTTCATTGCAGCAGCTAATAATCTTTGGATAACCATCCATGCTTACAATAATAAGCGTAAAGCACTTCTCATGATGCTCCTATCACGGCAGGAAAACCTGTGAACAGGTGATAAGATTTCTCTTTTTGATGATTCAATGTTAAAATGTCTCCTGAAATATATATCGCAGGAGTGAATATGGGAATCTGGGATTATCTGGTAGCACTTATATTTGGCATAGTGGAAGGCATTACTGAATGGCTTCCCATCAGTTCCACGGGACATATGATCCTTCTTAATGAATTTCTCAAGATCAATGTCTCTGATGATTTCTTTGATCTTTATCTCGTTGTCATTCAGCTTGGAGCGATCTGTGCCGTAATCCTTCTTTATATCAGGGATCTGTGGCCTTTCGGGAAGAAGGATAATAAGAGGCCTCTGTCCAAAGACGGTTTTGGCCGGTATATCAAGGTCAATACGTTCCAGATGTGGTTCAAGATATTAGTTGCCTGCATTCCTGCAGCCATAGTCGGAGTCCTTTTTGATGACTGGCTCGATGAGCACCTTTATAACTATGTAAGTGTAGCGATCGCTCTGATCGTTTTCGGTATCGTTTTCCTCGTTACTGAATACATCCTTAAGGTAAAGAAGATCGAACCTAAGATTACCAAAATAGGACAGATTACTTATAAGCACGCGCTGCTTATCGGTGTTTTCCAGCTTATCGCAGCGATCTTTCCCGGTACATCCAGATCGGGTACGACGATCGTAGGCTCACTTATCCTTGGCATAGACAGACGCACTGCTGCAAAGTTTACTTTCTTCCTTGCTGTCCCTGTTATGGCAGGCGCCAGCCTTCTTAAGATCATCAAGTTCAAAGGCGATGTAACAGGCGGTGAGGTGGTATTGCTCCTGATCGGAATGGTATCTGCTTTCCTTGTCAGCCTCTTCGTCATAAAGGCGTTAATGAGCTACATCAGGAAGCATAACTTCAATGTCTTTGCATGGTACAGGATAGTCCTGGGCATAATAGTCCTAGTCTTCGGTATTGCAGGAGTTATCGGAAGATAAGTCTTATTTCCTCTTGTTCTTCGGAACGTACTTATGACGCTTCTGGACGCACATATATGCTGGTCTGATGATCTTGCCGGGATTGTTGATCTCTTCTATCCTGTGTGCTGACCATCCTGATATCCTGGCGATCGCGAAAAGGGGAGTGTAGAGTTCTACCGGAAGTCCGAGCATCGAATATACGAATCCGCTGTAGAAGTCGATATTAGCGGATACACCCTTAAATATGCGGCGTTCTTGAGTGATAAGTTCAGCTGCGATCCTCTCGATCTTCGAATAGAAATTGAATTCCGCAACACGGTTCTTCTCAACAGACAGCTGCTGAACGAATTCCTTGAAGATCAGCGCTCTGGGATCGGAGATCGAGTATACGGCATGTCCCATGCCATAAATCACGCCGGTATTATCGAAAGCCTCCTTATGGAGGATCTTCCTTAAGTAATCGGCGATCTGTTCATCATCTTTCCAGTCACTGACATTCTTCTTGATATCAGCAAACATCTTCATGGCCATGATGTTTGCTCCGCCGTGCTTAGGTCCCTTGAGTGAACTTAAGGAAGCCGCAACGGAAGAGTATGTATCAGTGCCTGAACTTGATACTACATGAGTCGTAAAAGTGGAGTTGTTACCGCCGCCATGCTCAGCGTGAAGGATGAGTGCGATATCAAGGATCTTCGCCTCAAGAGGAGTAAACTTGGAATCGGGGCGGAGCATGTGAAGGATGTTCTCAGCCGTTGACAGTTCGGGCTTGGGACGGTGAATGATAAAAGATCCCTTATCGTTATAATACTTCTTCGCCTGATAGCTGTAGACAGATATGATAGGGAAGAATGCGATCAGTTCCAGCGACTGTCTCAATACATTCGGTATGGACAGATCATTAGCATTCTGATCGTACGCATAGAGGTTAAGTACGCCTCTTGCCAGGTTATTCATGATATCGTTGCTGGGCTTCTGCATGATGACATCGCGGACGTAGTTCTTCGGAAGAAGTGTCCTGTATTCAGCCAGAATATCGCAGAATTCCTTCAATTCATCATTATTCGGCAGCTTACCGAATAATAGCAGATATGAAGCTTCTTCAAATCCGAAATGATCTTCCGGAGCGATACCTCCGATGATATCCCTGACATTGTAACCGCGGTAATAAAGCTCGCCGTCACATGGCACTGATCTGCCGTCGACCATCTTGGATGCAACGATCTCAGAAACCTCGGTAAGGCCTGTAAGCACACCCTTACCGTTAAGATCACGGAGTCCGCGCTTAACATCATATTTACCGTAGAGATCGGGATTGATCTTCTCGCTGCTGCAGTAAGCTGCGAGCTTCTCAATATCTGAAGTTACTTTTGAATACTTGTTAAGTGTAGGCATACCCACCTCCGCTGCAAGATAGATCTGTCAAGGAAACAGTAGATTGATTATATCAGAAATCCGCCATTAATTCCAATTATCTGACCTGTGATATATGAAGCCTGATCTGAGGCCAGAAAATAGACAGTTTCCGCAACATCTTCAGGTTTACCAAGCCTTCCAAGCAGCGTCTCTTCCGCGAGTTCCTTTTTGTCATCATCTGTATACGAACTCATCATGTCTGTATCGATAACTCCGGGGGATACGACATTGACCCTGATCCCTGACGGCGCGAGTTCCTTAGCAAGAGACTTGGCATATGCATCAACCGCTCCCTTTGAAGCTGAATACACGGATTCGCATGAGGCGCCTGTCTGCCCCCACATTGACGATACTGCAATGATCACGCCTCTCTTGACATGTACCATGGAGGGGATCACAGCTTTGGAAATGTTGAAGAACCCTCCGAAATTGGTATCCATGATCCTTCTCATGTCTTCATATGTATGATCAGTAGCAAGTCCAGTCATGCTTATGCCGCTGTTCGAGACAAGAACATCAATAGCCCCGAATCTCGATTCTGCTGAACGGACGGCTTCTTCAACACTGACAGGATCTGATACATCACAGCATATGGGGAAGAGATTGTCAGATCCTTCACCTTGTGTATTCCTGTATATGTAAGATACATTCCACCCGCTTTCTGCAAATCTGCTGCAGATTGCCTTGCCAATGCCCCTTGATCCGCCTGTTACCAGTATATGACTCATGTTTTGCTCCTTGACCGTTTTGTTATATTATCCACGATATTTGTAGTTGTATGCAAGTGAAAATAATTTATAATCTATAATGTTTGCGAAAGGAGTAATTCAGATGTCAGACACTAAAGATGTTAATTTCGAGAACGAGACTGAGATCATAGATAACAGCGAATATGAGAGGGCCCTGGAAGTCCTTAATTCTTCCAAGGGATCAAGAGTCAAGAAGATCAAGGAGAAGAAGACTAAGAATCCTTCAAAACCTGCCCCGAAGATCGATCCCGTCATACCGGTGTGCATCGTGGCAGCTTTTCTTGTGCTTACAGGCGCACTTATTTATTTCATCCTTCCTGTTGCTGTCAATCCTTCGATGAAGCTTACATATGAAGAGTTTACTGATAATTACCGTAACACTGCCCTCTATGTTGAGAAGTTCAATGATCTCAAGATCGATATCGGCGGCGTTAAATACCTTCAGGATACTGATCCGGGCTCTCTTGCTTTTAAGGTCCATGATGAGGGTGTGTTCGTCGATTCTTTCGAAAAGATCGTAAATCCTAACTATGGCCTTGCGATACAGGGACAGTCAAGGAAATTTGACGGCAAACTGACTTTTATCAGGGCTATCGCCGAGTATGATGATTTTATCAAGAACACTACTGTGACTACCTATTACTTTGCGAATATCTTCAATTCTGTCTACCGTAATGTTTCCGGAGAAGATTGCTTTAACATGTCTGCAGACCTTCTTAAGAACCTGAAGAAATACACGGACGGAAGCTACACCGTCAACGGTGACTATGCATACCGTGTCATCTACGGCGCCAACTCGTCTGCCGGCACGGCTTTCCTTGCTCTTGAGATCGTTCCTGCAGCTAAGGTCAATTGATCAGAAGAGCAATTTGTTCCTTGATTTATTGGAAACAGAATACTAACATATAAGTGTCTTTAAACAGCCCGGCGAGACTGTAAGATTTACTTGAGATACATATTGCGTGAATTTTACTTTGAACGGCCGGGAGAATAATATCTTCCCGGTTTTTTACTGGGAAAAGTGCAGGGGGTTTGATGATGACAGATCAGGTTAAATCAGTCCTTATGGATGAGGCAGCAGTTAAGCGTGCACTTGTCAGGATCTCTCATGAGATCATTGAGCACAATCAGGGCCTTGATAAAGTTGCTCTGATCGGTATCCAGAGAAGGGGAGTGCCGATAGCCAGATTTATCAGGGATTATCTTGAGAAGATCGAGGGAGTTAAGGTTCCGATGGGTATCCTTGACATCACATTCTACAGAGATGATCTGTCAATGCTTGCAAGTCACCCTGTGGTACACAGCACGGATATACCGTTCAATGTCAACGGATGCAAGGTCATCCTTGTTGATGATGTTCTCTTTACAGGTAGAACGATCAGATCGGCGATCGATAATATCTTCGATATGGGAAGACCTGATGAGGTCCAGCTCGCGATATTGATCGACAGAGGTCACAGGCAGCTGCCCATAAGAGCTGATTATGTTGGAAAGAATGTTCCTACATCCTTGTCCGAGAGGGTCATGGTCGAGCTCGAGCCGGTTGATGAGAAGACGCAGGTACTGCTCTGCGCAAGGGAGGATGCATAATGGGACTTAAGAATAAAGACCTGCTCGGAATGAAGCAGCTTACAACTGAAGAGATCATGGAGATCCTTGATACTGCCAAGACTATGAAGATGGTAATATCTTCAGGTAATAAGAAAACGACACACCTGCAGGGCAAATCGATCGTAACTCTCTTCTATGAGAACAGTACGAGAACGAGATTGTCCTTTGAACTTGCATCTAAATATATGGGATCTGCTTCAGCCAATATCTCAACTTCCGGAAGTTCCGTTAACAAGGGAGAATCACTTCTGGACACTGCAAGGACCATCGACATGATGGGAACTGATATCATCATCATGCGTCATAACCAGTCCGGCGCACCTCATTTTATCGCACCTTATCTTAATGCTTCAGTCGTTAATGCAGGTGACGGCATGAATGAGCATCCGACTCAGGCTCTGCTCGACATGCTTACGATGTATGAGAGATTTGACACTTTCGAAGGGAAGAAGATCGCTATCTGCGGTGATATCTATCACAGCAGAGTAGTCAGATCGAATGCCATCGGACTGACCAAACTGGGAGCAAAGGTATCGGTTTACGGCCCCAGGACTATGATGCCCATAGGAATCGAAGAGATGGGCGTTACTGTTGCAGACAGTGTCATCGACTGCTGCAGGGATGCTGACGCAGTCATGGGACTTAGAGTCCAGCTCGAGAGACAGAAGAGTTCGCTGTTCCCGTCTGTATCTGAATATGCAAAGTATTATGCTATCACAAAGGAAGCCCTGTCATACGCCAAGCCTGATGCATTCTTAATGCACCCGGGACCCTGTAACCACGGTGTTGAGCTTCCAACTGAAGTATATGACTGTGACCAGTCAGTGATAAATGAGCAGGTAACTAACGGTGTTGCCGTCAGAATGGCAGTCCTGTACCTTCTCATGGCAAGGAGGAACGAATTATGAAGTTGATACTTAAGAACTGCAATGTCTTGAATAAAGAGACTAAGGACATCTATATCTCTGACGGTAAGTTCAGCAAAGAGTTCCCGGAAAGTGAAGCTGACCGCGTCATCGATGTGAAAGGCAACCTTGCAACGCCGGGCCTGATCGATATGCATGTTCATCTGAGAGAGCCGGGCCAGGAATACAAGGAAGACATCGAGTCCGGTACGAAGGCAGCTGCAAGAGGCGGTTTTACAGGTGTCTGCTGCATGCCTAACACAACTCCTGTAGTTGATAATGCTGCAATTGTCAGGAGCATAATCAAGAGAGCCAATGAACTGGGCTACTGCAGGGTATATCCCATCGGATCTGCAAGCAAAGGACTTCAGGGCGAAGAACTATCTGAGATCGGTCTGATGAAGGAGGCCGGGATCGTTGCCGTGTCAGATGACGGCAAGCCCATATCAACAGCAGGATTCATGCGTAAAGTGCTCGAATACTGTGCTGACTTTGATGTCCCCGTCCTTAATCACTGTGAGGATAAGTCCTTGTCCGGCGGAGCCATGAATGAAGGTCCCGTATCGACATCGATAGGTATCAGGGGTATCCCCTCAGCTTCTGAAGATGTCATGATCGCCAGGGACATCATACTTGCAGAATACCTTAACCTTCCCGTACATCTCTGTCATGTTAGTACCAAAGGCGGAATGAGGATGATCATGGATGCAAAGGCCAGGGGCGTCAAGGTTACCTGTGAGACATGTCCTCATTACTTTACTCTTACTGATAAAGAGTGCGTTAACTACAGCGCTGATTACAAGATGCATCCGCCGCTCGGAACGCAGGAGGATGTCGATGCCGTTATCGAAGCTATCGAGGACGGTACAGTTGACATGATAGTCACGGATCATGCCCCTCATCATCAGGATGAGAAGGTGATCGAGTTCTCGCTGGCTCTTAATGGGATCGTCGGTCTTGAATCATCTTTTGCGCTTAGCTACACTTATCTTGTCAAGACAGGAAGGATCACGCTTGACAGGCTAATGGATCTCATGTGCCATAACCCTTCAAAGCTCCTTAAGCTCGGCAGGGGTGGAATGGAGATCGGAGATGATGCTGATATCGCCGTGTTTGACATCGACAACGAGTTCGTTTTCGATAAGAATAAGATGCTCACGAAGGGAAGGAACACTCCTTTCGACGGGTTTAAGCTTTATGGAGAGACGATGCTAACAGTAATGGGAGGAAACATCACTTATGAGAAACTTTGCTGACAGACTTGTAACCAGGATCGCAGAACTTAACAATCCCACGGTAATGGGACTTGATCCCAAGCTTGAATACATCCCAAAGAGCATCATCGATAAGGCTCTCCTGATGTATCCTGACGATGTAGAGGTCGCAACTGCTGAAGCCATCTGGATGTTCAATCAGGCATTGATCGATGCAACATATGATATCGTTCCTGCAATTAAGCCTCAGGAAGCTTTCTATGAGTTTTACGGCATAGAAGCCCTTAAAGTTCTCGACCGCACCGTTAAATACGCCCAGGAGAAAGGTATGCTCGTTATCGTTGACTGTAAGCGCAACGACATCGGAAATACAGCAGCTGCATATTCCGAAGGCATCTTAGGTTCCACTGAGATAATCGACGGAAGTACGGTATCCATGATCGGTGCAGACTGTGCCACTGTTAACGGATATCTTGGAATAGACGGCGTCAAGCCTTTTACCGATGTCTGCAGCAGAGACGGCAAGGGCATCTTTGTACTCGTCAGGACATCCAATCCTTCAGCCGGTGATCTGCAGGATCTTGAGCTTAAGGACGGCCGTAAAGTATATGAAGCCATGGCCTCTCTTGTTAATACATGGGGCAATGAGGTTGTTGGTGAAGAAGGGTTCTCTTCTGTCGGTGCCGTTGTAGGCGCTACATGGCCCGAGCAGGCTGTTGAGATCCGTAAGCTCATGCCCAACAATCTGATCCTCGTTCCCGGCTATGGTGCTCAGGGTGCAGGTCCTGATGCTGCTGTAGCATCTTTTACGAAAGATGGCAGAGGTTCGATCGTTAACGCTTCAAGAAGCCTCATGTGTGCATGGAAGAAGAGGGAAGACCTATCTCCCGATGATTTTGCCAGAGCCACTAGGGATGAAGCGATCGATATGAGGACCAAGCTCAATAACGCACTTAAGGAACGTAAATACGTATGAACAAAGAATACTCGTGCCGTGTTGTTAGCAGAAAGATGCTTACAACTGATACCGCATACCTTACGATCGAATGTCCAGAGATAGCATCTTCTGCAAGACCCGGACAGTTCGTAAACGTATCATGCTCCAGATTTCTCAAAAGACCTTTTGGCATCGCCTCAGTTGATATCAGCAAAGGAACTTTTAATATCGGGATCAAGAACGTCGGATCCGGGTCTTCCGAACTTACTTCTGTTGAAGAGGGGACTGTGATCAATGTGTTAGGTCCTCTGGGTAACGGTTTTGATCTTGCCTCATCTGATAACTATATTCTTGTAAGCGGAGGAACAGGCGTATTTCCTGTGAATTTTGCTTATGAAAACTTGAAGGCAGCCGGGAAGAACGTTGCCGTTGTTCAAGGATTCAGGGATAAGTCGCAGATGTGTCTGTCATCAGACGAATATGTCGTCACGACTGATGCTGGTGACTACGGCATAAAGGGAACTTGCATTTGTGGACTTGATACCCTTTCTTTTACAAAAGATACGGTTGTATTATGTGTCGGACCTGTTCCCATGATGAAAGCTGTTGGCGAATGGGCTAAGAGCAAGGGGCTTAAGTGCTTTATCTCCATGGAACAGAGGATGGCATGCGGCATCGGCATCTGCCTTGTCTGTGTATGCAAGGTCAAGGCTGAGAAGGAAGGCGTGCCTTTCGAACATGTCAGGTGCTGTAAGGACGGCCCTGTCTTCGAATACGGGGAGGTGATACTATGACAAGGTTAAATGTCAAAGTCGGCAATGTATCTCTCAAGAGCCCGCTTATATTGGCTTCGGGGACATGTAATTTTGGCCATGAACTGTCTGAATACTATGATCTTTCCATCCTTGGCGGTCTGTCTTCAAAAGGTCTTACGATAAGACCCAGGGCAGGAAACGAAGGCGTCAGGGTTGCAGAGACCGAAGCAGGAATGCTCAATTCCGTCGGGCTTCAGAATCCGGGTGTTGATTACTTCATTGAACACGATCTCGATTACATGAGATCACTTAATACAGGCGTCATCGTCAATGTTGCAGGTCATTCCTATGACGACTACATGGATATGATCGATAAGCTCGATCCCCATAAGGATAAGATCGATGCGTTGGAGATCAATCTGTCCTGTCCGAATGTTAAGGCCGGATGTATGAGCATCGGCACGGATCCTTACCAGATCAGGGAAGTAGTCGGGGGGATGAGGAGCAGGACCGATCTTCCCCTGTGGATCAAGCTCACACCTAACGTTACGGACATCAAGTCGATGGCATTGGCTGCACAGAATGCTGGCGCTGATGCTGTCGTCCTCATTAATACTCTTCTGGGTATGGTCATCGATATCAAGACAAGAAGACCGATCCTTCATAATAATACGGGAGGATATTCCGGACCGGCCGTTAAACCGGTTGCCGTAAGGATGGTCGCTGAATGCTCACAGGTGCTGGATATCCCTGTTATCGGATGCGGCGGTGTGATGAACTATAAAGACGTTATCGAATTCATGATAGCCGGTGCTTCAGCCGTTGAGATCGGTACATTGAGCCTCGTTCATCCCGCAGAGCCCGTAAGGATAACTGAAGATCTTGAGAAATACTGTTCCGATAATGACATCGACATCAGAGAACTCACCGGAACACTTAAACTCTGGTGATCATATGAACCTTAAGGATCTGTCTGCCGGTCAGTCTGCAAAAGTCCTCAAAGTCGCAGGAAGCGGTGCGTTAAGGCAGCACCTCCTTGACATGGGAGTCATACCTGATGCCCGGATCACCGTGATCAAGTTTGCTCCCATGGGCGATCCTGTCGAAGTAAGGCTTTATGATTATGAACTGACATTAAGGCTTTCCGAAGCCGAGCAGATCGAAGTCGAGCTGATAGATGAAGTAAAGAATGACGGGAACTCTGAAACCTCACATAAGAAAGTCCTTAAGAAGATCGAGCATCCCGGTCTTGGCGAGGGAGGACGTTTCCACCCGAAAGGGACCGGCACAAAGCTTCCTTCAGGGACGACATTGACTTTTGCTCTCGTAGGAAATCAGAACAGCGGTAAGACTACTCTTTTTAATGTCCTGACGGGTTCTTCGCAGCGCGTCGGTAATTTCCCCGGGGTTACCGTTGACCGCAAGGACGGCGTGATTATCGGTCATCCTGACACACTCGTCACAGACCTTCCGGGCATCTATTCCATGTCGCCTTACAGCAGTGAAGAGGTGGTATCAAGAGACTTTGTCCTCAAGGAGAAGCCTAAAGCGATAATCAACATCGTAGATGCAACAAACATCGAACGCAATCTCTATCTCACTCTGCAGCTCCTCGAAATGGATATCCCCATGGTTATCGCCATCAATATGATGGATGAGATCAATGCGAACGGCGGTTCGATCGACGTTAACGGACTTGAATCGCTGTTGGGCGTTCCTGTTGTTCCTATCTCAGCAGCAAAGAATCAGGGGATAGAAGAACTCATTGATCATGCCATTCACATCGCCGAGTACCAGGAAAAGCCCGGGCGACAGGACTTCTGTGATGAGAATGATAACGGCGGAGCTGTCCACAGATGCATACATTCGATCACCTATTTTATTGAAGACCATGCGGCAAAGTATGGGATACCTGTTCAGTTCGCTGTTAACAAGATCATTGAGGGTGATCATCTTATTACCGGTTCACTCGGTCTTGACGGGAATGAGCTGGAGACTATCGAGCATATCATCACTCAGATGGAGAATGAGCGCGGTCTTGACCGCACGGCGGCCATTGCCGAGATGAGATTTGCGTTTATACGCAAGATAACGGCGCAGACTGTCAAGAAGCCCGGATTAAGCCGCGAGAGGCAGAGAAGTGAGAAGATCGACCGATTTCTTACAGGTAAGTTTACCGGGATCCCGGCATTTATCGTTATCATGGGACTTGTCTTCTTCCTGACCTTTAATGTGTTTGGCAGATGGCTCCAGAAACTGTTGGAATTAGGTATAGATAAGCTGACAAGCCTCGTGGACACGGGACTATCCGACTGCAATGTGGACCCATTCCTGCACGGACTTGTCGTAGAAGGCATATTTAAGGGCGTTGGCAGCGTTCTGAGCTTCATGCCGATAATCATCATATTGTTCTTCTTCCTTTCCATTCTTGAGGATACGGGATATGCTGCGAGGATCGCTTTCGTTATGGACAGGCTCCTCCGCAAGATCGGTCTGTCCGGAAGGAGCATTGTACCAATGCTCATCGGATTCGGATGTACGGTTCCGGCCGTAATGGCTACGAGGACTCTTCCAAGCGAGCGAGACAGAAGGATGACGATACTCCTGACTCCTTTTATCAGCTGTACGGCAAAGCTTCCGATATATGCATTCTTTGTTAATGCTTTCTTCCCGAGATACGGGGCTTTGATCATGATCGCTCTGTATCTCCTGGGTATCCTGACCGGTATCCTTATCTCGCTCCTGTACCGCAAGACACTGTTCAAGGGTGAGGCTGTGCCCTTTGTCATGGAACTTCCGAATTACAGGCTGCCAAAGGCCGGTAACGTCATGCGTCTTCTGAAAGATAAGGCCGGAGATTTCCTGAAGCGTGCATTTACGATAATCCTTGTCGCAACTGTTGTCATCTGGCTCCTTCAGAATTATGACTTCACATTAAGCCCTGTGGCAGACAAGGAAAACAGCATGCTTGCCATTATCGCAAGCGTATTGGAGCCGGTCATGATGCCCTTAGGTCTTGGCGACTGGAGGATCTGCGTATCGCTGATATCAGGCTTTATCGCCAAGGAAAGCGTAGTATCCACGATGAACGTACTGTTCGGAACTGGTGTAACAGCCGCAGTATCGCCGCTGTCTGCAGCTTCTCTGCTCGTGTTCTCACTGATATACACGCCATGTGTTGCTGCCGTAGCTTCCATACGCCGCGAAATGGGGGCCAAGTGGGCTTTTGCCGTAGTTATCTGGCAATGTTTGCTTGCCTGGATCATGTCCTGGATAGTGTTCACTGTTGGCAATCTGCTAATTTAATATAAATATGCCCTGTTAAAATGTTATAATAACTAAGAAATATTTTTCAGGGGAGATAACTATGACAAATCAGATAATCACAGATCTTTTTATGACAGATGCAGTGAAGGTAGCACCGGCACAGACCCCGTTCTGGTATACTTCCGGCAAATTGGGACCTTTTTATATCAATACTCATTTTCTCCTTCACGATGAAGTCATAGCTTCAGGCGTATTGAAGCATATCGAAGATTCGATCAAGGCAGATAAGCTTACTGCACCTAAGCAGATCTTCGGCGTTCTTTATGGTCTGTATCACGTATCACCGACATATAAGAATGTTATCGATTCCATTGTCGAAGCAGCAAAAAAATTTGATTTTGATATCGTATCAGGCGGTGAGAGAAGGGATTTTATCTTCTCGATGGTTCCCGCTTATCTCATGGGCAAAGCTCATCTGACGATCTATAAGGATCTTACATCAGTTTACAGCACCTCCGATTACTCTGAGATGATCAATGCCAGTGATGTTGTCCTTAAGGGCAAGACAACACTTCACATAGCTGATCTCATTACTGAAGCATCAAGCTATGAGCGTGCATGGGTTCCCGTGCTCAAAGTCCAGGAAGTTAAGATCGTTAATACTCTTGCTGTTGTTGACAGACATCAGGGCGGTGAGGAGACACTTAAGAAGCTTGGCATCAGCATGGATACTTTGGTCGGTATCGACGATGAACTCTTCAATGAGGCTTTGAGGAACGGGATCATCGATCAGGCACAGTATGATCTTGTCATGAGCTTCCTTGCGGATCCTGACAAGTACATGAAGGATTTCATCGCTTCTCATCCCAAGTTTATAGAAGAACAGATCGCATTAGGCGGTAAGAATAAAGAAAGGGCAGAACTCGCCATATCCAAAGGCTTCTGCTGACAGGTTATCTAAATGTGGTATGATGAATCAGTAATTTACCAGATATATCCTCTGGGTCTTTGTGACGCGCTCAAAGGAGGGACTCCTGAAGAGCATAAGATACTTAAAGTGCTGGATATGATTCCGCACATCAAGAAGCTTGGTGCAACCTGTGTGTTGTTTAATCCTCTGTGCGCCAGTGATTATCACGGTTACGACACAAAGGATTTCCTGACTGTCGATCCGAGACTGGGAACCAACGATGATCTCAAAAAGGTCTGCAAGGCCCTTAAGGATGAAGGCCTTAAGATCATGTTCGACGGTGTCTTTAATCACGTTGGACGCGGTTTCTGGGCTTTTCAGGATGTGATCGCAAAGAAGTGGGATTCTCAATATAAGGACTGGTTCAAGATCTCTTTCGACGGGAATTCCAATTATAATGACGGTTTCTGGTATGAAGGCTGGGAAGGCCATTACGAGCTGGTAAAGCTCAATACCTGGAACGGTGATGTAAGGGATCATATCTATCAGGTAATGAAGAACTGGACTGCTGAGTATGATATCGACGGTCTGCGCCTTGATGTTGCCTACTGTCTTGATGCTGATTTCCTTAAGGCTCTGAGATGGTATGCCGGACAGGTCAAGGAGGACTTTGTGCTTCTCGGTGAGACACTGCACGGCGACTATAACAGGTGGATGAATGATGAAGCCTGCCACAGTGTAACTAATTACGAGTGTTACAAAGGTCTTCATTCGAGTTTTAACAGCGGCAACATGTTCGAGATCGCTCATTCTCTCAACAGACAGTTCTCTCACGAACCGTGGTGCCTTTATACCGGTAAGCATCTGCTGTCTTTTGCAGACAACCATGATGTATCAAGAGTATACTCGATCCTTAATGATAAGGGACATATAAAGCCGATCTACGGTCTTGTCTTCGGTATGCCCGGTGTACCTTCCATCTATTACGGAAGTGAGTGGGGGATTGAAGGAGAGAAGTCATGGGGTGATGAAGCTTTAAGGCCTGCAATAGATAAGCCTGAATGGAATGATCTTACTGATTTTATCTCTGAACTGGCCAAGGCAAAGACAGGGTCCAAATCATTGAACTACGGATCATACCGCAACATCGTCATTCAGCCCAAACAGCTCATCTTTGAGCGTTCTTTTGAAGGAGAGAGGGTGCTCGTGGCGATCAATGCGGACAGCAATGAATACACTGCTCATTTCGATGCAGGATGCGGAAGAGCGACTGATCTTATTACGGGAGATCTTCATGATTTTGGCGGAGGTTCACTGCTCGAACCTTATTCAGTACATTTCTGGAGGTGCGAGTGATATATGTTAAATGATAATGATATCCTTGCTATCATTGATGCAGCATTATCCAACAAAGCAGACTTTGCAGAGGTTTATCTTGAAGAAGAGTCATCCAGAGGCGTAAACCTTCTTAACGGTAAGGTTATTAAGGCCGGAACAGGAAGGGATGCCGGTATCGGAATAAGGATCATGTCCGGTACGAACTGTGTTTATGTTTATTCAAACGATCTTGACCGCGAAGGCCTGATCCATATGGCAAGACAGGCTTCTTCTGCATTGTCAGGCAACGATCTCATCAGGTGCCGTGAGCTTAGTAAACTGTGTATCACTTCGCCCGGTAAGATCATCACCGATCCTGAGACTGTATCCAAGTCCGATACTGTTCAGATCCTTCGTCAGGCAGCTGACTTCGCACTGTCCTATGATCCTCTGATCACACAGGTCACAGGGAGTTATTCAGCTTCTTCCAAAACTATCCGCGTCGTGAATTCGCGCGGCATCAACAAAGAAGAGACCAAGAAGCGCATCAGGCTGACGATGGAAGCCATCGCGACAAAAGGCAATGAGAAGCAGACCGGCAGAGTTGCACCCGGTACTCTGAGAGGGTATGAGTTCGTCAATGAATATCCTGTTATCGATAAGATCCGGGAGTGTTGTGATACAGCCATCAGGATGGTCAATGCCGGATATGCGCCTTCCGGCAAGATGCCCGTCATATTAAGCAACGGTTTTGGCGGAGTTATATTCCATGAAGCTTGCGGTCATGCGCTTGAGGCCACTTCCGTAGGTATCGGTAATTCCTGCTTTACCGGAATGATGGGCAAGCAGATCGCTTCTTCTGTAGTTACGGCAAGGGACAATGCGCGCATCGAAGGCGAATGGGGTTCTTATTATACTGACGATGAAGGAAATGAATCTTCTGACCTGCTGCTCATCGAGAACGGCATCCTTAAGAATTATCTTGTTGATGAACTCGGCTCGAGGCGTATGAACATGCCTGTAACAGGATGTGCCAGGAGAGAGGATTATACATTTGCCCCGACTTCGAGGATGAGCAATACTTATATCGACAATGGCAGCTCCACGCCTGAAGAGATCATCGCTGCTACTGATAACGGTATCTACTGTACTCAGATGGGCGGCGGTTCTGTTGATACTGCTACCGGCGAGTTCAATTTCGCCGTGAATGAAGCGTATATGATCAGAGGCGGCAAGATCGCCGAACCGGTAAGAGGCGCTACCCTTATCGGAAAAGGACCAGAAGTCCTTATGAATATCGACATGGTCGGAAATGACCTTGAACTATCTGCCGGAATGTGCGGATCAGTCTCAGGTGGTGTTCCCGTTACTGTCGGACAGCCGACGATCAGAGTGTCATCGATCCTTGTCGGCGGAAGGGAGGAGTGATCTTATGAATATCGATGAAGTTAGGATCATTCTCAAGGAATTGATAGACAGGGCCAGAGACTATGGTTTTGAGGATGCCTGCGTCAGTTATGCGGATCACGAATCCGTCAGTATCGATATCCTGAATGGCGAAGTTTCTTCATATGAGAACTGCAGGGATTCAGGGATCACGTTCAGGGGGCTTAAGAATGGCCAGATGGGAACGTGTTCAACGAACATCCTTGATGATAATACTGTCGAATACCTTTTGAGCGGCGCAATGGAGAATTGTGATGTATTAGATGACGAGGATCCTGATTTTATCTACTGTGATCCTGATCACAAGGATCTCTATTATTCTCAGATGAGTGAAGCATATGAGAAGAATACTTACGACAGGTTTAAGGCTTTAGGTCTTCAGATCGAGCGGGCCATCCTTGACATCGATCCGTCAGTCAAGCAGGTCGATTATCTGACGATCGCTTGCGAGAGAGGACCTGCGATGATGATGAACACAAAGGGATTAAACGCATATACAGATGAAGACGGTATCTCTTTGTTTGCAGGAGCAAGAGCCGAGCGTGACGGGGAAGTAAAGAGCGGCGGCCATTACTGGATCGGCAAGGATATCGATGATTTCGTGCTTGAAGATTTTGTCTCTGAGGTTAAGGATAATCTGATCACAAAGTTCGGTGCATCATCAGTTAAGTCAGGATCATATGACTGCGTGTTTAAGAACGAGGCTTTTGTGTCACTGTTCAAGGCTTTCTTCAGCAATTTCTCTTCTTATACGATGCAGAAGGGTCTTTCCTTACTTGCCGGCAAGACCGGTACAAGGATCGCATCTGATGTATTTACCTTGGAAGAGATCCCCATGTATGAGAAAGCCTTAACGAAGATCCCTTTTGATACTGAGGGCGTACTTACTTATGATAAGGCAATCATAGACAAGGGAGTCTTTAAGACTGCGCTCTATAACCTTAAGACTGCAAATAAGGAGAACATTAAGTCTACCGGTAACGGTTTCAGAGGCGGCATCGGTGTGTCTAACATAGTTGTTACTCCGGGAAATAAGAGTTTTGCCGGGCTCCTCGGCGAAGTCGGGGAAGGACTTATCATAACCGAGGTCTCAGGTCTTCATGCAGGAGTTAATGCGATAAGCGGAGATTTCTCACTTCTTTGTGAAGGCTTTGTCATAACGGGAGGGAAGAGGGGACGTCCCGTTGAGCAGATAACGATCTCCGGCAACTTCTATGACCTTATGCTTAAGATCAGGGAATTCGGTAATGATGTAGTCAATGTTCCCGGTACCAGAGGAGAGTTTTTCTGTCCTTCGGTTATCATCTCTGACATGAGTATTGCAGGAGAAGAGAAATAAATTATAATAATATAAGTTTAAGTAGAAAGGTGTGGCTATATCAATGAATATCGACACAAAATGCGTACAGGGCGGTTACAACCCCGGTAATGGTGAACCAAGACAGATCCCGATCTATCAGAGTACAACATGGAAGTATTCCACCTCAGAAGAGATGGGTATGCTCTTTGATCTTGAGAAGTCAGGTTATTTCTATACAAGGCTCCAGAATCCCACGAACGATCTTGTTGCAGGACAGCTCTGCGAGATGGAAGGCGGATTTGCAGCCATGCTCACATCCTCCGGTCAGGCCGCTAATTTCTTTGCAGTATTTAATATCTGCGAAGCAGGCGATCATTTCATCTCATCCTCATCTATCTATGGCGGAACATATAATCTGTTCGGCGTGTCTATGAAGAAGATGGGCATCGAGTGCACATTTGTTGATCAGGATCTGCCGCTGGAAGAACTCCAGAAGTATATCAGACCTAACACCAAGTGTATCTTTGGCGAGACTATTACCAATCCTACATGCACAGTACTTGATTTTGAGAAGTTCTCAAAGCTTGCTCATAATAACGGTATCCCGCTTATCGTTGACAATACTTTCGCAACGCCCGTTAACTGCAGGCCTATCGAGCACGGTGTTGACATCGTTACTCATTCAACAACAAAGTATATCGACGGTCATGCTTCCAGTGTCGGCGGCGCTATCATCGATTCCGGTAATTTCGACTGGATGGCAAGTGCAGAGAAGTTCCCCGGACTTACAACACCTGATGATTCCTATCACGGCCTGACTTATGCCACGGCATTCGGCAAGGCTGCTTATATTACTAAGGCAACAGCTCAGCTGATGAGAGACTTCGGTTCCATCCAGGCTCCGCAGAATGCCTACTATGTACACCTCGGTCTCGAATCTCTTCATGTCCGTATGGAGAGACATTGCAAGAACGCCAAGAAGATCGCCCAGTTCCTCGCTAATAATGACAAGGTTGCATGGGTACACTATTCAGACCTCGAAGGTGACAAGTATCATGACCTCCAGCAGAAGTATCTGCCCAAGGGTTCATGCGGCGTAATGTGCTTCGGTATCAAGGGCGGACGTGAGCAGTCCATCAAGTTCATGGATTCATTGAAGCTTATCACGATCGTTACACACGTTGCAGATGCCAAGACATGTCTCCTGCATCCTGCAAGCCATACACACAGGCAGCTTACGGATGAGCAGCTCAAAGAAGCAGGAGTTGCACCTGATCTGATCAGATTATCTGTTGGTCTTGAAGATGCAGATGATCTGATAGAAGATATCAAGCAGGCACTTGATAAGATCTGATCTATTCGCTTACGGTCTTTGATCTCTTAAGAGCAGACGATAATAATTGTCTGCTCTTATATATTATGAACGCTATCATGAGATCCATGACGATCCTTATCAGTCCTATCAGATAGTTATTATCAGTAAGATCCCAGATGAAAAACAGGAGATAATCAAATGTGTGCGCAATAAATACGTATAATGTATACCTTCCCAGAACTACGAAAGGCTTTACAGCTCTGCCCAGCTTGGCAAAATAGCCACATATACAGCAGACAAACACGGTTCCAGCGATAGCAGCAATATGACAGACAGGGAAGAAGGGATAACGCCTTCCGGCAATCTCCAAGTAAGTACCGGAAACAAATACTATGGCAATAAAGGAACCGATCCAGAGAACAAATGATATGATAAGTATCCTTATATCAGCAACATTTACCTTGGACAAAAGGAATCTGCCGAATAATAAGAAAGGAATTATCAGGAATACGGTCTCAAGAGCAAATGGCAGTCCAAAACCGAAGAATATTACCAAATAACCCAAAACGAACAAAATAGAACAAAATAGAACAAATATTTGTTTGGGGAGGTGCAGGTGCAAAAAGTCAATTATGACAGATGCGTAGAATAATACGAACATGAACCACAGCATACTGATCGAGCCTATGTGGAGTCTGCCGATATCAAATGCGGCACCAGGACTAAAAAGGAGCGCAGTAACGTGATCCTTTATAAAAGTCGAAACATTAAGAGAATCAAGTTCATATAAGAGATCAACAAGAGTCATGATCACAAAACAGATCAAAGCCGGTATGATCAGATGTCTGAATCTTTTTTTGAGATTATATCTGAATGATAAACTATCATCAGAGAATCTGAATGTCAGACCATACAGTATAAAAAACAACGGCATGTGAAATGAGAATATGATACCGCGTATGATTATCTGTGTGGATTCATAATGTATGGAATGAGCAAATATCACCAGAAGGATTGCAATACCTTTGGCACAGTCGATCCAATCGATTCTTTTATTTGCGGGCTTTTCCATAAAATGCATTATAAACTAATTTCTATCTCTTCTCAATTCACCAAAATTGTA
>DGUI01000038.1 GCA_002394605.1 Mageeibacillus sp. UBA4314 | reverse complement strand
TGTGAGGTCATTTCATATTATCTAATGTTCAGACTGGAAGTGATTAGTCTGAGTGCTTGACTGACTATTCAGACTAACGTTCAGACTGGAGGCTGTTAGTCTGAGGACTTGACTGACTATTCAGACTAATGTTCAGACTGGAGGCGGTTAGTCTGAGTATTTGTCTGAATGACAATCCTTTACCGTTACACTTTGTGCGACTGGCAACGCCGGATGACACAGGGGACACCTTTGATCAAGGTCATAGGATCAGTTCATTCTATAAAACACTCTATGTAAATTCATTACATAGAGCGCTACATAGAATATTCTATAAACCACTCTATGTATTTGCATTACATAGAGCAATTTATAGAATGGATCGTCCGGAACCCCTTATCCAACCCAAAATATGACACCAGGGACATCTTTGCATCAGCGCAGTAAAGCACTGCAAAGCACATCAAAGCACTTTACCAACCACACCCCTTAGACTATATGTCCGTAAACATCAAACGTCGCCAGTTTCGTCTCGTGCCTGGAGATCCTGACGATGACGGTGTCGCCTTTCTTGACTTTCTTTGCGGCTTCTTCGCCGACATAGATGGTTATGGATGTGCTGAAGTCAGGGGTTACGCCATCGTAGATAGCGTCTGCTATATAGTCGTCATTTACCTGGACCTCAACTGTCTTTCCGACGATGTCCTCATTCTTGCTGAAGGCACTGTACATCGCGAGGGGAGACTCGTAGTCTGCTTTGGTGCCGCAGCCTGAGACAAGGAAGACCATGCTGGCGAGTGTGATCAAAAGAAGTACTGATAATGCTTTTTTCATAAAAACCTCCCTGTATTAATTGATTCAGATCAATCCAAACTTTGTTAACGCTTTCGCGATGCCGTCGTCGTCGATCGGAGCAGTGACGTAGTCGGCGGCTGCTTTGACCGGGTCGGGGGCGTTGCCCATTGCGACGCCGATGCCGGCGAACTCGAGCATTTCGATGTCGTTCTCGCCGTCGCCGAAGGCCATGGTCTCGCTGCGGTCGATGCCGTTCTCTTCGATGAAGCGCTTCATGCCGGCCGCTTTGCCGCCCTCCTTGGGGATGATGTCGATGCCGGTCTCGTTCCAGCTCGTGACGGCGCATTCGTCGAGAAGGTCGTCGAGCATCTTCTTCTGCTTATCCGGGACGAAAGCCAGTATCTGGTAGACGTCCTCTCCGTTGTAGCTGCCGATCTCCGGGACCGTTCCCTTCGTCTCGTTCTGTGTCCTGACCACCGTATCGTCCACGTAATTTATGTACCTGTTGTCCGCGCCGATCAGCACGAAAGGGATCTTCTTGGCGTTGAAGATGCGCGATAAGACTTCCATCTCGCCTTTGTCGATCGGGGTGCCGGCATAGACCTTGAGGTCCGAGTCGAGGAGGAGTTGGCCGTTGAGCATCAGGTAGCGGTCGAACTTGATGTCACTAATGGGGAGTTTGGAGAATTCGATCATATGCCTGCCCGTTGCAACTATGGTCAGGATGCCATTCCCCCTCAGCTTCTTGATGGCCTCCCTCGCGCTTTTTGGGACATCGTTAAGTCCGTGCGACAGCAAGGTTCCGTCAACATCGAAAAATACTGCTCTTATCCTGCATTCTTGGTCCGGCGCCTGCATAACAAATCCCCTGAAATGATCAATACACTATCGATTATACCACGCGTTATCTGTTATAATCTAAAAAAGCGCATAAGGAGGAATTTCCTATGTCTGACTCTAATGCGAACCGCAGGATGACGGAGCGGGAGATCGTCAGTTTTTTTGACGATGCAGTTAATTACGGATATATCTATAACGTTTACCAGCCCAAGATCAATCAGGATACCGGAAGGATGATCGGTGCCGAGGCTCTCATGAGGATGAAGCACCCCTTGTACGGCATTCAGATGCCTTCTGATTTTATTCCGATATTTGAGAAGAATGATCTCGTGTTCAGCGCCGATCTTGTAGTGTGCGAGAACGTGTGCAAGTTCCTCCGGAAGTGCCTGGATACCGGCGTTCCCGTTGTGCCCATATCGGTCAACATGTCGCGTTACGACGTGTACAATCATGACTACGTCGAGCAGGTGGAATCCATCCGCAACGAGTACGACATACCGGTCAAGTATCTGCACATCGAGATCACCGAGACTTCCGCGATCGGCGGAATGGAACTCATGACGGATGTGATAGACAAGTTCCATGAACTCGGTTTTCAGGTTGAGATGGATGATTTCGGGAGCGGGTATTCATCGCTCAACATCCTCAAGGACCTTGAGGTGGATGTCATCAAGCTCGACATGAACTTTCTGTCGGGCGACATCGGCGGCAGGGGCGGAGCAATCCTGAGCTCGATCGTCCAGATGACGAAGTGGCTCAATACGCCCGTCGTGGCGGAGGGCGTCGAGACGAGGGAACAGGCCGACTACATGAAGAGCATAGGCTGTAATTACATACAGGGATACCTGTATTCGCTGCCGCTCGAGGAGGAGGATTTCGTCGAGAAGCTGAAGGTACTGACTCACGAGCCCGTCACTTATTCGACGGAGCTCGTTCATTCGATCAAGTCGGGGCGCTTTTGGGACCCGGATTCGATTGAGACTCTGCTCTTTAACGACATGGTCGGCCCGGCGGCGATCTTTACTTATAAGAACGGGAAGATCGATTTCGTAAGGATAAATGAGAAATACATAAAAGAGATCGGCATGAACCTTACGATGAAGGAGATGCTGGGGTTAGACCTCCTTGCATCCATGGATGACGAGAACAGGGAGAAGCTGATAAGCACATTGGAGGAAGCGATCGAGACCGGTGAAGAGCAGACATGCGAAGTATGGCGCAGTGTCTGTTCGAAGATCTGCGGATCCGAGCTTGTCATGATAAGGAGCAACTTAAGGATGATAGGACAGGCTGACGACCAGTACCTGTTCTATGCGATGGTGCATAACATCACGGCCGAATGGAAGAAATATGCGCAGCTTGCCGTAAGTGAGAAGCTGTTCAAGACGGCGAGCGAACAGAATAACACTTACGCATGGGAGTATGACATAGCAACCCGTAAGATGACGCCGTGCTTCAGGTGCATCAGGGACTTAGGACTCCCGCCGCTGCTCGAAAACTACCCCGAACCCGTCATCGAGAGCGGTCTGTTCCCTGCAGATTATGCAGACATGTACAGGGACTGGATGAAGCAGCTTGCGGACGGCGTGGGCACGTTAGAGGCGGTCATACCGCTAACGGCTGACAGGATACCTTTTATCGTCAGATATACTACTGAATTTGATGAGAACGGAAGGCCTCTCAAGGCTTACGGAGCGGCAACTCAGGTCATTGATGACATGGATGACAAGTGATCCCTGGGACATCCGCAGTTTCCGCAGAAATTATAGACGCACAAAGTCCTGCATCTTGGACAGAACCAGCTCGTGTTGATCATGGGACGGGGTCTGCCGCACTGTGAACAGAAGTTGAGGTTGTTGGGTGTGCCACATGCGCATGTCCAGGTGCCTGCAACGACCGGTCTGTAGATAGTCTGTGTCTTGTTGTCCGGAAGCGTTACCACGCAGAAATCATGTCGTGATGATCTGATGACAAGTATGATGCTTACAGTGAACAGTCCGATGAGATAGCCGATCCAGACGATGAGGCTCAGGCCTGCGAGAGTGGAATTGCCGGACGCGCCGGGACCCATGATGATCGCATCGTAGATGCCGTGAGCTATGATCGGTACGATCATTGCCAGGGCGGTGAAGCCTATGTACTTGCCGCTGTTCTTCGTAAGCTTTGCATACTTGGATCTGCCGTAGAAGAATCCCATCAGTACCGCGAAGCACGCATGCCCGGGAATAGCCGTGAACATCCTGAGGACCGCAGTCCCGAATCCGTTGCTGAAGACATATCCGATGTTCTCTATCGCCGCAAATCCCAGCGAAACAAAGACCGCATACACTATCGCATCATAACTGTAATCGAAATGCCTGTTATGCCAAGTGAGGAGCCTCAGCACGATGAATTTCCCGAGTTCCTCTGCAGGACCGATGACAAATAGCGAGAGGATCACCATGTATGTTGCAGATTTGGCAGGTAAGAAAAGACCAAGTAGTGCCTGACCTATTGACTCGATGATCACAGCGGACGTGATCGTGCTCACGCCTGCAAAGAACAGGCCGATCAGAAAGCCGAACGGCTCCTTCTCCTTCTTGTCCTTGAAATAGATGAATATCAATAATCCGATTACCGGGATCAGTGCCAGGGCAAATAACATCTTTTACTCCTTACTTAAGACTCGTCGCCAATGTGATGACAAACCCGAAGACTATTCCTATTATCACGCAGGAGGCAAGCCCGTATCCCGAGACTATGATCCCTGCGATCGACTTGCCTTTGCCTTCGCCTTCCTCCCGGGCCTGCTTGAGCGTGACTATCGATATTATAAGTGCTGCAAGCCCGACTACAAGGCCGAAGATGATGCCGACGAAGAAAGACATCTTCTGAGTTTTCCAGCCGGAAAACATATACAGCGCGAAATAGGGGGACAGGTTCGAGACAACACCGAGAACGATCCCCAGAAACTGCTTGATATTGATGTCCATCGCGGCACCTCCAAATCCGGCATTTTTATAAATTATAATTGAGAACATTCCCGTTGGAAAGGGGGAAGCAGGCATGTAACAATGTTACATGAGCCGTTTTATGGTATCATATTGCCATCAGCACATAGCTGACAGATTCTTTGGGGAGGTTAGGACATGAAAAGCAAGATGATAGCAGCAGTTATGGCTGCAGTAATGGCAACATCAGTCTTTGCAGGCTGTTCCAAGACAGCAGAGACAAGCAGTAAGTCAGGTGGAGATCAGCCCGCCGCAACGCAGGGCGGGGGTGAGACGGCGGCGCCTGCGGCAAGTGCAATGGTTCCCGGCAAGCTTTATTTCGCAACGCCGGCAGACGGATCGCAGCCGGTAATCCACAAGGTGTGGATCACAGGTAACCGTGCAGGCACCACTGAGTTCAATTCGAAAGCTCCGGCTACGGAAGGTCTCCGCTGCATTTTTGAACTGAACGAGTACGTTGATTTCTATCTGGAATCAGATGCAGGGTATGACCTCAAGGTCTGGGTACTGAAGCACAGGGATGACCAGAGCTACTACGAGACGGCGCAGTTCGCAGATCAGATGCCTGACTTTGCATCTTATGTGATCCTCCATTCACCCGAGGACGACCCGGCGGATTCATGGGGTTCATTCTATCTGAATCCTGATGAGCATGCCGCAGGTCTGTACGACTTCGTCTTCACACATGAGGGGAAGTACGTTGCTTCGATGGTCACCAGGTTCTACAACGAGGGCGAACTCGAAGGTAAGTCTGATGATGAACTGGCAAGTATGATGAAGTCGCTCGGCTGAGCTTCAGACACCGGTTTAGATGCGGATAACACCCGGTTGCGGCGCCTGGCACGTCGTGGCCGGGTGTTTTTATGGAGCGACTTGCAGGGTCCCCGGGGTGATTATCAATAATCCACTCTTGTAATTGCTACTATAACCTCTCCTCTAACCTCTCCCTCTGATCCCACACCAGTCTCTTCTTAACTCCGCGCGCCCTGGCAAAAGCAACGATGGCGACTACCACATCCGCGCAGAAGATAAAGGCCAGGATCGAGTAAGCGATCTGCTCGTTTTGGGAGATCAGCCCGCTCTTGCGCATTTCGTGATAGACGGCAATAGAGCACAGGCCGGTCGTGATAATGCTGATCAGATCTAAAAACGCGAGCACGAATGTTGCTGCGAAGGTGAATATCGTCAGAAGGCACATACAGCCGAAGATGAAGATCACTACGAAGAACGGCACCTGGATGATACGCATGATCATCTGCGTCCGTGCGAGTCGGTAGACTTTCGGGAGGGGGCGGCAGCCCGTGGACGTCAGGCCGATGACCATGAAGATGACGGTCAAAAGGAGCATGACGGCATGAAACGCCAGTATCAGGAACAGCGTAGGGAAGAAGTACCAGCTCGAGAACCTGTTGACCTCATGGTATTTGGAGCCGAGTCCCGTCAGGACGAAGACCGACACCAGAAGCAGGGTGATCAGGATCACGAGAAATGAATCGAGAATAATGATCGTCTTGCGCATAACTATATGATAACACTTTCGCAGAGGTGATATAATCATAATATCGAATCCGATCGGAGGAGTAGTTATGAATAACAACATTGCTAAGATATCGATGGTAATAGCGGCGCTGGCATTGTGCCTTGCGGCAGTAAGCCTTGTGTTCGCTCTTAAGACGCCCGCTGCGGCACCGGCACCAGCACAGGAACCGGCAGCGCAGCAGACACAGGAGAACAGTTCCGGTGATACGCAGTATGTACTCTATCTCGGGACAAATGACAAGGACACGAACGAGCCGGTATTTACGCCTGAAGAATCCAAGCGCAAGCTCGAGGACATCCTGATCGACCACATGGGCGGCTATACAATCCAGGAAGCGACTGGCGGCTGGAGGGGTGACGACGGCAAGGAGTACCAGGAGTACACGCTCGTTATCTACCTGAGCGATACCGACGCAGATACTGTCCATAAGCTCTGTGACGAGCTCGTCAGCGTATATCACCAGAGCTCGATCCTTATTCAGATGAACAAGACGGCGACTGAGTTCTACTCCGGCAAATGAGGAATTAGAATAGGAGCTTATTAATGGTATCTTTCTTTATATCGATCATTGTTCTCGTGTTGGGATATATCTTTTATGGGAGATTTGCTGAACGGATCTTCGGCCCGGACGACAGGCAGACGCCTGCACTCACGGTCAACGACGGCGTTGACTGCGTGCCGATCAAGACCTGGAAGGCTCTTCTCATACAACTGCTGAACATTGCGGGGACAGGACCTATCTTTGGTGCACTGATGGGTGCGTGCTTTGGCCCAGTCGTGTTCCTGTGGATCGTCTTTGGCTCCATCCTTGGAGGCGCGGTCCACGACTATATGTGCGGCATGATCTCTTCAAGGCATAAGGGCGCATCGATCGCCGAACTCTCCGGCATCTACCTTGGAAAACTCGCGCTGTACATCATGCGCGTTTTTGCCGTACTGCTCCTGCTCCTTACCGGAACGGTCTTCGTCACGAGCCCTGCAACACTGATCTCCAGCCTGATGCCCGGTACGCTCGGCACCACATTCTGGACGGTCGTGATCCTGCTCTACTACGTCCTGGCGACTTTGCTTCCGATAGACAAGATCATCGGAAAGCTCTACCCGGTCTTCGGTGTGATCCTGATCGTAATGGCACTGTCAATTGCCGGCGGCATCATATTCCTGCCCGGCTACCACATTCCGGAGATCACGCTGACAAACCTTGATCCCGAGGGACTTCCGGTCTGGCCTTTCATGTTCATCACCGTGGCTTGCGGTGCCATCTCCGGTTTCCATGCCACGCAGTCACCCATGATGGCGAAATGCATCACGAGCGAGAAAGCCGGCCGCAAAGTCTTCTACGGCGCCATGATGATCGAATCCGTCATCGCGCTGATCTGGGCGGCTGCAGGCGTTGCTTTCTACGGGACCACCCAAATGCTCCATTCGGCGCTTACTGACCTGGGCCAGAGCGGCGTCGTCTATGATATCAGCACGAAAATGCTCGGCAGCATCGGCGGTGCGCTCGCAGTCGTGGGAGTAGTCATCTGCCCCATAACTTCAGGTGATACGGCTTTCAGGAGTGCGAGGCTCATCCTTGCCGAATGGACCGGATCAGATCAGAAGAAGATCAGCAGGAGACTGCTGATCACCATACCGCTCCTCGCGGTCAGCGCGGTACTGACTCAGCTTGATTTCGATGTGCTGTGGAGATACTTCTCATGGAGCAACCAGTCGCTTGCCATGATCTCACTCTGGGTCGCGACAGCATATCTGATCATAAATAAGGAACATTGGTATCCGTCGCTCCTTACGGCAATTCCGGCGATCTTCATGACGGCCGTGTCCATGACATATATCCTCGTTGCAGACGAGGGATTTGAGCTGCCGTACAGTATCGGCTATCCGATCGGATCCGGACTGGCGCTGCTGATGGGAGTGCTCTATGTCATCACTTTGAGGATAAGTATCAGCAGGAAAGACAAAAAAGCTGTTGATATTTCGAAACAATGATCAATAAAAAAGGTCTGCCGAGGCAGACCTTCATTCCTAAGTTTATTCTCCTCAATCCTTAATGTGCTCGATCAGATTGATCGCATATCCGTTAGGCGAGATCATAACTGCCGATCTCGATGATGGCGTATCGATCACGTCATCCCCGTAGATATTCTTGAATCCCTGGGCCTTAAGCTTCTCAAAAGCCTCTTCGAAATCATCGACATTCATCCTGATGCCGACCAGCGCATCCATCGGGATCTCAGCTCCCTGTGATACATCCAGGAAGAACCCGTTCGGATCCTTCATCCTGGTGGCCTTGACATGAAAGTCTCCGACGTCTTCTCTCTCGTGTGTCCTTACGAATCCGAGCGCCTCGAAATCCCTGATAACGGCTTCTGCATCTTTTGCAATGATCTGTGGGTTAAAAGTTGTGATCTTCATGATGTCACCTCCTATGATCTAATTCTATCACCAGGGTGTTTTATGCGTGCAAACCTTCTGTAAATAAAGTGTTATCAGCATTGCTCAAATAGGGTAATTATGGCATTAGTTGTGCAAAGGTGTCCCTTGTAGCATATTTTGGGTTGGTTAAGTGGTTCCGGACAATCCATTCTATAAACTGCTCTATGTAATGAAAAAACATAGAGAGGTTTATAGAGTATTCTATGTAGTGCTCTATGTAATGAAAATACATAGAGTGATTTATAGAATGAGCTGATCCCGCGCCCGGGATCTACGGTGTCCCCGTTGGCATCCGGCGCTGCCAGTCGTAATAAGTGTACCGGTAAAGGATTGTTATTCAGACAAGCACTCAGACTAAGCACTTCTAGTCTGAACGATAGTCTGAATAGTCAGACAAGCACTCAGACTAACCGCCTCCGGTCTGAACGTTCGTCTGAATAGTCAGACAAGCACTCAGACTAACCGCCTCCAGTCTGAACGATAGTCTGAATAGTCAGACAAGCACTCAGACTAACCGTCTCCAGTCTGAACGATAGTCTGAATAGTCAGACAAGCACTCAGACTAACGGCCTCTAGTCTGAACGTTCGTCTGAATATTCCCGATATTACATGGCCTATGGCTCACCGGACACAGATCCGATGGAATAATAAGACGATCCGGATGATGAGATCGGTGATGGAGAAGAATGTCATAAGGTGAGAATAGATCTGCTTTCACACACTTTTCACACGTTTCTTATTCATTTTTACTGAATTTGTGGCAGGGAAGAAAGCTATAATGACATCATCAAGGCAAACATAATCTTCATAACACTCCCTTTGCCCGGGCTTTACAGCCCGGGTTTTTATTATCCCGTTCGTTTGATAAAATATAACTATACACTCCCAATATAAGGAGGGCGATATGATATACAGGAATCCAATCAAGAGAGCTGACATGATAGATTGTTCCCTGTGCCTGGACGCACCGTGCAGTGCTGCCTGCCCTAATATGGATCCGGCCGGGTACTTGAGAAGTGTATGGTTTGACAACCCTGATGTTGCGGCACTCGGGATGCCTGACGGCAATCCCTGTGCTTCCTGTGATGCACCGTGTGAGAAGGCGTGCATCAAGTCAGGAAAGGTTCAGATAAAGTCGCTCATGACGCGCCTTGTAGATGAAGTAAGACCTGTGGCGGAGATAGACATTCCCGAGGATGAGAACAGGCTTAGATGCGAACTGTGCGGGATACCGCTGGAGAATCCTTTCCTGCTGTCGTCATCGGCTGTGTCAGCGACGTATGATATGTGTGCCAGGGCTTTCGAAGCGGGGTGGGCAGGTGTCTGTTATAAGACGGTGTGCTCGCTCGACATCCATGAGGCGTCGCCGAGGTATTCCGCGATAACGGGGGACAACGGGAGCATCATCGGGTTCAAGAACATAGAGCAGTTGTCCGACCACAGCGTTGCCGAGAACATGGAGGTGTTCAGGCGCCTGAAGAGCAAGTATCCGGAGAAGTTCATCCTGGCATCGATCATGGGTCAGGACGAGGCAGAATGGGAGGAATTGGCGCGCTTGTGCGGGGAGAACGGTGCAGATGCGGTAGAGCTTAATTTCTCGTGCCCGAACATGCAGGAGGATGGCCTTGGTTCCGACATCGGGCAGATCCCCGAACTCGTCGAGAGGTTCACCCGCGCGGCTAAGAGGGGAACGGACATACCTGTCATCGCGAAACTCACTCCGAACGTCGCCAATATGAGTCCGGCGGCTGAAGCAGCGATACGCGGCGGTGCGGACGGGATCGCTGCGATCAATACGATCAAGAGCATAATCGGTGTCAGTCCGTATACGTTCGTATCTGCTCCTGCGGTCAAGGGAAGGTCGGCAGTAGGCGGATACAGCGGAAATGCAGTCAAGCCGGTCGCGCTGAGATTCATATCCGAACTCGCGCACAACCCGGCGGTCAGGGATTCTCACATTACCGGAATGGGCGGCGTTGAGACCTGGAGAGATGCGCTGGAGTTCATCCTCATGGGCGCGGGATCGGTCCAGGTCACGACAGCTGTCATGCAGTACGGCTACCGTATCATCGATGACCTGAAGGCGGGACTTAACTACTACCTGGCGCAGATGAACATCAGTTCCGTTAAGGACATTATAGGTTCAGGGATCGATTCCGTCAGTGACACGACGAATGTGCTCGAGAGGGACACGATACAGTTCCCGAGGTTTGATACAGACAAGTGTAACGGATGCGGCAGATGCGTGATCTCATGCAGTGACGGCGGGCATCAGGCTATTACTTTCGAAGGGCGCGTTCCCAAGCTCAACGGCGCGAAATGCGTCGGCTGTCACCTGTGCGTTATCGTCTGTCCGTCGGATGCGATATCGCCGCGGGGGAAGAGGATAAGGAGAGGCTGACTTCTCCTGGTCAAGATTACATTTACGGGTCGTTTTGGAAATGACTCTTTTGAATCTGCAAAAGAGTAGTAGAATATCCTCAGCAACGGTTGAGGTGGTCCTGTTATGGAGAAACTGACTTACAGTGTTGACAAGAAGAACGGAAGCGACCAGAGCACCATGGGCCTGCCCTGGCTGATGGGGAAGTCGCCCTCGGAGATGACGGATCTTGACCTCGTTGATTTCAGAACGATGCTCGAAGAACTTGAATATAAGTGATCTCTGGAAGATCACTTTTTTATTGCATTTCTTTAAGCTTCATTTAAGCTTCGGTTGTTATACTTCGTTCAGATCCCGTTAAGGAGGTATCTTAAATGAACAGCAAAAGACTATTGAAGATCTCATCTGCTGCAACGGCACTTATATTCTCGCTGACAGCAGCAGGATGCAGTACGCAGCAGAGCAACGCGACTGGTGATCTTATCAGCACGGCTGATGGTGAACATGTGATCGAAGCAAGCGGAGAGACGGCCGAATATTCAAACATAAAGATAACTAAGACCGGTGATTCCGACCAGGGTGATGAGGCGGATTTTTATGGCGACAACTCAGCCGTATTTGCAACGGACGGAGCGACATTGACTCTCAGTAATATCGAAGCTGATACGGCAGGAAAACATGCGAATGCCGTTTTCGCGTATGGCGAAGGAACGACCGTCAACATCAGTGATTCGAAGATCACGACGAGCGGCGACTGCTCAGGCGGACTGATGACGACTGGCGGCGGAACGATGAATGCCAATAACCTTGATATCCATACAACAGGTAATTCGTCGGCGGCGATCAGGTCTGACCGCGGAGGCGGAACGGTAACTGTAACAGGCGGAACTTATAAGACTGAAGGTAAGGGATCCCCTGTGATCTATTCGACTGCTGACATAACGGTCAGCGATGCCGGGATGGAGTCGACAGCTTCCCAGGGTGTGGTCGTAGAAGGAAAGAATTCCGTGACACTTAACAACGTCTCTTTGACCGCTGACAACAATACAAAGAACAGCGACAAGTCCTCATGGTACCAGGCGGTAATGATCTATCAGTCGATGTCCGGTGACGCGGCTGAAGGAAAGGCTTCCTATACGATGAACGGAGGGTCGCTGACCAATAAGAACGGTGATGTTTTCTTTGTGAACAATACGGTCGCAGATATCACTCTTGAGAACGTGTCCATAGTTAATGAAGATTCTTCCGGTGTGTTCCTCAGGGCGGCAGCTGCAGGCTGGGGTTCGGAAGGATCCAACGGCGGCAAGGTCAACCTATACCTGCGAAATGAGACAACTGAAGGAGACATCGTCGTTGATGACGTATCTGCACTTAACATGTATCTGTCATCCGGTACCGTCTATACCGGTACAGTTAACGCGGATAAGACAGGCGAGGTCTATGTCGAGATAGAGTCCGGCTCCACCTGGGTCCTTACCGGTGATTCCTATGTAACTTCGCTGGCCTGCGAAGAAGGGTGTATCGATCTGAATGGACATACGCTCTATGTGAACGGTGCAGCTTATGGCGGCGGCGCCATGACGGGAACGGCCATTGAGATGACAACAGGGACAGGTTCCTCCGGAAATGCTCCGGACGGCAAGCCGGGTGATCCACCTCCCGGAGATCCGCCGGCAGGAGGCAAGCCGGGTGACGGCGGAAAGGCGCCTCATAAGCCTTGAAGACGGTAATGCAGGATAAGAGTTTGCCGGGTAATGTTCAGGTAAATGAACTTACCCGGCATTTTTATTATGTATACTGTTATAATCTTGTTATGGAGGTGCACCATGAAGAATATAACGAGAATTACAACAGCTGCGCTTATCCTGTCGCTCATGATCTGTGCCATGGCAGGCTGCAAGGTTGAAGATGTCATTAAGAATGGAAATACGGATGGGTCTGCCGCTGGATCTGACGGAGGTGACGGCGGTAAGTGGGTCGTTCCTGATGTGGATCCGTCCAATACGATCGAGACTCTGCCTCCGGTGGTGGAACGTGATGATTACGAGCCTGACGAACCTGATTTCGATGATGAAGATGATGGCGATGATGTTAATGTTACGGAGGCAACAACTGCCAAGAAGACACTTGGCAAGGTCACGGTCACCAATGCATATAAAAAGAAGATCAAGACAAGATTCATCGGAACCGTAACTTCCCGTATCCCGAAGGTAAAGATCGAAGGGGTTGATACGAGCAAGGTCAACAAGGAGATGAAGAGCAAGGTCCAGAAGGCTGCCAAAAAGAACAAGGTCGATTACACTTACTACGTCGGAAAGAAGTATGTGTCGATCTTCATTTCGGTTCAGTACGATGAAGACTGGGAAGAGAGCGATCATTACATCTATAACATTTCGAGGGAGACCGGCAAGAAGCTGGACCGCAAGGGCATGCTGAAAGCATACGGCATCAGTTCATCAAAGTTCAATTCCCGCGCCAAGAAGGCGATCATAAAGTACTGGAAGGACGCTAAGTGGACGAAGGACTACAAGAGCATGTACAACAAGGCCATCAGCAGTAAGACTCTGAACAGCGCGATCCCTTATGTGAATAAGAAGGGGAAGCTCTGTTACTTCGTCAAGGGCATGGAGATACCGGCAGGCGGCGGAGTGTACGACAATTACGGGCCGTGCTAAGGAGACAGATCGTGTTCATCAACAAACTTAACCAGCTTTATAAACCCAGGAGGATCCTCTATTATGTCGATGTGAGTGAAGCCGGCATAGAGGCATACCGCGCAGGGAAGCTGCCGGAAGAACTTCAGGCGTGTTCGGGGGCTTTCGGGACGTATGATGTGCCCGGGGTGTACCGTGTGAAGTCTCTTGGCAGGGATGTCCTGGGTGTCGAGTACAGGGAGAATGACGCGCGCATCAAGTATCCGGATGGGCTTGAGAAAGTAATACTCGATGCGGCGTTCTTCTATTCGATCGAGATCGATAATGAGATCGAGATGGATTGGAAGAGCGTGAAGGAAGTCTTCGAGCATATCGCTGAAGACGATGACGCGCACAGGGTCTATACCGACCTGTCGATCAGGAGGGATCCTGAAGTGGTGGCGTGGTTTACGGACAACACGAAGATCCGCATCATCCACGAGTGGAATCTCGACAATGACCATGCCGGGAAAGTCATAAGGGATGATTCTGATTCTTTTGCGAAAGATTACCTCTACAAGAAAGCGTTCACGGATCCGATCACGGGACACTACAACTGGAACCATCTGGTGTCATATCTGGAGATGCCGATGGATTATGGGATAACGGATTATGCGTTCGTGCATTTCGACATCAAGGACTTCAGGGTCATAAATGAAGTGTACGGGCACATCGCGGCCAACCGCGTGCTGTGCAATGTCGTCAAGGCGATGAACGAGGCTGATTTTGTTTACGCGAGTGCGAGGTGCCACGACGATAATTTCGCGATGATGATCAAGGACATGCCGGAGGAGGAGACTATCGCGCGCCTCTCTGAGATGTTCGACAGCATCTCCCGCCTCGACGTGGATCCCACATACAACATCTATTACAGGTGCGGCGTCGTCATGATGCCGAGGTCGCTCCTGTCGGCCAACCGCGCAGCCGACGCCGGCAAGATGGCGCAGGCTTTGGGTCAGTCGCACAACAAGACCGACATCATCATCTACACTGACCGCATGCATAATGATCTCTCGTGGGGCAATTTCATCAAAGCGTATCTTGAGACTGCAATCGAGAATGACGAGTTCGCCGTCTATATGCAGCCGAAGTACAACATCCAGCGTAATGAACTGGCGGGTGCTGAGGCGCTGATAAGATGGAACTACAAGAGCCGCGATTTCCTGTCGCCGAAGAGCTTCGTTCCGTTCTTTGAGAAGGACGGCTCGATCGGACGAATCGATGACATCGTTCTCGTGCACGTCTGTCACGCGCTTGCCAAGTGGAAAGAGAAGGGGCTTAAGCTCTATCCGGTATCCTGCAACCTGTCACGCGACAGACTGTACGACGATAACTTGATACCGCATCTGTGCAGTATCGTTGACAGCTACGGAGTCGATCATTCACTGATCGATTTTGAACTCACCGAAAGCGCATCCTACGACAACACAGAACACCTTGTAAGCGTGCTGGCCGAGCTGCGCGCTCTTGGCTTCAAGACATCGATGGATGACTTCGGCACAGGATATTCATCCCTGTCGCTATTGACGCAGATGCCGCTCGATACGCTTAAGATAGACAAGAGTTTCGTCGACCATCTCGGAGGCGAATCCGAGAGGCGCGCTGATGTCCTCGTCATCAAGCACATCATAACACTTGCAGGTGAACTTGGCTTCGAGTGTCTCGCAGAAGGTGCCGAGCGTGCTGAACAGGTGGACCGCCTGCGCGAACTCGGGTGCGACATCGTTCAGGGTTATTACTACAGCAGACCGATCCCGGTCGATGAATTTGAGAAATATATTGGAGGTTGATCTTATGGCAAAAGTTCTTGTTGCATTTTTCAGTGCGAGTGGCGTGACACGCCGTGTTGCAGGCAATCTCGCAGACGTTATAGGTGCTGACCTTTATGAAATAGTTCCGGCAGATCCCTACACGAAAGCGGACCTCAACTGGATGAACCGCAAGTCGCGTTCCTCTGTCGAAATGAAAGACAGGTCCTGCAGACCTGAGATATCTTCTGAGACTCAGGTCGATGTAAGTCCTTATGATATCATCTTCGTCGGTTTCCCGATCTGGTGGTACCGTGAACCTTCGATCATCGATACATTCATGGAAGCGCATGATTTTAGCGGGAAGACGGTTATACCGTTTGCAACATCCGGAACATCAGGTCTCGGCGATACGGCTAAGAATCTGAAGGAATCAGCTCCCTCAGCGGAGGTACTCGAAGGAAAAAGGCTCCCCGCAAAGATAACCCGGGATAAGCTCAAGGAATGGGCAGCCGGGTATGGGGTATAGGCGCTGCGGATTTCAGTCGCGAGCATAACAGGACGCAAATGGGTTGCACCCATTTGCGTTTTTTATTGGCTGGCGGGGTCCAGGGATCTGCGAGAAATTGTCATTCGCGCCGGTGGGGGAGTGGGTGGAGAGGATGGAGATCAGTATTCGCGTGGGTAGGGGAGTGGGTGTAGAGGATTGGGAGAGAATTTGGAGAGAATTTGGAGAGGGACAGATGACACCAGGGACACCTTTGCATTAGTGCAGTAAAGACCGGAATCCTGAGGGTCGGACAGATCATGTGACAATAGTCTGATTATTCAGACTGTTATGAAATGACCT
>DGUI01000043.1 GCA_002394605.1 Mageeibacillus sp. UBA4314 | reverse complement strand
AGAACAGGCTTCATGCCCACAAGGCAATACTCGTAAACTGCATGGCAAATATTGATGAGTTCATTTGAATTCAGAAGAGCAGTTCCTGAAGATTCACAGAGGTTATCGCACCTGATCAAGAGTGCGATGGTGACTTACTGCATCGATTCCAAGATCCCCGAAGACCACCTCGAGTCAATGACAGAAGAGGTATCCACGATAGAGGACAGGATCAGGAATAACTGGTGTCTGTGCTGTTTTGACGGCGATGAGCCGATAGGGACCATCACACTGTCCCTCGTGTTCAATCCCCTGAAATTCAATTTCTCGGATAAGACAATGGCGTATCTTGAGAAAGTGGAACTTGCGGGGTATATCTCGAGGTTTGCGGTAAGGCGCGACCTTCGGAGCACCGGGCTTGGCGTGGACCTCATGACTGCTGCACAGGAGCTTGCCAAGCGTAAAGGCGTAAGCCACCTTCTCCTGCACACTGCAGTAACGAATCACGGAATGGTTACTTTCTACAAGAACCGCGGTTTTGAGGTAATAGACAGTGAATCGAGCAGAGGATACATGAGAGGCCTGCTCGGGATGGATATAACAAAGCTCACAGCATCTTCGTGACTATGAACTGACAGTCTTTGAACAAAGGGTCTTCCGACATGTTAAGGGAGGCCTTTTTTGCTTCTTCCTCCGTCTTGAATATTCCGAATACCGCGCTGCCTGAACCGGTCATTAGAGAGAGCATGCTGCCCTCATCATCAAGTGAACTTATTATGCCGGATATCACCGGGACTTCCTCTATGCCCGGCAGTTGAAGATCATTAACGAACAGTGACTTATGCTTCTTCAGCACGTCAGAAACCCTGTCATGATCCTCACCGGCGCTTAACAGTTCGTAATACATCTGCTCATACGCCTTCGTATCAACGGGAGGGATCTCCATCTTATCGACCTGTGCAAAACTCCTCGGAGTCGATACCCCCACAGGCGGCTTGACGATCAGCATGGGCCATCTCGCTGCCCCTTCGAGTCTTGTTATCTCCTCACCTACTCCCTCGCACAGACACGTTCCGCCGTAGAGGAAGAAAGGCACATCTGCTCCGATGTTTACTGCTATCCTGTTAATCTCTTCTTCACTGAAAGGTTCGTTAAAGTGTTCCTGCAGGACAAGGAGTACTGCGGCTGCATCGGAAGATCCGCCGCCCATCCCGGCCTGAAAAGGTATCGTCTTCTTAAGCGAGATCTCCGTATAAGGGAACCTTATCTTATTCCTGAAGCCCTCTTCCACGAGCTTATTATGGTAATTGGCATAGAACCTGTCGGCAGCTTTGTAGCAGAGATTCTTCTTCTGGTCAGTACCTTCAAGGCCTTCGCAGATAACTTCAATCCCCGCCTCTCTCGTATCATCTATGCTGACAGTCACTTCATCAGCTATGTCAACTTCCTGCATGACGGTATAGAGCCTGTGATAGCCGTTAGGGAGCTTCCCGCATATCCGAAGAAAGATATTCACCTTGGCATTCGCCGTAATGTCATACACTTCCATATGCACCTCCGCTCATAAGACCAAGCGTCAGATCTTCCTTATGTCTTACAACAAAACTTCTCAGGACCAGGTCATAGACACTTGCCAGGACACCTATTATCCCTCCGAAAATACAGTTCACCGCAAGCCAGATGCATATCCTGTCCAGACTTGACTCAAAATAAGGGTATATAAGGGACGGATCCCTGCTGAACAGATTCGATGTCCTTATCCTGCTGATGGAAGCATATATGTTCCATCCGCCGCAAGCGATCATTGACAGTCCGTATCCGAATAATATGAGCAGGATACCGAATAATATCTGAAACGTGGCAATGATAAGCCAGAAGGCCACGGACAGCCTCATCCTGAAGACCACCTTGCGTGCTATCCTGTTTCCGTCCAAAACCTGCGACACCGTAAGTACCCTCCTCTTTATATTTTAAATCATACGGGGATAAAAAAGAAGCTGTCACACAGATCGTGACAGCTTCCTGTTAGTTAAAATATCCTAAAGTTCAGACTGCAGCCATCTCTTCTGCCGGATGCTCTGCAACAAGACCAACTCTTACTGTTCTTGTGAGGACATCAACATAGCTGAAACTTACTATGGAGTACTCACCGGGATTCCTCTCACACTTAACCGTGAATACATTGGGATAACAATAATCAACCTCACCTACGTATGTAATGATCCTCTTGCGTCCGCCATTCGTCTTGAGAACTACTCTTCTTCCGATGATCTCTTCAAACTTCTTACGACACAATTCGATATCTGAGCTGATTATCATTGTAACTACCTCCCGCCCCGGCTTAAGATGTAATATTGCAAATTCGTGAGAAAAATTACAGAAACATTACCCACTCTGCGTATAAGAATATCAGCATGCACTATTTTTGTCAATTACAAGACACTATATGTTGTGCTATTTTGTCAAAATTACACAAAATGTAGTGTTTGTCTGCAACAACCTTTACAATACGGGCGCGCGCGTGGTTGAAAAGAAAACTTAATATTAGTAAAATGTTGAGTACCATATTTTTACCATGATCGGGGGATTTTTCTTATGCTCAGTGACATTCAGATCGTTCAGAATGCAGTTATGGAACCTATCGACAAGATCGCGGCAAAGCTCGGTCTCACTCCGGATGATCTGGATCATTACGGCAAATACAAAGCTAAGATCCCCGCTTCATCTCTCAAGAAGCTCGACAGCTCAAAGCAGGGTAAGGTAGTACTCGTTACCGCGATGAACCCCACGCCTGCAGGAGAAGGCAAGACAACAGTCAGCATCGGTCTGGCACAGGGACTTGCAAAGCTCGGCAAGAACGTTTGTCTCGCCCTGAGAGAACCCTCACTCGGCCCCGTATTCGGCATCAAGGGTGGTGCCTGCGGCGGCGGTTATTCCCAGGTCGTTCCGATGGAAGACATCAACCTCCATTTCACAGGGGATATCCACGCGATATCAACGGCTAATAACCTCCTCGCAGCAATGATCGATAATCACATCTTCCAGGGCAACGAGCTTGATATCGACGAGAACCGCATCCTCTGGAAGAGATGCATGGACATGAACGACAGGTGTCTGCGTAATATCACTGTCGGCGTAGGCGGCGGAGCATACGGCGTAACAAGGAATGATATGTTCCAGATCACGGCAGCATGTGAGATCATGGCAACTTTATGCATGGCAGACGGAATGGATGATCTCAAGGACCGTCTCTCGCGCCTCGCAGTAGCATATAACAGGTCCGGCGAGATCGTTACGGCAGGCCAGCTCGGAGCAGTAGGTTCCATGGCAACGCTCCTTAAGGATGCCATCTCCCCTAACCTCGTTCAGACATTGGAGCATGTGCCCGCCATCGTTCACGGCGGACCTTTCGCTAATATTTCCCACGGATGCAACACTATCGTTGCTACCAAGACAGCAATGAAGCTTGCTGATTATGTCATCACCGAAGCAGGATTCGGCGCAGACCTCGGAGCTGAGAAGTTCCTTGACATCAAGTGCCGTAAGGCAGGGATCGTTCCTTCTGCTATCGTTGTTGTCGCTACGGTAAGATCTCTCAAGTACAACGCCGGCATCGCCAAGGAGAACCTCGGTGAGCAGAACAACGAAGCTCTCGTCAAGGGCTTTGGCAATGTTGCAAGGCATATCAGGAACATGTCAGGATTCGGCGTTCCCGTCGTCGTAACCTGCAACAGGTTCCCTACGGACACAGAGGAAGAGCTTGAGATCGTCAAGAACCTCTGCCTTGAACTCGGAGCAAAGTTTGAGATCTCCGATGTATTCCGCAACGGCGGAGAAGGCGGCATCGACATTGCGAACGCAGTTCTCGCTGCAGTTGACGAGTGTGACTGCAAGGCTCTCAATTTCACATATGACCTCGAAGACTCCATCGAGACCAAGATATCCAAGGTCGCTACAAGGATCTACGGCGCTGACGGCATAGTCCTTGAGGACGGCGTTGCAGAGAAGATCGAGGCTCTCGTTAAGGCCGGATACGGCGATCTCCCTGTGTGCATCGCCAAGACACAGTATTCTTTCACTGATGATCCCAAGAAGCTCGGCGCACCTGAAGGGTTCAACATCACGGTCAGAGACTGTTATGTGAGCGCAGGCGCAGGTTATGTCGTAGCACTTACGGGCAAGATCCTCACAATGCCGGGTCTGCCTAAGCATCCTGCAGCTCTTGACATCGACATTGATTCTGAGGGAACGATCGTAGGTCTGTTCTGATGATATGAAGGCTCCGAATCCGACATTTCTGGACAGGGCGGAAAACATAAGGAATAAAAGGCGTCTTATCACGCTCATCCTTATCGCTGTGCTGGCTGTAACGGTCCTTGTCGTTGTTTTCGTGATGTCTGTGGCATCATACCAGAATGAGTATGCGATGCTGTACCCGGACATGGTCGGCAGGGCAACCGATACGACTACAACGCTCATAACAACGACTGAGGTCACGACCACGACTTCTGAGACAACGGAATCATCAGAGGAGACCACGACTACAGAGACGACCAAGCTCGCACCATCCCTCCATACGGAAACTACGCCTTCGGAGGAGTCTTCGTCTGAAGTTACAAAAGCTGCCGATACCTCTCCAGAGAAGCTCGATATCGAAGATTTCCATTTCTCATCACCCAAGACGCAGATCGCTTCCCACCAGAAGCGTGCAGTGCTGCTCGACCACATGAAGAATGACATCGAGAATTACATCAAGACCGTCAGCAATTCGCGTATAAGCTTCAGGTACGTAAGCCTCAAGAACAGAGAAGAACTTGGCATCAATGAGCTCGATCCCATCGTTCCGGCCGGCACATATGCACTCCCCGTCAGCATCATCATGAACAACATGGCAATATCGGGCGGGATCGATCCGGCCAAAGTCATAACATACGAGGGCCATGCTAATTCCGCAGGATCTTATATCACGTCCAAATATCAGGCCGGCAAAAAGATCTATCTGGGATTTCTGGAACACCTAATGATCGCTTCAAGTGACAACGTCGCTTACGAGATGCTCTTAAAAGAGCTCGGCGGCCTTGATGAAGTGGTTCCGAAGATCAATGAGATAAGCTCTTACCAGGCTTATGACAAGTCTGTCTTCTACACCAATTATGCAGGTAAAGACTACAAGGGCAAGGGAAGATCGACCTGTTACGACATGTCCAATTACATGTGCTACCTCTACAGGTCATACACATCCAACCCTTCCGGCTATCAGAGCATCATAAACGCACTTGCAAATTCCACCGTTGACAGCCCGATCAGTTCCGCGTTCAAGGAAGGAACGCCGATCCTTCACATCTACGGACGCAACAAGGACCTTCACGCATATACTGAGCTTGCGATCATCGAAATGAAGGAACCTGTGGCAGTCTGCATATCGATCGAGTGCGCAGACGAAGGCAAGGTATCCAAAGCGTTTGCCCAAATCGGAAGCTATCTGTCAGAGTATATCACCGCATTGTATTAACAGACATTAAAACCATAAAAAACCTGCCGACCCAAGAGCCGGCAGGAAAAAGAAAATGGAGAACTGTTAGATAATTATCTTATTTAGGCTGGATAACAGTAAAGCTGTAGCTTGATACCACATCCTGGTTCTCGTAGATAGTCTTCTGCATCTGGAGAGCTGTTGAGAGGAGCAGAGTATAAGGACTGAGCTTGCCCTCGAGCAATTCAACGTCTGATGCATAGCTGATAGCCTGAGCCTCATCGTCTGACAGGAGCATGTACTGTGATACGAGGAAGAGGCTTCTGACACCAACATTCATGTGTACGAGCTTATTATTGATAGCATAGCTTGTTGAAGTGGAAGCTGCGCTGGAGATCCTTGAACTGAATGACAGACCGAGCGCTGATGTAGGTGTGGAAGGAGTTGTCTCTTCGAGGATGAAGAGAGGCTTGCCCTCGATACCTGCCTTGCCTACCTCGTGGAAGAGAGCGATGATGATGGCTGACTCTTCGTCGAGCTGGGGCATGATAGTGTCCTTGATCCTTAAGAGCTGCTTTGCTGTGCTTACGCTCCTGATAAGGAGACCCTTCTCACAAGCCAGAGGTCCTTTGAGTTCTGCAGGTGCTGTGAGCCATGCTGTCCTGTTCTCGAGGAAATCGATAAAGTGATCGAATTCTGTCTTTCTCTTAACGATCGCTGCCTTAAGCTGTCCGTAAAGTTCATCAACATTACTTGCATTAACATCGACCATGGGCATGATACCATCTCTGCCACCTGTCCTGCCTGTTGCTGCTGCTGATACTGCTGCTGCTGCGGGAGCTACTGCACCGCCGCCTGCATCTGCTGAGCCTTCGCCTTCAGTAAATGTGAACTTACACTTAGGGCATCTGATAGCCTGATTAGCTATGACCATTCCGCAATCGGGACACTTTTTCATAAAAAGAACCTCCTAAATACACATTTTTTTGTGCAAATCTACCTAACATTTTACAACGATGACCTCCTATCTTCAATAATTTAATAGGAAAATTTGCGGTCTTTACAAAGAATTCAAAAGTGGATGGTTAATATGCACAAATGTCCGGCTTGCTGTTTGAACAAATGGAAATAAAAAAGCACTGACTTGCGGTCAGTGCTGTAAGGAGGGTGTTATGAAGTTAAGGAACAATTACTTTGAACATCTTTATCATATCATGAAAGGCATTTACTTTAAGGTTCAAAAAAGGCAAAATAGTGGCAAAGAAAAGGTGAAGATAAGGCAGGAGGCACATGATGAAACTCGAAGGAAGGCTTTTTACGTCAAATAAGCTTCTTACTGTAAAAGAGGTCGAACTGGTGTCAGACCCTGGAGCACCATTCTCAAGGAACCTGGAGAATGCCCTTATCCTTCTGTGCAGGGAACTTGATATCCCCGTCCCCGCATGGATGAAGAAGAACACAAGGGAATTTGCCGCTTTCTATCAGACGGTATTCTTTTCCGAGCAGTATCAGGAGCAGGTAAATTTCGACAGGTTCGTTATCAGGATGACTGAATGACCCGATAAAATAACATACCGGACAGGCTGCCCCATCCGGTATGTCACGTGTGCAATTCGTTTATCTCAAGGCTGATCGCCTGAAATCCTGAATATGACTTCTCCGGGATATACCATGTCGAGCTGTCCTCTGGCTATATTCTCGACCTTTTCCGTATCATCCGATGCTGCGCCTGCCAGTTGTAGCGAATCGAGTCTCATCTTCAGTGACTCTTCCTGTGCAGCCAGCTGTTTGGATTCGGCTACTATCCTCTCCCTCTGCTGCATAATGGAATTGAAGCGCGTGATAATGAGAACGATCACGACTACCAGTGCAATTGATATCATTGCAGGTATAAATGACATCTTGATTCCCTTGCCGCGCTTGATCCTTCGCATCCTTATATGCCTTTCGTGCTTTGTTAAGAGGAGAGTACACCCCGTTACTATATTCTATATCAGTCAAAAAGACCCGCAATAGATATGCGGGAATCTTAAAGAGTTTGTAACTGATTCGTAATCTTACAGCGTATCCTCGATGATCTCGTACATCGAAGAGGCCTCGTCCTTGCGCACCTGCTGTTCTATCGATAAGACCTTAAAGGTCACCACACCGTTGCCGAAAGCGATGCTCACGATATCACCGGTCTTGAGCTTGACCGACGGCTTTGCAGTCCTTCCGTTGACCTGGACACGTCCCGCAGTACACACATCGTTCGCTACGGAACGCCTCTTGATGACCCTTGATACCTTAAGGAACTTGTCTAGTCTCATCCGTTCAGTGTTATTCTCCCGTTAAGTGCTGACAGGAGCGTCAGATCATCCGCGAATTCAATGTCAGATCCCATGGGAAGACCCTGTGCGAGCCTTGTCACCCTGATCCCTGAGGGAGCCAGGAGCCTTGAGATATACAGTGCCGTGGCATTACCCTCGGCAGACTGGTTCGTCGCTATTATGACTTCCTTGATCTCGCTGCTCTCAGACAGTCTCTTGATCAGCTGCGTGATCGTCGTGTCCTCAAGGCTCTTGTTGCGGAGCGGATCGAACACGCCGTGAAGCACATGATATAAGCCCTTGTACTCATGAGTCCTCTCAAAGGTGCTCACATCCCTGGGCGACTCAACAACGAGCAGAGTGCTCCTGTCACGAGTATTATCGGAACATATCTGGCACGGATCACTGTCAGTGAAATTATGGCAGCAGGAGCATCTCTTCGTGCTCTTCCTTGCCGTCACGATCGCATCCGTCAGCATGTCCGCCTTCTCCTGGGGCATATCGATGATATGGAAAGCCAGACGTTGTGCAGCCTTCCCGCCAATTCCGGGAAGACTGCCCAATTCCGTTATCAATCTCTGTATGGAAGGAGAATATCTTGCCATGATCAGAAGGGCATCTTAACTCCGCCCGTTACTCTGTTCATCATCTCGGAAGACTTCGCCTCGAGCTCCTCGCTTGCCTGGTTGAAAGCTGCAACGATGAGATCTGAGAGCATCTCGGGATCTTCAGGATCGATAACATCCTTGCCGATCTCGAGGTTGTAGATCTTGTGATCACCGCCGAGGATAAGCTTGACCTGTCCGCCGCCTGATGTTCCCTCGATCCTTAATTCCTTTATCTCCTGCTGGGTTACTTCGAGCTGCTTCTGCATCTTCTGAGCCTGAGCCATGAGGTTGCCCATGCCTCCCATGCCGCCCATGTTACCCATTCCTCCGCGAAAACCGCCTTTTGCCATTACTAGATTCCTCCGTTTAATAATATTGTTATTGATTATACTTATAAATCAAAATGATTCCACATCAATCGTCGCCGAAATGTATCTCCGTCGTGATGCCCATCTGCTGTGCCTTGGCCTTCATTGCTTCGGCTGCCTCCTGCTTCTTGCGCCTCTCATCCTGTATGAGTGCATTGCCATACTGGGTCTTCGTGCAGACAAAGAGCCTTCCCACCCCATCGAAAGTGGCCTTGATCTTCTGTGCCAGCTTCCTGAACTCGTTCATTCCCTTGAGGTTCTCGACCACGCTCTTATAGGAGTCCTCGAACACGATATATCCGTTATCCTCGATAGTCAGGAACTCGGCGTTAACGAGTGTATTATGGAGATTGGGATTAGTCTGCGAGAGTTCGTACAGCACATCTGACCACCTGCTCGTATTAGTCGGTGCAAGGTCAGAGAACTCAGGCTGCCTGACTTCCTTTGCATGTGCGTTGCTTACGATAAGGCCTGACTTGTCATAGACCTGCGACAGGGATGTCCGGGTCTGGGGCTTCCTCCCAGGCGCCTTTTTGGGTTCATCCTTATCCTCTTCCTTCTGCTTGTCACCTGAAGTCTCAGGGACAGCTTCCTTATCTTCTTCCTTCTTATCTTCATTCTTGATGAATGACATGTCGATATCGTCAACGAAGGAATCCGACAGACCTGCGATTCCGCTCTTCTTCTCTTCCTTCTCCTCACTCTTGGGAGCAAGAGAACTGAACAGATCTATCTGGTTAGCGAGAGGAGCATTCTCATCGATCTCCGGAGGAGCTGTGATCACGGTCACAGGAGCAGGTTCTGAAATGAAGAATGCAGATGTTGCTGTCCTCTTAACAGGTTCTTCCTTCTTCTCTTCTTCAACCGTTACGGGCTGGTCTTCATTCTCATGCTTTGTCTCTTCCCTGGATGAACTGATCGATGCTCTAAGCTGAGCCAGACGTTCCGTCATCGACAGGGACGATACAGGCTTCTCATCGTCATCGGGCTTAATGGGCTCCCTGATGCTCAGAAAACTAGACAGGAGCTCAGACTTAGAACCGTCATCATTCCTGGGTTCTTCCTTTTTGGGCTCCTCTTTTGGGGGTTCCTCCTTCTTGGGCTCTTCTGCCTTTGCCTCTTCCTTCACGGGCTCCTCGGGCTTATCCACCTTCACTTCAGGCTTCTTCCCCGAAGAGATCGAAGCTGCCGCTTCCGCCTGCTTCTTCTCGAAATCAGGAATGACAAGCGGCGTTATGGGAAGATTTGTCTTCCTTCCGCATATCCTGATAAGGCTCGTCTCAAAGTTAGCTGCAACAGAAGGTGACACCTTAAGGTCAGACGCCATCTTCGACAGATATGAGATAAAACCGATGATAGTATCAGGATTTGCCTTATTGGCAGTTCTGTAGAGCTGCTTCATGTCAGAAGCTGAATAACATACGAGTTCCGACGGATCAGGTACGACCCTGATGACGAGAAGATCCCTGAAATACTCAGCAAGATCCAATGTAAACCTCAGGTAATCCTTACCTGCCTGCGAGATCCTTGTACAAAGCCTTATCAGTGCTTCATAATTACCGTCGATCAACACATCTCCCATCTCGATAAGGAGTGCCGTATCGACGGTTCCTGCAATATCCTGAACCGATCTTGATGTGATCTTGCTGCCATCTGCAGCACCCGCAGCCTGGTCGAGCAGTGAGATCGCATCTCTCAATGCACCGTCAGACAATGCCGCGATCTGGCTTAAGGCATCATCTTCAGCCTTGATATCCTCTGTCTCGCAAATATACTTGAGCCTCTTAACGATAAGATCATCCGGGATCCTCTTGAAGCTGTATCTCTGGCATCTCGATAAGATCGTGGGAAGGATCTTGTGCTGTTCTGTCGTCGCGAAAAGGAACACCACGTGCTTCGGCGGCTCTTCAAGAGTCTTAAGGAGCGCATTATAGGCGCCGGTCGAGAGCATGTGGACCTCATCTATTATGTAGACCTTGTATCTCGCCTTCGTCGGGGCAAATACGGCCTCGTCACATATCCTTCTGACATTCTCAACTCCGTTATTGGAAGCTGCGTCGATCTCTATTACGTCAAGGAGTGATCCGTTCATGATCCCCTTGCATATCTCACATTCATTACAGGGGTTGCCGTCCCTAGGGTCAAGACAGTTGATGGCTCTGGAGAATACCTTGGCGATCGTCGTCTTACCGGTACCCCTCTGTCCCGCGAACAGGTAAGCATGACCGATCTTGCCGCTCTTTACCGCCTGCTTGAGTGCAGCTACAGGCGCATCCTGATAAGTGATATCGTCAAATGTCTGTGGTCTGAACTTCCTGTATAAAGCGATATGTTCCTGTTCCATAAAGATCTGCCCCCAAAAAATACACTCATCCCATCTGAACTACAGTCGGACAGGCACCCTCGCGGCACAAACAGAAATCTGCTTACTGCTGCTTCCTTCCGGACCTGACAGGGTTCACAACACTGCCTTGCACGAGACCCGAACCGACTGCAGATCAGATGGGATGAGCTAATGTATTATACCATTGATTGCAGGATGTGGCAAAAAGAAAAGGAGCTGTCCCGATATCAGCAACGGGACAGCTCTTTATGTTGAAGACTGATCTTACCAAATACTATTTAAGAGTAACACCGTATGTGTTTTTGAGATAATTGATCTGTTCGGAATTCAATTTGTAAGGCTGATTCTTCCAAAGATCCTTAAATACATTCTGATCTACGATGTACCTGTTACCTTCATTTGTGAAAGTAAGCGTATAGTTACCGGGGTTGCCCGTGATCGTAAATGAAGCTGTATTCCACTGGTCGTTTCCAACTTTTACAGTAGGAGAACTGCTTGATCCCCCAATAGAATAAACACCCTTGCCCGAAGTTACAGTATTAGGTGCTGAAACATTTCCAACCGTTACTCCTCCGCCGCCTGAAGGCTTCTGTGTAGGATCTGCCGGCTTAACCGTAGGTGGAGCCTGTGTGGGCTTCTCTGTCGGAGGTGCTTCAGTGGGATCTCCCGGCTTCTCCGTAGGAGGTGCAGGAACTTCAGTCTCCTCAGCTTCTTCTGTCTCTTCTGCTTCCTCTGTAGCGTCAGCAGTCGGCAAAGGTGTAGGTTCGCCATTATACTCAGGCGCCGGATCCAATGTGCCGAACATACCGGCAACACGGCCTCTTGCTGCGCCTTCCCAATTACCGCCGCCTGTAGTATTAAGGTCGGCGAGATACTGCTTATACCTGTTAAGGTCGATCGCGATACCTGCTGCAAGTGCAGCTGTCAGGATCACGATTATAGCTATAACGAGAATAATCTCGGTGAGGGTAAAACCCCGTTTATTCGTCTTGATACGTCTCATGATGATCACCTCGCACGTATAATATATTTAATTATAATTTCTTTTATCGGCATTAATCAATGTATATCTTTCACAATTTTGTCACATTTTTATGAACAGAATATAAATTATGAAAGCTCTGTGGCACGTCTGATAAGCGCTTCCCTGTCGTTTTGAAGTCTCCCTTCCACATACTCATCGAAAAGCCTGTCCAGGATCTTCCCCACTCCCGCTCCGGGCGCAACGCCAAGATCTATGATGTCTTTTCCGCTTATCCTGAGGTCAGGGACACGGTAGATTGCACCTCTGGCATCCAGTTCATCTGCAGTTCTTATTATCTCATCAAGCCTTTCCAGCCTGTCCCGGCCTGCCGCTGAATGCGCCATGATATCAGCTCTTTGGAGGATAACAAGTTTACGGAAGAATCCCGGTCCGCAATTGCACAGGTACCTGTGGACGGAGCTTACTGCGGGCGGTATGTAGTAATCATGGTAAGCGATAAGCCTTACTACTTCATCATGAACCGCCTTGGAATAGTGAAGTGATACAAGGAGCCTGTCTGCAATGCCTGCGCTGACTGCAGGATGACCTTTCATATGGCCTATGCCACGGGAATCCAGATAGAAGCACCGGGGCTTGGCGATGTCATGCAGCAATGCCGCGAGAGCAAGGGAAGTATCCCTGCTGCCGCTGTCATCTGCAGGAATGCCGTCAAGGACCGCAAGCGTGTGTTCAAGTACGTCCCTGTCGTGAAAGCGGGACTTCTGGTCGAATCCCTGACACTCTTCCAGTTCAGGTATTATCACTTTGAGCACCGGTACAGAACTACTGATGATCTTAGATGCATAGGGAGCTGTCACGAGACGGTCAAGTTCGGCCGCGATGCGTTCGCCGGCAATATTGCCGAGCAGGGCGGCATTATCCGCCATCGCTTTCATCGTATCCTGCTCGATGTCAAATCCTGTCTGTGCGGCGAGCCTGAGTCCCCTCATTATCCTAAGGGCATCTTCAGTAAAACGCCTGTTGCCGTCACCTACCGTTCTGATCAGCCCGGTCCTGATATCTTCCGTTCCGCCTGTGATATCCGTGATATTGCCTTCACGGTCCAGGTACATGGAATTGATGGTAAAATCACGCCTTCTCACATCTTCTTCTATGCTGCGCGTGAAGCCGACACTATCGGGATGGCGCATGTCGGTATAGGATCCGTCCACCCGGAAAGTCGTTATCTCTACCTGTTCAGACACGTTACCGTTTCCGGTCAGTACCGTGACCGTCCCGTGCCTGATCCCCGTTGGTATGCACCTGACACCGGCCTTCTCCATAACGGTAATGACCTCGTCCGGCGTTGCGGACGTAGTGACATCGAAATCGTGGGGCTGTTTGCCCATGACAAGGTCTCTTACGGCACCTCCGACAACATAGGCTTCGAAGCCGGCATCATTAAGCAATGCAAGCGCTCTCTTGCAGTAATACGGGATCTTGTCTTTGTAACCGGGCATCGTGAAAGCTACATGTTCCGGAGCATCATTTCGAGACGCTCAACGGATATACGGGGTTCAAAACCCATATCGGCCAGTGATCTTCTTGTATCTTCAGCTATCTTCCTGCAGTCTGCGGGAGTCATTACGGGGAGACTCGGATCAGGCATGTTCTTGCGGTAGATATCGTAAACGGACTCGATGAAAGACTGTGCAGCGCTGAGATTATCGAGCGACGATGTGCAGAACTGCTGCGACCGTGACAGTGCAGCCATCTGTTCGGTAGAAAACTCCAGAAGTTCCCTCAGCACTGCAACAAGGATCCTTCCCATCCCCGTCCCGTAATTGCATCCGAACATCTCCTGCATCTTGTGCATGATGAAGTAGGAATACCCGAACCCGAGCTTGGTGGCTGCAAGGCCGGCGTAGAAACCGCCCATGGATACCCTTGTCTGAAGGTATCCGTCGAGCTTATCGGCTGCCAGGCTGTCCAGCTTGCCGAAGATCTTGTAGATCGCAACGGCAGCATTTGCCTTGTATTCGGGATTGGCAGCTGTCAGAGGTGACAGGTATGCCTCGATAGCGACGCAAAGGCTGTTAAGCGCGGAGAACCTTATTAGCTCCACGTTATTACGCATCATGAGCTCAGAATCGATGACTACGATATGAGGCAGCATGATCTGGCTGAAACACGTGATCCAGGTGTCTGTCTCCTGGTTATAGAATGAACACTCTGGCGTTGATGCGGCAGGAGTGCCGTCTATCTTGATGGCTACGAGTGTCTTGATATCAAACTTTACATTGCCTATCCCTGCGAAAGAAGCAGGCTTGCCGGGGTTAGTTGCAGAGACTGCGACCATCTTGCCCACAGATATGTCATACCTGTTGCCGATGACAACGATCGTATCACAGTTGTATTCCTTGTAAGTCGCAAGACCGCCTTCAATGTCCCTGCTGTCAGCAACATCGATCCTTCTCTGATACTTGAATGTGCGTAATCCGGCTTCGTTATACCTGTCGATTATCCTGTCTACAGCGCGGTACTCGAAAGTGTTCTTGTTGGACAGTATCAGCACCCTTTTGGAACCGCGCTCCTTGAGGACATCCGCAATATCACCTGCAGCTCCCTCCTCGATATAAAGGGTCTGCGGAGTGATACCGTCACGTTCGGTACTCTTGATGAAAGTCAATCTGCCGGACACTGGTGCACCTTCCTCATTTTTCTAAATTATAACTCACAGGAACATAAATTGGTTATAATAAAAGTAATTTGTCACTAACATGACCAACTCGGAGGTGAACATGTACAGTCTTACAAAATATGCCGGAAGTCTCAGAGATTACACGATAACTGAAAACACTCTTGCATTAGGTCTCAACATGACCGAATTTGCAGAGACACCCCTTACGGACAACGGACGTAATTACGGAAGGATGAAGGTTACCCTCTCTTCCCCGCAGTCAGGCATCATCAAGATCAATGCCTGCGTAAGGTACACGGGCAAGGATGAGACAGCCGTTGTTAATGCAAGACCTTCTGCAGCAGGAGCTGCCGAAGAGGACGAAGATGCTCTTCTCTTCAAGGCAGGAATGCTCGAGGCCAGGATCCAGAGGGCCGGTGCTTTCAGGATCGTATTCAGCTATTGCGGCAATGCGATAACGGCAACTTCGATCAATTCATTCTTCAATACAAGAAGACCTGCAGAATACACAGGCGCATGTTTTGACATCACTCCGGGTGAATCATGCTACGGTCTCGGCGGAAGCGGTGTAACGGATCTCATCGGACGCAAGGAAGAGACTGATAACATGAGCGAGAGCGCTGCGTTCAATAAGATCCCGTTCTATGTTTCGTCACGCGGATACGGTATCTTTGTCAACACTACGGGACTTGTGAAGTTCGATTTTGCATCGCAGAACGGCGCGGTCACGTTCTCTAATGAGGGCGAGACGATCGAGTTCTATGTGATCGCCGGCGGCACTCCTTCTGATGTTATCGCAGCATATACCCAGCTTCTCGGCAGAGAGAACATCAACCTGAACTTATGCGACGGCTTATCTCTCAACTATGCCGGCAATTACGATTACGACGAGCAGAGCATCCTGTCAGATCTTAATCAGGCTCACGAATACGGCATCACGATCTCGGAGATCTGGCTCGGTCACGGATACCTTCCCAAGACCATCAAGACAGGCTTCTCTTGGGATCCTGCAAGATTCCCGGATCCTGCGAAGTTCATCCGAAAGATCCACGATCTCGGTATCAGGATCGGCATATCGCTCTCACCTTACATCTCTGACGCGGTACCTGAATTTGCAGAATGCGTCGACAATGATTACCTGGTCAAGAACAGTAAGGGTGAACCCGTTCTGACAGAATACGAGAATGGTACGATGGGCATCATCGACGTGTTGTCACAGCCTGCCAGGAACTGGCTCGGTCTTAAGTTTGATTCCGTACTTCAGCTCGGCATCGACATGGTTGAAGCTGACTTCAAGTATGAGCTCCTCTACACTGAAGGAATGACAGCTTCTTACTATAATAATTTCGCGGTTGCCTTCAACAATATCGTTACTGACTGCTCCGTAAGGTGCGTAGGTTCCGGCAACAGTTCAGTCATCAGGAACAGCACAGGCGCAGGCGATACGGTAGCTCCCTACCGCAACATCTACATGAACAAGAACACGGCAAGCTACAGCAGTCTTGCATGCGCTGTCAACAATGCGATCTCGTACGGCATGACGGGTTACGGCATAATCAACATGGATATCCCTTCCATCGCATCTGCTTCCCCCACGCTCTACACGAGATGGACGCAGGCAGCCATGATAATGCCTCACTACAGGCTCCCCGTTCCTTTCTGCAAGGATGCGGCGATGCTCGAGAACCTCAAGAAGATGCTGGATGTGAGATCGGGACTCTTGTCTTATGTCGAATCTTGCTGCATCGAATCGGCTAATTTCGGAATGCCCGTCGCAAGGCCCATGAGTGTTGAATTTCCTACGGACCGCCTTGCACAGAAGTGCCCTACGCAGTTCATGCTCGGATCAGCTGTTATGGTATGTCCCGTATATTCCACGGCAGGCAATGTCAGCTTCTATGTTCCGGCAGGCACCTGGACCAACTACATAACGAGGGAGAAGATCTCCGGTCCGAGGATCGTATCGCGCAAGGTCGAGATAAGCGAACTGCCAGTCTATGTAAGACCTAATTCGATCATTCCTTCACATGCAGGCGAGACAGTGGTATTCTCCTGTTTCGAACTGTCAGAAGGCAATGTGGCGGCTGCTGAAGTTCTTGGACAGAACAAGTCACTGTCCGGAGTCGTAAATGTCCTTAAGGCGGAAGACCGCATAACCGTAAAGACAGAAGGATTCGGAAGAGCTTCCAAGAAACTCGTTCTCAACGGCATCACAAACGTCGTCGGAGTATCAGAAGGATTCCCCGAGAACGATCAGTATGGCACGACAATAGAATTCAGCTCGAATGAACTGATAATAACTTTAGGATGATACGGCCTTAGTAAAGAAATCATCCACATCATCGAAGAATTCCGATCTGACCGGCTCGTTCTGTATCTCATGACGGAACGGGCCGTATGATCTGGACTCGACCTTAAGTCCCTTGTCCTCCATCCTCCTGATGACTTTCCTGACACCATTGCCGTAGCTTCCCACCGGATCTTCCTCACCATATGTGAACATGACGGGCTTATCTGGAAGATTGTCATATGCCCTGTCACTCTGGATGAACTCCATCAATGTAAACATGTCATAGAAGCCCTTGTTCGTAAAAGCAAATCCGCACATTGGATCAGCTATATACCTGTCGACTTCCTTATCATCAGTTGAGATCCAGTCATAGACAGTCCTCTTGTTCTTTACCTTCTTGTTATACCCTCCGAAAGCAAGTGCACTGATGAACTTGCCCTCCTTCTTCTTGCCCTTCATCGAAGACAGTGCCTTTGCAAAAGACAACGCACCGTTCGGACCGGCAGTCGAAGCGATCAGATACGCATCAAAACTGCTGCTGTATTGCGGAGTGGAAAATATGGCCCTGGCAACAAAAGATCCCATGGAATGGCCAAAAAGAACATATTTTAAGTCTTCCCCGAATCTCTTCACAGCCTCCTCATGCATCTTCATGATATCCGCAAGAGTCTTGATAATGGCAAATTTGCCCTCACCGAAATACCCCTTCGGCATATCATTATCCTTATTGAGTTCATAAGTGCCGCCGTGTCCAAGCATATCCATGCCGCAAACATGCCAGCCCCTGGAGTTAAGGACTTCTATCATCTCCTCATAGCGGTGAATGCCCTCAGCCATTCCATGGCAGATCTGGATGACACCCTTGATATCCGCGTTGTCTGACGGATAGAAATAACCCCGGATCTTGTTGCCGCCGCCGATCGCGGCATCGAAAACTATGTCTTCTCTGTTCATACAGGGGCTACCTCCTACGGTCACGCATTGCCAGGAGCCTTATCAAAGTAAGAGCTGAACTTGCGAGTGCAATGGCATAAGTATCACCTGCTGCCCAAAGCAGCTTCTTTGCTGCTGCGAGCTGGTCTTCAGACACCCATCCGAACTGCTGCATTGCCTGCCATCCGCGCTTGCTCGCATCTCTCTCGATCCACAGCGTAACGGCATAGAAGATGACCGCGATACTGTACATTACTATTCCGATGGTAGAGATCCTGTAACCCCATCCGTAGACATTCTTCTCAACGGCATAGGAGATCCCGACACCTGCGATCGTCACATAGATGCCAAGCGTGGAACAGAGATTGACTGCGGGAGCGATGAGCTGTCTTACCTTATATGCAGCCATTTCTTTCGCATCCTGCAATGCATGTCCCGCCTCGTGAGCGGCAATGGCTACGGCAGCGATCGAGTTCTTGCCGTAAGTCGTATTGGACAGGTTGATAGTACCTTCCCTGGAATTATAGTTGTCAGTAAGGTCACCGTCAGTATGCTTGATGACTATGCCGCTGACCTCATTCTCATTGAGCATCCTCATAACGGCTTCATTCGATGTGATGCCGCTCGCACAGGTAATGTCCGAATACTTGGATACAAGGCTCTTAAGGCGCCCCTGGATCACCAGGCTGACAACAAAGATCGCTATCATCAATATGTAGAACATATATCTATCCTCCGCTCTATTCTCCGTAGATTATATCACGGAATGCGGTATTCAACAGTCATTATCCCGTATATATTGGGGCTAATAAAAGAGCTGTCCCGGATGAGACAGCTCCCTTGTTTACATTAAGTTGTTATCAGATCGACTCTTACTCGCCTGCGTTGCAGATGATGGAGAAATCTTCAGCCTTCAGTGAAGCACCGCCGACGAGACCGCCGTTGATGTCAGGCTGAGCGAAGAGACCTGCTGCATTCTTAGCGTTGCAGGAACCACCATACTGGATCGTGATAGCCTCAGCGCACTTCTCGCAGTAGAGCTCAGCGATAACGCCACGGATGAACTTGCAGACCTCCTCAGCCTGCTCATCTGTAGCTGTCTTGCCTGTGCCGA
>DGUI01000009.1 GCA_002394605.1 Mageeibacillus sp. UBA4314 | reverse complement strand
ATGGTCAACAAGGCATTCATCGAGATCATGATCGAAGGTGATGCCAACGGCAGAGGATTCCAGTATCCTATCCCTACATATTCGATCACGAGAGATTTCGACTGGTCTGAGACAGAGAACAATAAGCTCCTGTTCGAAATGACAGCCAAGTACGGAACACCTTATTTCTCCAATTACATCAACTCCGACATGGAGCCTTCAGACGTACGTTCCATGTGCTGCCGATTAAGACTTGATCTCCGTGAGCTCCGCAAGAAGTCCGGCGGATTCTTCGGCTCAGGTGAGTCCACGGGTTCCATCGGCGTTGTTACGATCAATCTGCCCAGGATCGCATACCTCGCCAAGGATCAGGATGATTTCTTCAAGCGTCTCGACAAGATGATGGACATCGCTGCACGTTCCCTCAAGGTTAAGAGACAGACGATCACAAGGCTCCTCGATGAGGGTCTGTATCCTTACACAAAGCACTATCTCGGTTCATTCGACAACCACTTCTCAACGATCGGTCTGGTAGGCATGAACGAGGCGGGCCTCAATGCAAACTGGCTCAGGAAGGATCTCACACACGAAGAGACACAGGAGTTCGCCAAGAAGGTATTGAACCACATGAGAGAGCGTCTGTCAGATTACCAGGAACAGTACGGTGACCTCTATAACCTCGAGGCAACGCCTGCAGAGTCAACATCCTACAGACTTGCTAAGCACGATAAGAAGCGCTATCCCGATATCATCACGGCAAATGATGCAAGCGGCGTTTATTATTACACAAACAGCTCACATCTGCCCGTCAGCTTCTCTTCAGATATCTATGATGCTCTTGATATCCAGGATCAGCTCCAGACGCTCTATACATCCGGTACGGTATTCCACGCATTCTTAGGCGAGAAGCTCCCTGACTGGAAGAGTGCCGCAAGCCTCGTTCGTAAGATTGCCGAGAACTATTCGCTGCCTTACTACACGATGTCTCCCACATACTCGATCTGCCAGGCTCACGGCTACCTCGCAGGCAAGGTTGACGAATGTCCTTACTGCGGTAAGAAGACAGAGACATACAGCCGTATCACAGGTTATTACCGCCCTGTACAGAACTGGAACGACGGAAAGGCGCAGGAGTTCAAGGATCGTAAGCTCTATGACATTGAGCACTCTGTCCTTAAGCACAGCGGACCTGTTGCACAGACCGGTGAGGCTTGCGGATGCAGCGAAGATGCCGAGATCGCCGATAAGCCCATGCTCTTTACTACAAAGACATGTCCTAACTGCATGGCAGCAAAGAAGTTCCTTGCAGATGCCGGTATCGACTATGAGCTCATCGATGCAGAGGAACAGCAGGATCTGAGCATTAAGTTCAACATCATGCAGGCTCCGACTCTCATCGTTCCCAACGGAACAGGCTATGAGACATTTGCCAATGTAAGCAACATCAGGAAGTTCATATCCGAGGCCGTCGCGAAATGATCTTCAGATCTAACTGAATGTGATGCTGTCCCGCATTGTGCGGGACAGTTTTTTGGGGAAGATATGCAGAATATGGGTCAAGTGTCCTTTTTATCTCACTCACCTCAATATATAATGTAGACAGGCGGATCAAAAGGAGGGCGTTCATATGGGTATCTTTGGCAAGAACCACAATAAGACCGGTTACTGGACACAGCATGCTCATCTGTTTAAGGGTGATATTTATGAATGCTCTGTCTGCCATAATCCGGCGAAGAAGCCTTATAAGAACTGTCCCAAGTGTAATGCCAGGATGAAGAGGTCAAAGTATGATCCGCAGTGGATAGATGAGCTTGAGATGTTAGATGCGATTTTCTGCGACTGAGGAGATGTATCATGGTGCATGTGGATTATCAGGAAGTTGTTGCCGATATCGTATGTTTTGAAGATGCTGATATCATTACATCGTCATCTGATCACACCGGCATGAGCAATCGTGACAGGAAGATCGCTGAACGCGAGAGACGCTGGAGAGAAGAGAATCTCGAAGAGGAGTACGACGAGATCGACGGCATCGAGGATGCTTATTATTGAGTGCAGGATACCCGAGCTGAATATTATATATAAAAATATGCTATAATACGCAATCATAGTCCAAGAGAGGTGTACCTTATGATAGACGGTTATATCAGAGTCGGTGCTGCGACTCCGGAAGTCAAGGTCGCAGACATTCAGTTCAATGCAGACAGGATAGTTGAGATGGTTAACCGGGCGGCGGAGAATAAGATCTCTCTGCTCGTTTTCCCCGAGCTTTGCATCACGGGATATACATGCCAGGACATGTTCCTGCAGAAGGTGTTTACGGATAAGGCTTTCGCAGCGCTTCTCGATATTGCTGAGAGGACGGCTGAACTTGATGTCAGTTTCGTCGTCGGCCTTCCGGTAGTGCATAGCAGCAAGCTCTATGACTGTGCTGCCGTGATCAGCAAGGGTGAGATATCCGGCATCGTTCCGAAGGGGATCATCCCCAACTACGGGGAGTTCTATGAGGCGAGATGGTTCGCTTCATACGACGGGTATGAAGAACTCGGTTATCACGAGGGGATACCGTTTGGCAAGGTGCTGTTCGAGTGTTCGGAGCATCCTGAAGTCAAGTTTGCAGTCGAGATCTGTGAGGAACTCTGGGTCCCTGATAATCCGTCGATAGATTATTGCGCGGAGGGAGCTCTCATTATACTTAATCCCTCAGCTTCCGACGAGATAATCGGCAAGGCTGAATACAGGGAGAGGCTCGTATCCATGGCATCGGCAAAGCAGCACTGCGCTTATGTATATGCCGACTGCGGATTCGGTGAGTCTTCCACGGATCTGGTCTTTGCAGGACACGATATCATCGCGGAGAACGGAAGGATCCTTAAGACAAGAAGAGGATATGACCATGATCTTATCTGGAGTGACGTTGATGTCGAGAGGATCATCCACGAGAGGAAGAAGATGAACACTTATCTGGAGTATCCTGATAACGAACTTGCTAATGTGCCAGTCGATATTGTGATCCCTGACATCTGTGAGCCCGTAAGGCCTTTGTCGAAGATGCCTTTTGTTCCTGAGGATGCAGGCGAACTCGACAGCAGGTGTGAGGATATAATCAATATGCAGGCAGCAGGTCTTGCCACGAGACTTCATGCGATCGGATGCGATAAGGCTGTCATCGCACTGTCAGGCGGACTTGATTCCACGCTGGCTCTCATTGTTACAGTCCATGCCTTCGATAAGCTTGGCATCACAAGGGAGAATATTCAGGCGGTTACGATGCCGTGCTTCGGAACGACTTCAAGGACGAAGAACAATTCTCTCGATCTGGCCGCATCTTACGGTGTTCCGATCAAGGAGATCAGTATCGCCAAGAGTGTTACTCAGCACTTTGAGGATATCGGTCATTCAATGGATGATCACGACGTAACTTATGAGAATGCACAGGCGAGGGAGAGGACACAGGTCATAATGGATATCGCTAACCAGACAGGAGGTCTAGTTATCGGTACAGGTGACCTCTCTGAACTAGCTCTCGGATGGGCAACATATAACGGTGACCATATGTCGATGTACGGCGTTAACGGATCTATCCCCAAGACACTTGTTCGCCACCTCGTATGCTACGAGGCGAAGAGGGTGGAAGCTGAGGATAAGAAGCTCTCGTCCGTCCTGATGGACATCTTCAATACACCTGTATCACCTGAACTCCTGCCGCCTGATGAATCCGGCAATATCGCACAGAAGACGGAGGATATAGTAGGTCCTTACGAACTCCATGATTTCTTCCTGTATTACTTCATGCGGTATGCATTTGCACCTTCCAAGATATTCAGGATGGCACGCATTGCTTATGCAGGTGATTATGATGATGAGACGATCTTCAAGTGGCTCCATACTTTCGTGAGGAGGTTCTTCTCGCAGCAGTTCAAACGTTCTTGTCTGCCGGACGGTCCTAAGGTCGGTACGGTATCGCTCTCACCGAGAGGAGACCTGAGGATGTCATCTGATACGAGCAGCAAGGTGTGGCTGGATGATCTGGAGACTGTAAGGCCATGATCACAAATGGGCAGTCGGAGCTTTTCCTTACCATATATGTGATCGTGCTTGCACTATGCAGGTTATTGACGATCGCTCTTGGAATCGTTGTGATCTTCAGGAAGAAGGGAGCTCTGCGTGAACTCGGGTTCTTCCTGACCGCATCCGGAGTCTTTGCTGTCTGGAGTGTATTCTCGTCATTCCTCGTAAGGCTCTCAGAGAACGTTGCAGTGATCCTCAATTATGTCAATTCCGGTGTGTCATTGTTATCATATTCGGCTTTTGTCCTGTTCTTCCTTTACCTGAGGAGAGCCTATAAGACCCGCGGACTTCTTTATGTGTGTCTCTTTCCATCGTTGTGGTATCTGATGGTTTGCTTCGTCCGTGCTTTTGTCTTCTCTAAGATCAGTGTCGGAAGCATACGGACGGCGGTCATTATAGTGAATTTAGTCATGACGATCGCCCCGATAGCGATATGGATATTCTTTACGGTGATCTGTATCACAAATAAGAGCCGTGAGAAGATAGTTCCGCGCCTTGATGTCTGGTGCATATTATATGCGGTGTTCAATCTGGCCGATGCGCTGTTCTATACATTCTCCGGTTATCTTCCGGGCATCTTGAATCATGCATTTGCGTTTTTGATGTCACTGCTGGCACCCGCATTTGGCATATATCTGGTCGTGTGTCTGTCCCGATATGTCCCAAAACTCAAGGAGGTATGATATGCCATTTATTGATCTTAAAATAACGACTCATCTGTCTGACAACACCCGTGAGAGCATTAAGACAAGACTGGGAACGGCGGTTGCGGCGATCCATAAGAGCGAGACCTATCTGATGGTGGGAATAGCTGATGATTACGATCTCTGGCTCGGTGGCAAAAAGCTTGATCAGGGAGCGTATGTATCCGTCAGTCTCTATGGTAATGCTGCATCTTCAGATTATAACGATCTGACCGGTAAGATCTGCGATATCCTGTCCGAGGAGGCAGGCATTCCGGGCAATGCTGTATATGTATCTTACCACCCGGTAAATGACTGGGGCTGGAACGGTCAGAATTTCTGACCCGTAAGATTATCAGAATTCGCAAACAAAAAGTGCCAAACCCGAATTGTAAAGACATGAGCCCACTAATATAATAAGAACATAACGATAGAGGCGAGGTATCTGCCATGGGTATGACTATCACACAAAAGATCTTGGCCGCACATGCAGGACTTGATTCTGTTGCTGCAGGACAGCTCATCGAGGCAGACCTTGACCGGGTCCTGGGCAATGATGTTACGACTCCGCCCGCCATCAGCATATTCGGGAAGCTTGGAACGGACCGTGTTTACGACAATGATAAGATCTGTCTTATCCAGGATCATTTCACACCGAACAAGGACATCAAATCCGCTCAGTTGTGCAAGACGATGAGGTGCTTTGCAAGGGAACAGGGTATCAGCCATTATTATGAGCTTGGAAGAGAAGAGACAGGCATAGAACATGTTATCCTTCCTGACAATGGAATTGTCTTTCCCGGTGACACAGTCGTAGGAGCTGATTCACATACATGTACATATGGTGCCGTAGGTGCGTTCTCCACTGGGATCGGATCCACTGACCTGGCGTGTGCCATGGCAAGAGGGAAGACATGGTTCAAGGTTCCGGAAGCTATCAAGGTCGTATTAAGCGGAAGCAAGGGACCATATATTACAGGCAAGGACATCATCCTTCATATTATCGGTCAGATCGGTGTTGACGGAGCTCTCTACAAGTCTTTGGAGTTTACGGGAGACGGAGTTCATGAACTGTCTATGTGCGACAGGCTTACGATATGTAATATGGCAATAGAGTGCGGCGGCAAGAACGGCATCTTTCCCGTTGATGAGGTCACGGTCGAATACATCGCCAAAACCAATCCGGAGAGATTTAATGCCGGTGATTATAAAGTGTTTGTTGCTGACGATGATGCTGAGTATTCAAGAGTCATAGAGATCGATATCGGTGAGGTCCCGCTGACGGTAGCTCTTCCTCATCTGCCTTCCAATACAAAGCGTGCCGATGAGGTTAAGGATAAGATCGATCAGGTAGTGATAGGATCATGTACAAACGGAAGGATAGATGATATCAGGATGGCTGCGTCCATTCTGAAGGGACGTAAAGTCCATCCGGATGTCAGATGCATCATCATCCCCGGTTCGCAGAAGGTATACAGGACTGCTCTGGATGAGGGATTATTCCAGATCTTCGACGATGCAGGATGTGTGATATCCACACCTACCTGCGGACCGTGTCTCGGTGCCCATATGGGTGTCCTTGCAGATGGTGAGAGATGTGTATCCACAACAAACAGGAACTTTGTCGGAAGGATGGGACACATCGATTCTGAGGTTATCCTGGCTGGTGTTCCCGTTGCTGCAGCTTCTGCCGTAATGGGACGCGTTGCAACGCCGGACGAGTTATAAGGGGGATCGCTAATGAAGGTCAGTGGTAAAGTTTTCAAATATGGCGATAACGTGGATACTGACGTTATCATTCCTGCGCGTCATCTGACATCTGCAGATCCTGAGATATTGAAGCTGCATTGCATGGAAGATATCGATGCCTCTTTCGCCGGGATGGTGAAGGCAGGAGACATCATGGTGGCAGGGAAGAATTTCGGGTGCGGTTCGTCAAGGGAGCATGCACCCGTTGCGATCAAGGCAAGCGGGATCTCTCTTGTTATCGCTTCGGATTTTGCACGCATCTTCTACCGTAATGCGATCAATACGGGGCTTCCTATACTTGAGTGCCCTGAGGCGTCAGAGAAGATCGAAGCAGGTGATGTGGTCGAAGCTGATTTTGATACCGGCGTGATCACGAACATAACCCGGAATGAGACATATCAGGCGGCAGCTTTCCCTGAGTTTATCGAGAAGATAATCAAGGCTGGCGGACTGGTAGAGTATACCAGGAAGGAGCTTGGCTCATGAGTGGACGTTCATATAAGATAGCTGTCATCAAAGGCGATGGGATCGGTCCGGAGATCGTAGGTTCTGCCATTGAAGTCCTGTTGAAGGCAGGGGAGAAGTTCGGGATTTCCTTTGAATTCAATGAGCTCCTTGCAGGCGGTTGTGCAATAGATAAGTATGGTCTTCCTTTGCCTGAAGAGACACTTGCTTCGTGCAAGGCTTCTGATGCCGTTCTTCTTGGTGCAGTCGGAGGTCCCAAGTGGGATACGGCAGATCCTTCCATACGTCCTGAGAGGGCGCTCCTGGGTCTAAGATCAGGTATGGGGCTGTACTCTAACTTAAGACCTGCACTGCTGTTCCCTCAGCTTGCTTCTGCGTCTCCCGTCAAGGATACGGGAGCTGTTGATATCCTGATAGTAAGGGAGCTTACGGGCGGGATATATTTTGGCGAGAACGGTTCGTATAAGAGTGATGATATCCTTGCTGACGGAACTGTCAAAGGTGAAGTCGCTTATGATACCGAGGCATATTCAGAAGGTGAGATCAGGCGCATCGTTACACAGGCGTTCGAGTATGCCAGAGGCAGGAGGAAGAAACTTACTCTTGTTGACAAGGCAAATGTCCTAAGGTCATCCAGATTGTGGCGTTCCGTTGCAAAAGAGATCGCCCCGTCATACCCTGATGTGGCACTGGATTTCCTGTATGTCGATAACTGCGCGATGCAGCTCATTGGAAGACCTGCATCATTTGATGTCATAGTCACGAGCAACATGTTCGGCGATATCCTGTCGGATGAGGCAGGAATGATAACCGGTTCCATAGGCATGCTTCCGTCGGCTTCGATGGGGGCACCCGGTACTCCCGGAATGTTCGAACCCATACATGGTTCAGCTCCTGACATCGCAGGTACAGGTAAGGCTAATCCTCTTGCTACAATATTGTCGGCTGCCATGATGCTCCGATGGGGGCTTGGTGAGGCAGAAGCTGCTGACTTAATAGAGGAGGCCGTCAGGAAGACTCTTGATGCTGGTTACAGAACCCCTGATATCGCTTCAGGTGATGAGTCTGAGATCATCGTTGATACAAATAAAATGACCGGCAGCGTACTGTCGGCCATTGGTTGATCTGATCGGTATTGCTCTTAGTCGTTTACGATCTTCTCGTTGTTGAACATGCTGCTTATGAATGCCAGACAAAGTGCCCCGAATGCGAGATTGATGCCGCATGCCGTGAGCATTTCGACGGGGGTGAAACCGTTGAGGAGGATGTTCTTGGTGAGATATGTTGCATTCCACATCGGTATTACGTAATTGTAGAACCCGAGCTTTGTAAGAATCGAATCAAAACCGGAATTCGATGTCAGGAATGATCCGATAAACAGGATCATGACCGGGATCGCCGTGAGCGTCTGTGCAGATCTTGATGTCTTGGCGAGCGTGGATATGATGAGGATCAATCCGACCAGCGCGAAAGTAACACACAGGATAGTGATGAATACAAACACATAATCCATGATCGCATAGTTGATGATATCGCTTCCTATCATCTCCTTGAAGCTGTTCATGAGGAATGAGAGTCCGACAAAAGATGACAGTGAACTGATGAGTGCAGCGGTCATGACGGCCAAAGCCTTGCCAAGGGCTACACTTGTGCGGCTTACGGGCGTGATCAGTACGGTGTTAAGGAAATTGCTCTCCTTGTCACCTGCGATTATGTTGCTGGCGAGACCCATAATGCCGTATACGATCGTCATGATGAGGAGTCCCGGGACCATGCTAGCCATGGCGTTGCGCCCCTGATATGTCTCGTCGCCCTGATCGTATGTCTTTGCCGTGTCCGCATTGATCGTAAATGCGACCGGACGGAGTGTATCAAGGTAGTTATAAAACATTTCCTTGACCATCAGTGACTCGTTGTAAGATGAATTGTAATAGACTTCGATATCTGATACCGGCTTGCCTTCAGAAACTTCGATCGTGAAGTCTTCCGGAAAGATGACCAAGAGTTCGGCATCTTTGTTCTTGATATCTGATATGGTCTTATCGACGTCCGCCGGAGCACCGTCAAAGCCGATCTCCTTCAGAGCATCATTCATGTATTCCGGTGCATTTACCGCATAGGCCCTGATTGATGACTCATCTGTTTTTGTATCGCTCATCACCGTCATAAGCTTGCCTTCTCCGAACATGACCAGAAAAGGGAGGATGATGCACATGAAGAGAACGGTCTTATCCTTGAGGATCGATCTGACTTCTTTCTTATAAACTGTAAGTGTATCTCTGAACATATTATCTCTCCCTTATTGCTTCTGGTATTTCTGATAGATATCGTAGAACGAATCCTCGAGTGAACGGCCGTTCATGAGGTTGGGAAGGGTATCTTCCACAACGATGCTGCCCTGTACGATCATGGCCGCGCGGTCACAGATCTTCTCGACGAGATCGAAGAGGTGAGTGGACAGAATGATGCATTTGCCTTCTTCCTTCATCCTCAGGATGAATTCTCTTACCTCTCTTGATGCGATGATGTCAAGCCCGTTCGTCGGCTCGTCGAAGATGATAAAATCCGGGTCGTGGATAACGGAGATAACGATAGATACCTTCTGGCGCATACCCTGTGACAGTTTGCTGATCTTCGTACCGGCATACGATCCGATCCCGAAAGCCTCGAACAGTTCCTTCTTCCTCTCATCATATCGTTCCTTAGGCAGATGATAGAGCCCCGCGAAATACTCGAACATGTCATTTGCTGTAGCTTTCTTGTCGAGCTGCAGATCAGTCGTAAGGAAAGCAAACCTGTTCTTGATCTTGACCGGATCCTCCTTGATGCTTATGCCATCATAAAGAACATCACCCTTGTCAGGCTTGATCAGCGTAGCGAGCATTCTCATCGTTGTAGTCTTGCCGGCGCCGTTAGGCCCCAACAGCCCGAATATCTCACCTGATCTTGCCGTAAAGCTTATGTCATCAACACCTGTGACCTTGCGTTCGGTCAGATCGAGCTTGCGCCTTTGTGCCTCGCTGATCACGAATGTCTTGCGCAGGTTCTTGGCTTCTAAAGTATGCATATAACAACCTCCCAAATGAATTCATCATGATTGTAGCACTGCAGGAGTCCTGAATATGAGCCGTGGCGTGAATGGTCACGATTGTGTCGCGAGTGGGTATATCAATGCTATTTGACTGTTATGTGTGGTAGAATGGTCTGGGCTTTCGAAGGCGAAAGCAAACGGAGGTATTATTCATGAATAATAAGATGCACAAGATCATATGCACAACGCTCTGTCTCGGAATGACGTTGTCTGCGTTTGCTGCATGTGCAAAAACTGAAGGATCTGCCGTCTCAAGTGAGGCCGCATCAAGTGAAGTCACCGGTGCTCCCGCGGTAAGTGAGTCATCGGAGAGCGCAGAGACATCAGAGAGTGCTGAGACATCAGAGAGTTCACAGCAGGCAGATGCAAAGCCATCATATACGATCGATAACATCCGTCAGTATCTGGTCGGTGTCGATGAGCCTGTGGAACTTCCTGACGGATCCAAAAAGGTTCTGGTCAACTTTGACAATGCTGCAACAACACCTGCTCTTAAGCCGGTAATGGACGAGGTCGATTCCAAGCTTGAGACATATGGTTCTATCGGACGCGGTTATTCAGTAAAGTCCAACATCTCTACGGAGATCTATGATGATACTAGGAAAAAGGTGTTGAACTTCGTAAATGCTGATCCGGAAAAGTACACCTGCGTCTATGTCAACAATACAACGGATGGTCTCAACAAACTTGCCTCAGCTCTTGTCGAGAGCAAGAAGGATATCGTTCTTGCAACACGCATGGAGCATCATGCAAACGATCTGCCGTGGCGTGAGCGCTGCAAGACAATCTACGCTGAAGTTGATGAGAAGGGACGTATCATCTACGAGGAACTTGAGAAAAAGCTCTCCAAGAACAAGGTCAAGTATGTAGTTGTTACTGCAGCATCTAATGTAACTGGATATGTTACTGATGTGCACCGCGTTGCGAAGATGGCACATGAGCACGGCGCCCTGATCATTGTTGACGGAGCCCAGATCGTTGCACACAGAGCTTTCTCTATGCTCGGCACAGCGCCTGAAGAGAATATCGATTTCCTCGTGTTCTCTGCACACAAGATGTATTCACCTTATGGAGGAGGTGCGATCGTCGGACTTACGGAGGTATTGGACAAGCATATGCCGGAGTTCTATGGCGGCGGAATCGTTGATATCGTTACAGACAATGATGTATCGTTCAAGGAAGCTCCTGAACTCTACGAAGCCGGATCTCCCAATTATCCCGGTGTAGTAGGTCTGGGTACTGCGATCGATGTCCTTCAGGAAGTAGGCTTTGATAACATTTCTGCGCATGAGCAGGCTCTTGTCAAGAGGATGATCGACGGACTTAAGAAGATCGATAATGTTGTTATCTACGGAGATTCTGATAATATCAGTGACAGGGTCGGAGTCGTTACTTTCAATTTTACCGATACAAATTCTTCGATGCTCGCAAGGCATCTCTCAAATATCGGTGCCGCAACGAGAAGGGGTGCCTTCTGTGCGCATCCTTATGTCTGGAGGCTGATGGGAGTAACTGATGATGAAGCAAAGACTTACGAAGGCTGTGATGCAGCCAAGACTCCCGGAATGGTCCGCGTAAGCTTCGGTATCTACAATACTGAAGCTGAGGTCGACGAATTCCTCGAACTCGTAAAGAAGGCAAAGCAGTTGGCAAAGGAAGAATATGACAGCGACGAGACGTACATGGATATTCCTTTGGATTTTTAAGATGTAGTCAAGTTGGTCAGTATGGCAAGAGGCTGTCTTGGATAAGACAGCCTCTTGTTGTTTTACTGGTTTTTGAAGCATTAAGACAAAACGGCAAACGATACGGTTTTTTCCGATTTTCGTATTAATTGTCAGCTATTATTCCCATTTTTTCTGATACTATCGGGCGTAT
>DGUI01000055.1:86246-90700 GCA_002394605.1 Mageeibacillus sp. UBA4314 | reverse complement strand
CGCTCTGGATAGGAGCATAGTCATTAAGAGCCTTAGCCATAGGTGCGAGGCAGTTTGTTGTGCAGGATGCAGCAGAGATGATCTTGTCATCAGCTGTAAGTGTTGTGTGGTTTACATTGTAAACGATAGTAGGAAGATCGTTGCCGGCGGGAGCGGAGATAACTACCTTCTTAGCGCCTGCATTGATGTGAGCCTGAGCCTTATCCTTGGATGTATAGAAACCTGTGCACTCGAGAACAACGTCTACACCGAGCTCACCCCAAGGGCAGTTGTTAGCATCAGACTCCTTGTAGATCTTGAGTGTCTTGCCGTCAACTGTGATTGTGTTAGCTTCGTCATCAGAAGTAACTGTGTGCTTGTTCTCGCCGAATACACCAGCGTAACCGCCCTGTGCTGTGTCATACTTCAGAAGGTGAGCGAGCATTGAAGGCTTTGTAAGATCGTTGATAGCTACAACCTCATAACCTTCTGCACCGAACATCTGTCTGAAAGCAAGACGACCGATACGACCGAAACCGTTGATTGCGACTTTTACTGCCATATGAATTTCCTCCTAAATCCCCGACCGGGGAATAATACTTAATTGGTGCTATTGAATTGCACAAATAGAATATTACAACAAACTAAATCACATTACAATAAATAAAAGGGGCAAAAATCATCAAAAATAAGTCTAAATAACACCCTATTCCTCACAATTGCCTAAAAAAACACCAAGGAGAAATCGAACAACACCAATAGTACAACTATTGTCAGGGTGGCCGCCAAGAACTTCAGATGGAGCTTACGCTCATGGTGGAGTGTGGCAATAAGCTCCCTGATAAAGGCGTTGAGCCAGAAATACCACCTCGTCCTGCTGCCGACACCTATAGCATTGATTCCAAGCTTGGATGCGATAAAACCTGACCTCAAGACGTGATAATTCGACGTCGCGAAAGCGATCTTGGGGTCTTCTCCGCCGCGAGATGTGATTAGTTTGAGGGAGAGAGCGAAGTTTTCGCGCGTGTTTGTGGAGCATTTCTCCACCAGGATATGATCTTCGTCCACCCCTTGTTCCTTGAGGTAGGAGGCGATCGCTTCCCCCTCGGAGATGATCTCGTCCGATCCTTTGCCGCCTGACGGAACAAATATGATGTCTTTGCCTGTCTTCTCTTTCTGGAAGTCGGCAAATCTCAGAGCGGCATCTGCCCTTCCGCGGAGGAGCGGAGTAAGAGAGCCGTCCTTCCGGACTTTGCAGCCCAATATGATAATGTAATCCCTGTCAGGATTCGGTTTGCGGACTGCGGACCTGATCGTCATTATCATTGTTCCTATGAGAATAAACAGGAGATAAGTGAGGATAGCCGTAAGGTTGTTGACCACAAGTTCATTTAGCAGATGCCCCATCCCGTTCTCCCTGTGAACGTCGATGAACGTGTCGCTTCTCTGGAGATATTCATCAAGGAACTTCGGGAAGATCAGTGCACCGCTGAAAAGTATACATGATGCCACTCCTAAGACATTATTCTTGCTTATACCTTCCCTGATCATAAGGACAATGTTCCCTATTCCGACAATTACTGTGATCAGCAATGCGAACGGGATCGCAAAAAACGATACAAAGGTGTTTGTTCCGAGAATGATCCTGACCATGCCGCCAAAGCCTTTGACCGGTATAAACAAAAGAGCACCATACAGGAGGACCGATAAAAGGAACAGGGTGATACCGTAATAAGTGACATTCTTATAGCTGTAGAAATCTTCCTTTATGTTCTTCCTGAGTTTCGTGATCGATTCCCACGACAAATAGATAACGAAGATGATCAAGGCAAGGAATAGCGCCATCCCTCCTGAAGTATCTCCCAGATACGAATCCACGGTGATCACCCCGGTAGGGTGAGAATAAACAGCGACCATCTGCATCGTCTGACCATACTCTACCCAGACCTCTGAATAACCGGTATTAACGGAACTTATATCCACATTGACAGCCGTACCATCTATCCAGTACCTGTTGATCTTAATAACTTCACTATCCTGCTGCAGGGTGACAACACACCCGTCCTCCAGAGCTTCCTGATTGTAAGAGTCCAGGGTAATGACATAATTACCTCCTACTAAGATTATGTAGGCTACGGCCAGAAGCAGAAGTAAAACAGCGATAAGTATTCTTCTCATACTCTTACAGACTTGCAACGACCCTCTTGATCGGAACTCCCTCATCGGCGAACTTCTGCTCGAATTCAGTCCTCACATTGGAACTGTCAAACTCTGAATTATGAAGATCTCTTGTAAGTTCTGTCAGTGTAAAACCGCATTCCTTGAACTCCTCAAGCGAGAAATCGAAGAGGTCATCATTATCCGTCTTGAATCTGATCTGGAGCGACGGCTTGGATATATTCTTGTATTTATTCAGGAAATCCCTGTAAGTAAGCCTTCTTTTAGGTTTGTTACGCCTGTTCCACGGGTCGCAGAAATTGATATATATCCTGTCCACTTCCCCCGCCTCGAAATGTTCCTCGATATTATTAACATCACAGTTGATGAAGAAGAGATTCGGGATCTCCTGGTTGTGCGCTTTCTCGATGGCCGCCAGGATGACTGATTTATCGCGCTCAACGGCGATATAGAGCACGTCCGGGTTATCCAGCGCGGTCTGTGTACAGAACTTGCCCTTGCCGCATCCAAGTTCCAGGAAAAGCTCGCAGTCTTCCGGAAAACCGCAGACCTCACGCCATTTACCCTTGTTATCGGTGGGCGTGTCGAACCAGCGCTCATGGCACCTCTCCATACGCTCCGGGATATGTCTCTTCATCCTCATTCTTGTCATGTAAAACAATTCCTCCTGTTACGGCTTTGATCTAAGCTCTGCGATATATGGTATGTTACGTCCCTTCTCATGAACGTCAAGACCGTAACCGACGAGCCAGCCGTCGGATATCTCAAAACCCGTATATTTTACCGGGACCGGCAGAAGAAGCCGGTCCGGATTGAACAGCATCGTAGCAACGGAGATATCGCTGGGCTTCTTTATCTCGAGATTGGAGATAAGATATGCAGTCGTAAGCCCCGTCCTTATTACGTCCTCAACGATCAGCACGCGCCTGCCCGTTATGTCGATGTCGATGTCCTTCGTGATCCTGACAACGCCAGTATTACGAGTTGTATCAGGGATGTTGCCGAACCCGATCATGTCGATGTCGATTGGCAAATCGATCGCCCTGGTAAGATCCGAGAAGAAATAAAGCGCGCCTTTGATAACGCCTATCACGACCGGCGGATCATCCTTATAATCCTCGGTTATGAGCCGTCCCAGCTCAGAGATCCTGTCGTTGATCTGCTCCCTGGTATAAAGTATCTGCTTGATATTATCCCTGATCTTATCCATCCATCCTCCTCACGTCACCCGAAAGCCTTCAGCCTCTCGATGAGCTCTGCAAAATCCTTCTTGTACACGATCCTGATGTTCGTGCCGGGATAGAGTTCCTTGACCTTCCTCATCTTCTTGTTCTTCTTGGTGACATACTTCTGATCCATTGTAGTCAGCTCCAGATACAGGTCGAACTTCGGCAGGTAGAAATCAGGCGAGAAAGCCATCGTCACATTACCTTCCGCGTCCCACTCTATCGGGAACATCTTTGGCTCATAGAGCCATTCTATCTTATACATGTCGAGGATCCTCGCAAACTCCTCCTCGCTCTCATTCTTGAACAGAGGCGCCTCCGTCTGGTGATCCTGCGAATCATTCCGGGTAGTCTCGTTATGTATGCGGCTCCTGAGTTCACGCTTGGATGCCAGGGCCAGCACGGAATCAGCCATCTCCTCAACTGACAGACAGTCGGAATTAAGTACGATATCGTATAACGTGAGTTCCGTCAGGTCCACGTCGAAAAGAGTGCTGACAAATCTCTTATGCTTCCTGTCAGCATATGTCAGAGCAGTCAATGCTTCATCCAGCGAGATATTATCGAGTCTTGATATCCTCTGAGCCCTGGTCCTGTCCGAAGCAATGACTCGCACCCTTATTGCACCGTCACCTGACAGAGCCAACGATGAACCCATGCCCATGAAGATCACGTTGGCATTGTCACTGATCCTCTGCTTCATGGCATCTACAAGGATATCCTTATAAGTCCTGCTGCTTCCCTCAGGGCATTCCAGAAAGAACTTCGGGCTCTCGGTAAGCCTGCCTATGACATCTTCCCCCATCCCTGCAAAGAGCTCATCGACCAGGTCACTCCTGTTCACGACCTTCGTGCCCATCTTATCGGCAAGGTACTTCGCAAGCTCGTCACCGAGACTGCCATATTGCCTTGATATAGTAATAACCGGCATCCAATACCTCCGCCATTAAAGTATAAGCATATTATACTATACCCCCTCATAATTGCGTAAAAAATATTGTTGACAACAATTAGGTGATTAGATATAATCTTCCTTGCTGTTGAGCACGCCGACTTAGCTCAGTTGGTAGA
>DGUI01000055.1:60601-86189 GCA_002394605.1 Mageeibacillus sp. UBA4314 | reverse complement strand
GGTAGAGCAGCTGATTTGTAATCAGCAGGTCGTGGGTTCGAGTCCCACAATCGGCTCCATAAGTACATAGAGGTTGTCTCAGATGAGATGACCTCATTTTTTTTGCGTTTTGTCGGGTTCATGGAGTTGAATTGAAGGCTTCAGACAGACCGGTCCCTCTTTCTTCTCTTCTTAACGACATACATATCCGCATCAGCGCGCTTGATCAGTTCTGCCAGGGAATCCGTTGCTTCCGGAACGATGCAGGCATGGCCGATACTTGCTGACAGCGTAAACTGCTTGCCGCTGTTCATATTCCTCTCTTCGATCTCTTCATTGAAGCGCTCCTCGAAGTTCTCTGCAAATCCTTCTGTCCTGCTGACGATGACAAACTCGTCGCCACCCATCCTGCCGCAGACATCCATCGAGTCACAGCACATCTCGATCGTCTCGGATATAGACTTGATGGCATAATCGCCTTCGCTGTGTCCATATGTATCATTGATCGTCTTGAGCCCGTCGACATCGATGAACATGATCGTCAGAGGAGTCTTGTTCCTGACGCATTCCTTGAAGACATAACCGGCATTGAGATTAAATCCGTTCCTGTTATAGACTCCGCAGAGAGGATCTAATACATTGAGCTTTGAGATGTTCTCTATCGCATTTCCGATACTCATCGTGATCGTATGGCAATGATTGCTGTATATCGGAAAATCCGTATTGGTCATGATGTAATAGCCGAGGATCCTCGACCCGAAATGAAGCGGAAGGTAATAACTGATATTCCCTCCCGTCGTGATCTGCTCGGGACGGAGGTTCCTGCTCTCAAATGACTTGACCTTGCGCCTCTCGCCATGATCAATGATCAGGGGTGCCGTCATGACCGGAGGATACTGATCCTCGTTCTGTTCGATGGAGACAGAGTTAAACCTCTTGTCCCAGTCACGCACGAGACAGAGCGCGAATTCCTTGCAGTCGATCGCTTCGATGAATTTACGTATGGCATCAACGCACTCTTCGACATTGTTCGCGCCCGCGAGCGCCGCGATCATCCTGTTCAGGATGTGGATGCTCGTATATGTTCTCTCAAGTCTGAGATATGTATCTTTCTTGAAGCCTAATATGTTTTCCATGTTGCCGATCCTGCATCCGCAGCTCTCCGCGAAAACAGGCTCCGCCTTGACTGATAAGCTCTTAGGTCTCTCCTCGCCGTTCATCAGTCCGAGCAGCATCTCACATGCCTGGAAACCCGATTCGAACAGAGGTCTCTTCACCGTCGTTAGTGACGGGTAAGCATTTCGCGCATTAAAAGAATTGTCAAATCCCGTTACTATGACATCATCCGGCACTTTATAGCCGTTGACCTGGAGTTTGTTCATCGCCGTAAGCGCCATACTGTCGTTAGCGCATATGAACGCATCCGGCAGGCTCATGCCGGTCTGGAGGAAATCCTCGATCGCCCTGATGCCGTCGTAACTCCTGAAGAATCCCTTGAACAGGCGCTTGACGTCAAACTCTATCCCGTTCTCCTCGAGCGCATCCCTGAAAGCCTTATATCTTGCCTGTGCCTCCGGATTCGTCTCAGGTCCCGAGATGAAATTGAACGTCCTGGCGCCATGCTCCCTGATGATATGCTCGACTAATTCCTTCATGACCGAATAATTATCTATGCTGACATCGTGGAACTCCTCTTGATCCCTGCATTCGAAAATGACCGCCGGGATACCCGCAGCCTTCACTTTGGAGATGATCACATTGCGGACCGCTTCACTCGGAAAAGAGTTTGTGAGCAATATCGCTCCGTCAAACCTTGAATAATCCGGCATGTTATAAATGCTGTACTCACCGTCATCAAAGGCAGTGTTCTCAACAATACCTCCGAAAGCGGCAAAATACGAGATATTGATCTTGTGTTCCTTCGCAAAGCTGTTTATGCCCAATATGATCTGGTAAGGGTACTCCTCATCCATACCACACACAAATGCTGCGACATTGTAGATCTTCTCTTCTGTCATTGTCCGGTCAAGCCTCTCCATAAGTCTCAGTTATCTCTTTGCATGTGACGAGGAAATCGCTGTTGAGCTTCCTCAGCCTGTACGACAGGTGCCTTAGTATCATGTCGATCTTGGCAGGACATGTCTTGAAGATCGACTCAAGATCCTCCTGGAAGACCGCCTCAAGGAGAGTCCCGTCCGCCTCAACGACGGCAGTCGCACCTCTCTCATCACCTGAGATGAGTCCCATCTCACCGAAGAAACCGACATCCTCATAAACAGCCAGTCCGTTCTGCGATACGCCCTTGTAGTCACTATAGAGACCGACCTTGCCGGCGTACATTATGTACATGCACTTGCCTGCCGCGCCTTCCTTGAAGATGAGCATTCCGCTGTTATATGACTCGACGTTCTTCGACACCTTCAGGACTTCGTCAAACTCTCTGCGGAGCTTCTCAGTATCCGGTTCCGAGATCTTATTCTTATTCGCCTGATAGAGGTTAACGTGCTTCTTTATCTTCGAGAAGAAAGACTTGTTGGATTCCTTCTTCGACTGGCGCAGCTGCTCGAGCAGGTTCACGGCATCGTCGTAGTCAGCTGCCATGGCCTGCACTCTCTTTGCCATGTGCTTCATGAGTTCAAGTATCATGCCGGGATCCTCAGCGAGAAAACTGTTCATCTCATCTCCCGGGATCTCAACGGCAGTAACCTTGCTCTCGGCAACCACAGTCGCGCTTCTCGGATACTCCTCGAGTATGGACATCTCACCAAAGAACTCACCGGGCTCAAGCATCGCGAGCCTGAAAGGTTCCTTCTTCTCATAATCTGCGTAAACACCGGCTTTCCCATCGATGAGCCTGAAGAAGCTCTTGCCGGTATCACCTTCCCTTATTATGATCTCTCCCTTGTTAAAAGTCCTCTCTGACAACCCCATGATCAGATCCCCCTCCTAATGACTAGAAAGATTATAACATAAATATAACTTAATATGCGCCCGCGCGAAAGTGAGTTGAGGAAAAGTATTTGAGGGGTGGGGGTTGTTATTGGATCTTTGTTGGGTTTTGTAATGGATTTTCTATTGTTTTTTATCGGCTTTTTCTATCGGCCCTGTCCCTGCTGTCACATTAGTATTCATGTCTTCAAATTGTCTTCAGTTAAGCTGCATTTGTAGATAATCTATGTCGACCCCATATGCTGTTTTTGGGCGTTTGGGGTCGATGCGGCTTGGTGCTGGGATGGAGCCGGCATGGTGCTGGCAAGAGGCCGTAAACCCAATTCTTCAAAAATCATGTTTTGGGTCTACAAAAATGCGCAAATATAAACCCAAAACAAAGAAAACGATCAATTCGGGTTTACATAAACGCAGCACCATGTAAACCCAAACAACAAGAAAACTGAATTTCGGGTTTATTTTTCACCAAAAATGTAAACCCAAATAGTCGATAATGGCCATCTTGGGTTTACACTAAACTGTGACACCCCGGGTGCATCATGTGTGTGCAATTTAAGCAACTAGAGAACCCCACAACAAAAGCCCCGCCGCACCTTCCGGCGCGGCGGGGATCCATAACCCAAAACTCAATCAACTATCAACTCAATCAACTCACAAAATATCAAAATGAATCTGATCAGCCATCTTCTCCAGCTCAGCCTTTGACATTTCGTCGGGCTTATCGTCCTCACCCATCCAGAGAAGGACATTTACATTTACAAAACTCTTGTCCAGATCAGCGATGATGATTGCCTGGTCCTTGGACAGCGCGAGCAGGACTGTTACGCCGCTGGCTGTCTTGTATTCCCACTGCTCGTACTCGTCCATGTCGCCGATGCCCAGGTAAACGTTATCAAAAACGCCCTTGACCGTACGTCTCAGCTGGAAGTCGTACTTGCCGTAATCGCCGTCGAACTGGAATGTTCCGTCCGTGAAGTAGTAGCCGTCATAAGTTGCGTTGTCCATGACTGTACCGTACATCTCGTTGAACTTTTCGGTGTCGGCATCACTGTCTGAAACAGATAACGGTTCGTGGAGCTTCAGATTGTACTTTGACGTGATCTCGTCGACCTTGTCTGCCATCTCCTGTGAGTAGACATTATATGCACCGTACTTCTCGTCCCACTTGGTTGCCTTATTCCCTACTTTATCCAAGATCTTCCAGTCGGTATCATAGTTGTCTTCGAACTCATGCCACTCTTTCGCGGCCTTGTATTCAGGCGAATCAGAGTATCCCTGCACGGAGATCGATTCGTTGTTCTCATAAACGGTGTATTCATCACCATTATCATTTGTGACCTTCGACTCAGATACGGGCAACTCCACTCCGTTTGAATCCTTGGGCTTGCCGAAAGTAACGTTCTCCAGTGAACCTGAGAACGCCGCATACGATGCGATGCCCAATGCCGCAACGACAGCTGCAGCGATACCGATCGTCAATGCCTTCTTCTTGCCTCTGTGTCTCGTATTTGTTTCTGTCATGTTCAATTTCATCTTTGTCAACTCCTTGATCTTATCAGAGGAGACGACATCGGTCTCTTCCAGCTGGACGGAAGAATCCTCAATGTTTTCCATCAGGTCATGAATATGTAATTTCATTAAGGTCGCCCCCTTTCGATTTTTTGATACTGTTGAGATGTTGACGTAGTCTGTCACGTCCGCGCCGTAATTTGGTCTTGATCGTGGACGGGTTCATCTGCATTTGCTCTGCGATCACCGACACGCTCTGACAGTAGAAATAGAATCTCAGGAATATCTCTTTGTCCGGCTGCGGCAGCGAGTAGACTGCCTGCCTTACCGTCTGATCCTGCTCTTCCCTCTCTAACCTGTCGAAATCCGAATCGTCATCTATGATAAGAATGTCCTCGTCCAAAGGCAGCTCCTGCACCCGCTCCCGCAATTTCTGCATGGACAGGCTCCGGGCCACGCGGCTCAAATACCCCTTCAGATTCAAAGGATACAGTTTCTCCGCAGATCTCCACAAGGTTACGAACACATCCGACGTCACTTCTTCGACGTCCTCGTGACTCATAGAACCCTTGAGAAAGTTATTCACCACGGTTCCCACATACGCACTGTACTTGTCAATAAACCACTCCAGTGCTTCCTGATCACCTGACTTAAGTAAAGCCAGCGCCTTTGCTTCGTTCACTCGTCTCACCTCATTCATCATTCTCGAACGGCCGTTCACCTATAATAGTGCAAAAGGGAACCAGACGGTTTCATTTTTTTTGCAATCTTACCACATAAATATCATGCGCGAAAAAAATTCGAAAGATTTCAAAAAAGTGCTTGACAAAGATCAAGACGGTGGTAATATTAATAGGTTTAGCAATAAACCATATCCAGTCTACACTACTTACTTTTGGAGGAAACGGATATGAAAAAGGTTATGAAGTCCAAGCAGGGTGTTTCACTTATCGAGACGGTTTGCGTTCTTGCCATTATTGTTGTTCTTGCATCATCATTTGTCTTTGGTGCTTTTAAGATCTTCCAGCACATCAAAGAAGTCCTTGTCGGAGACGATTCCACACCCGGCATCACCTGCGTTAAGAACTGATAGATTTCGCGTTCGCATGGGCGTAACAGATCATCTTTGGTCTGTAGGAAAGGACTTTGTCCCAATCTTCCTTAAGAGCCTCATTGTTTTGATATCCCACCAAGTATTCGTAAGGTTCAAGGTCGCCCACCATACATACTCCCTCTTTCTGAACGACAGATATACTGTCAGGACTGTGGGATGGCGTGAGGATAACTTCCCCGTCTATCCCCAGTTCATTCAGAAAAGACTTACTCTCTGAAGCTGAGATCACAACTGCCTTAGACTCGTCTACCGGCTTGTAATGAAGTCTTGGATCCCTGGCAAAGATCTCATCCGGATAATGGACTGACCCCGCCTGGGTATCCACTAACAACAACCCCACTCCCAATTCCATGAGCTCGCTTATGAGCCCCATATGATCAGGGTGATAATGAGTCGCCAGGACATATTTGATGTCGCGCACGGTTATGCCGTGCTCTTTTATTGCCTTAAAGAACATGGGAAGAGTTCCGGCATAGTCAGTGTCGACAAGTATCCCTCCGTTATCCCCATGGAGAAAGAAAGTATTTGTATTTCCATATCTAAGCGTTGTATATCTCATAACTTCATGATTATACCACTCACCGCAGATATCAAGTCGGTTGAACGCCATAAAAACAAAAAAGGTAATATCAGTCTCCCCGTCAGATAAGCTATAATTAAGGGAGTATTGCAAACAAGAAGGGGGAGCATAATATGGCTTTCAAAGACGGATTTATCTGGGGTGCGGCTGCAGCTTCTTATCAGATCGAAGGTGCATGGAATGAGGACGGCAAGGGTCCGAGCATTTGGGACGTTGCTGCCAAGTATGGTCACATCAAGCATAACGAGACAGGTGAGGTCGCAGTAGATCATTATCACCGCATGAAGGAAGATGTGGCTCTCATGAAGGAGATCGGTCTTCAGGCATACCGTTTCTCCATCAGCTGGCCGAGAGTACTCCCCGAGGGCACAGGCAAGGTTAATGAGAAGGGTCTGAAGTTCTACTCTGATCTCGTCGATGAGCTGATCGCAGGCGGCATCGAACCGCTCGTAACCCTTTTCCACTGGGATTACCCTTATGCTCTTGACTGCAGGGGCGGATGGAAGAACAAGGATTCATCCGACTGGTTCCTCGAATATACAAAGGTAGTAGTTGATGCGCTGTCAGACAGGGTTAAGTACTGGATGACATTTAACGAGCCGCAGTGCACACTTGGTGTCGGACTGCAGCTTGGTGCTTTCGCGCCGTTCCAGAAGAATTCACCGCCGGAACTGCTCCGGATGGGTGCGAACATGCTCCTGTCACACGGCAAGGCGGTCAAGTATATCAGAGATAACGCAAAGCAGAAGGCGTTCATCTCGATGGCACCTTATTCATCAACATTCAGGCCTGAGAACGATTCCGAAGAGGCGGTCAACAAGGCTTATGAGGATACTTTCGCATGTAAGCTGGAGAACTTCGCGCTCTCCATGTCCTACTGGTCAGATCCGGTCTATCTCGGCAAGTATCCCGATAACCTCGTTAAGGAAGCTGGCGATCTCCTCCCCAGGTTCACTGACGAAGAGTGGAAGCTGATCTCTGCACCTCTGGATTTCTACGGAACGAACATCTACTATCACGCCGGCTATCCCGACAACGGAAGCGGCTATGACAGCAACTGGTCACAGGGGTGCCCTCACACCGCCATCAACTGGCCCGTTACCCCTACGACAATGTACTGGTCGGCCAAGTTCCTCTACAGGAGATACGGCCTGCCCGTCATGATCACGGAGAACGGCTTGAGCGAGCACGACTGGGTCTGCTTAGACGGCAAGGTCCACGATTCCTACAGGATCGACTTCACCCACCGTTACCTCAAGGAGCTCAGCAAGGCTGCCGATGAAGTCCCCGTGATCGGATACATGCACTGGTCCGTCATGGATAATTATGAGTGGGCTCAGGGCTATGATGAGAGGTTCGGTCTGATCTATGTCGACTACAGAACACAGAAGAGGACCATCAAGGATTCCGGTTACTGGTACAAGAGCGTTATCGAGAACAACGGCAAGGATCTGTAAGAGGTGTCACATATGTTATCTTCCAAGTTACGATCATTTACTGCTATATCATTAATGGCCGTTTTGCTGGGTACTTCAGCTGCAGGTGTTTATGCAGCTGAGGACAGTTCTTTCGAGAGCGCCGGTGAAGCGACTGCAAATATCGTGTCCGGCTGGAACCTCGGCAACACCCTGGATTCCTACGGGACATGGATCAACAAGAACGGCGGCACAAAGGCATACGAGACAGCCTGGGGCAATGTCGAGACGACACAGGAGATCATCGATTCCGTCAGGGATCAGGGTTTCAACGCCATCAGGATCCCTGTCACCTGGTCACAGCACATCGACAGCAAGGGCAATGTCGATTCCGCGTGGATGAGGAGAGTCAAGGAAGTAGTCAACTACTGCTACAACGACGGCCTGTACGTCATCCTCAATGTCCACCACGACACAGGTGAAGGTGGCGGAGACAAGGTCTCCTGGATCTTCGCAGACAGCACCACCTATTCAAATACGAAGGCAAGATTCAAGGGCCTGTGGACCAACATCGCCAACGAGTTCAAGGACTACGGCGACAAGCTCCTCTTCGAAGGCTATAACGAGATGCTCGATAAGAACAACTCCTGGAACGAACCCTCGAACACATCATCATACAAGGCGGTCAACAACTACGCGCAGCTCTTCGTCGATACGGTCAGGGCGACAGGCGGCAACAACATAAGCCGCAACCTCATAGTCAATAACTATGTCTGCTCGATCTATAAGAGCACGCTCGATAACTTCAAGGTGCCCAAGGACAGTGTATCCGGCCACCTGATCTGCGAAGTTCACTGCTACGATCCCTGGGCATTTACAGGCACATCTTCGGTCGTCACCTGGACAAGCACCCACGACACTTTCAAGAGCAGTGACAAGAGTGACATAGACACGATCATGAAGAGGCTCAAGTCTTTCTCAGACAGCAACAAGATCCCCGTCATAATCGGTGAGTATGGAGCCATGTACAAGAGCAACACCTCTGCCATCGCAGAATATGCCTCATACTTCGTAGATGCAGCCGGCAAACGCGGCATCAAGTGCTTCTACTGGGACAACGGCAAGTACAACACCAAAGGTGAATACTGCATCTTCGACCGCAAGAACAACAAGTGGAAGACGAGCATAACGAAAGCCATCAAGAAAGCGGCTGTCCCCTACTCCACCCAGGGTTCATCTGCCCCCACTCCCCCGGATAAGCCCATGTACGTCAGCGGCTGGAACAAGGATTCCAAGGGCTGGTTCTACATCTCCTCCGGCAAGAAAGTCGTCTCCAAGTTCAAGACGATCAAGAAGAAGAAATACTACTTCAACTCCAAGGGCTACATGGTCACCGGAGTCAAGAAGATCGGCGGCAAGAAATACTGGTTCAACAAGAAGGGTGCCCTCACCACCGGCTGGAAAAAGAGCGGCGGCAAATGGTACTACTTCACATCCAAAGGTGCCAAGACCGGCTGGAAGAAGATCAAGGGCAAGTGGTACTACTTCATTCCTTCCAAATACGGCGCTATGGCGACCGGCAAGATCAAGATCGGCGGAAAGACCTACAAGTTCAGTTCAAGCGGAGTTTGGAAGAAGTAAGAGTTTGATTGAGTTTGATTGCCAGGGGTGTCACGAGGGACACCTCTGGTTTTTTATTATGGTTATTAACAGGTATGAGATAACTGGCATGAGGACGGAATAGATATGTAAGGCGAGGATTGTAGAAGACTGTTGTTTGATTTGCCAGGTTGCTGAGGTTACTGAGGTGACTCGAGTCGACTTATGATAATGAGGTGTCAGCAGGGACACTAATGGTAACAGCTGGCAACAGCGAGATGCGCTTATTCTGAAGATCTATTCAGTAAAGTGCTCAATGTAATTATTTTAGTTTGAGCGATCTGCTGCGTGCTCCCATCAAAATTGACATTTACTCCAATCTGAGATTGGAGCATAACGCAAAATTGCTATGAGTAATCCACTATCACATCTTCTTCGCATGAGCTATCCCACCCACTTCAGTCGCTCCCCGCCAGCGCGAAGAATACAATTTCTGAGGATCTTTGGAGCCGAGCGCAAAAGAGGCAATAGGAATGACCTATTGCCTCTTATTAAGCGAGCGACTGTCCTCAGAATTTGTATTCGGAGCGCTTAATTATACTTCTCGTAATACTCTTTATACTTCCTCTCGCTGACCCTGTCCTTACGCTGCTTAAAGTCGTGCATGTAAGTGTCGGGATCCGTTGCTCTTACCGACTTAAAACGGTAGGCAATGGCTGCGATGTTGAGGCTGTGTTCTGCGATCCTGGTGCAGCTGTAGAGGATATCGTTAAAAACAAATCCCTGCTCTGTCGTGCATACGCCTGTAGCAAGCCTTTCGACATGGTTTGATTTGAAGCGGTCGCACATCTCACTGATAACGATCCTCAGTGGTCCGATGTCATCTGCATTGACGGCATCATCCGAGAGGTAGCAGTCCAGAGCCATCGTATAAATGTCGCGGACAGCTGGGATGATCCTTTGGAGCTCCGCATTAGCTTCATCCGAGAATTCAAGGTGCTTGGTCGCGATCTCCTCTGCCGAGTCTGACAGATAGTTCGCGTGGTCGGCGACTCGTTCGACCTCACCTATCGCCTGAAGGATCCTCGAAGACCTGTTCTTGTCCTCGACGGTCAGGTGCTGAGTCGTTGTGAGCTTCATGAGGTATGAACCCAACGTATCCTCATATCCGTCAACACGCTCTTCGTTCTTCTTTATGAAAGCGAAGTCATCAGCATTATAACCATTGAGCAGCATGTCCATTGACTTATCAAGACCGGACTTAGCTTTCGAGATCATCTTGACCATCATGTTGCGGCACTCACCGACAGCGATCGGGGGTGTGAGCATGAGACGCTCATCGAGCTTGAACTCCTGCTCCTCATCAGTCTCCTTAACGATGAGATGCGCTATCTTGACAAGGAGCTTGCTGAACGGGAACAGGATTATCGTCGTAGCGATGTTGAAAGCCGAATGGATGGCAGCGACGCCGACGATGCCGACCTTGCTGTCAAGGAAACTGAAGTCGAATATCGAATCAATGGCATAGAACACGGCAAGCCACAGAACCGTACCGATGAACTTGATCGCAACGTGGATGACCGTAACTCGCTTCGCGTCCCTGTTGACACCGATCGACGACAGGATAGCCGTCATACAGGTACCGATGTTGGCACCCATGACCAGTGGGATAGCAGTACCGTAAGTAAGCTGGCCTGTCATTGAGATACTCTGCAGGATACCGATGGAAGCCGCTGAGCTCTGGATCACGCCGGTTACGACTGCACCTGCGAGAACGCCGAGGAACGGATTCTTGAATGCTGTGAGGATCGACGTGAAGCTCTCCATCTCCTTCAGAGGCTCCATGGATGAGGACATCATGGTCATGCCCGTCATGAGGATCGCAAATCCCAGGAGCATCGTGCCCATATCCTTATGGGACTGCTTCTTGCTCATCATGAGCATGATAACGCCGATCAGCGCGAAAATAAGCGAGAAGCACGAAGGCTTCAGCAACTGCAATACAAAACTGTCTCCGCTGTCGATACCTGCCAGTGACAGTATCCACGCGGTGAGCGTAGTACCTATATCCGAACCGAAGATAACGCCTACCGTCTGGGGAAGCTCCATGATGCCGGAGTTAACAAATCCGACGAGCATGACCGTCATGGCAGACGAGGACTGTATGGCAATGGTGATCAGTGCACCGACAGTAAGTCCCTTGAACTGATTGTCTGTAGCTTTATTGAGTAATTTCTCAAGGCGTCCGCCTGCAGTCTTCTTCAGAGACTCAGACAGAACGTGCATGCCATAGAGGAAGAAAGCAAGTCCTCCAAATAGAGTTACGAACGAGAATACATCCATTTATCATTCACCTCAAGACTTCATAACACGAATTGTAACAGCCATATTCTATAACGAAAAAAGAAATATGTAAAACATAAAATTCTACACATTTCTTTTACATTTACGGCTGTCTATATATAGTGTTTTGGTCTCTCAAACCGGCAGATCCGGACAAAAAGCATTATATTGATATGTATCTATCTTACTTATCCAGCAATCCTGAGGCTTCCTCGAGTAATTCGATGATCGGCAGATGTTGCGGGCAAACACTCTCACACTGTCCGCATTTGATGCAGTCGCCTGCTCTTCCGCCTCTCTCACAAAGGCCCTGATAGAAGTTCCTGGGTCTGAACTCATCGTTATAGAGCCTCATTGTGTTAACTGTCCTGAAGACATCAGGGATAAGGATCTGCATAGGGCATCCTTCCGTGCAGTATCTGCAGGAAGTACACTGGATCGTCGGCGTATCGAGCATCTTCTTCGTTACTTTCGCAACGAGCGCCTTCTCATCATCGCTGAGCGGTTCAAAGCCTGTAAATGTCTTGATATTGTCCTCCATCTGTTCCCGTGACGACATTCCCGAGAGGATCGTCATGACTCCGGGAAGCGAACCTACAAAGCGCAGCGCCCACGATGCGATCGAAGCATCAGGTCTTGCTGCCTTATACATATCCTCAAGTTCCGGCTTGAGCTTAGCTAAGGTACCTCCCTTAACAGGCTCCATGATGATCATCGGTATGTTCCTCTTCAGGAGGATCTGATATAGTGCACCTGACCTTACGACAGGGTTCTCCCAGTCAGCATAGTTGAGCTGGATCTGAACGAACTCGACCTCAGGGTGGAGATCCAATACCTTCTCCAGAAGTTCGGGACTGCCGTGGAAAGAGAATCCGAAGTGCCTGATCTTCCCTTCTGCCTTCTTCTTCAAGCCCCAGCTAAAGCAATCATACTTCTCGTATACGTCATAGTTGGAACCGTCCTCCAGCGAATGCAGGAGATAGAAGTCGAAGTAATCCACGCCTGCCCTGGTGCACTGCTCTTCGAAGATCCTGTCAACATCTTCCTCTTTCTTGATGCACCAGGCCGGAAGCTTAGTCGCCAGATAGAATGAATCTCTCGGATATCTCTTCACGACAGCTTCTCTGGCGACTTCTTCCGACTTTCCCCCATGATAAACGTAGGCAGTATCAAAGTAATTAAGCCCTGCCTCCATGTACATATCGACCATACGGCAAACATGTTCGACATCTACTGTTCCGTCCGTCTCCGGTAGCCTCATTAATCCAAACCCAAGCTTAGGCATGACAGAAAGATCGATCATAGGGAAAACCTCCTAATGGGCATATAAATAAATTATAACAGTGTTAAAATATGAAAAATACCCAAACACTTCGCAGAAAATCGCGTCATAACGGAAGTTTTTTACATGAGACAGACCAGTGCCAAAGGAATCATTCTCCTGCTCCTCACCGCCCTCATCTGGGGTGTTTCTTTCGTGGCGCAGAGCGTCGGGGCTGAGGTCATAGGGCCTTTTACATACAACGGCATAAGGACTCTGATGGGCGGAGTTGTACTTGCCTTCTTCATCCTGGTAAGGACCCTCATAAGGAAGAGAAGATTACGTGATGTGATCGACAGGGACCACCTCAAAAAGGGCATTGTGCTCGGTCTCATCTTTACAGTGGCGAGCAACTTCCAGCAGTTTGCTTTCGAGCATTCGACGGCGGGCAAGATCGCATTCATCACCGCGCTTTATATCTTCTTCGTCCCGATCATCGGCACGTTCATGAGGAAGAAGGTCCATCCGCTGACGTGGCTGTGCGTTGCCGCCTCCATCACGGGACTGTACCTGCTCTCCGTTAAGGACGGCGACCTTACAAGCATCAACATCGGCGATGTGTTAGCCCTCATCTGCGCGCTCTGCTTTGCCGTCCACATCATATTCATCGACAGGTATTCAGAAGGATCTGACGGCATCAGCCTGTCGGCGATCCAGTTCCTTGTCGCGGGGAGCATCACATGTGTACTGATGTTTATCTTTGAGAAGCCTGCTGTATCCGGCATCTGCGATGCGGCCGTTCCGCTCCTCTACTCAGGTCTGATGAGCTGCGGCGTGGCTTACACATTCCAGATCATGGGACAGAAATACACGAACCCCGTGGTAGCATCGCTCCTTATGAGCCTGGAGTCTGTTTTCGCGGTGCTCGCAGCAGCCCTGTTACTGCAAGAGATCCCCTCGCTAAGGGAGGGGATCGGATGTGTCATCATGTTTGCTGCGATAATCGCATCACAGGTTATCGAATTTATAACAAAGAAGCCTTCGCATTCTCAAGAGTCTCAATGACCTTATCGCACCACTGATCGAACTCGGGATCAGCCACCTGGAGTTCAGGGTGGGACAGGACATAGTCGAGAGCTATCTTCACGCCTTCATCGAAGCTGACTACGGGATTGAACTCGGGGACTGCCCTCTTGAGCTTGCTGTTGTCAAATACAACGGATACTGACTTGTCTCCCGTAAGACTCCCCTCGAAATCATAATCAGGACCTACAGCAGTCAGGAACTCTGAAGACACATGATATGCCTTCAGTTCTACGCCCAGCTTGTCAGCTATCGTCTGATATATCTGGTTCCATGACAGCGACTCGCTGCTTGTGATGTGGAAAGCCTCACCGATTGCATGACGGTTGCCCATGAGTCCGACGTATCCTACGGCAAAATCAGTATTGAAAGTGCATGTCCATAGTGATGTTCCGTCGCCCTGGATAATGACCGGCTTGCCGTCGATCATCCTCTTCACTACCTGCCAGAAACCGTTCCTGCCGTGTACACCAAGAGGAACGTTCTTCTCATTATATGTATGGCTCGGCCTTACGATCGTAACGGGGAATCCGTTCTCCCTGTACATCTTCATGAGAAACTCCTCGCATCTGATCTTGTCCCTGGAATACTGCCAGTGCGGATTAGCAAGGGTCGTGCCCTCAGTTATCACATGACTTGCAGCAGGCTTGTTATAAGCTGACGCGGAACTGATGTAGATATACTGCTTCGTCTTGCCGCAAAAGAGCCTGTAATCACGTTCTACCTGCTCCACATGGAATCCGATGAACTCACCTACCACATCGAAAGTCATCCCCTTCAGAGCCTCAGCTGCCGCCGCTTCATCATTGATGTCGACTATGATAGTCTTTACGCCTTCAGGGAGTTCGTCATTATGATTCCCGCGGTTAACGACATAGACCTCATGTCCGCGCGTGACGAGCAGACGAACTATGGCACTGCTGATAGTGCCGGTGCCTCCGATGATAAGTGCCTTCATATATGGCCCTCCTTGTCAGAATGACTTGCTTATTGTGAAGATATTCTTGCCGTCTGTGAATTCGTAATGGAGATCGTCCATATTCTGCTTAACAAGGTAGATGCCGAGTCCGCCTATCTTACGCTGCTCTGCAGGAAGCGTGACATCGACATCCTCCTTTTCAAGAGGATTATAAGGAAAACCTTTGTCGATAAAAGTGAATGATATCTTACGTTCTGACTCAGAAACTTCCATGAGGATCGTAGCAGGTCCCTGTCCCGGCGCATAAGCATAGTTAGCGATGTTGACATAGACTTCCTCTACCGCCAGCTGGATCTGCATGAGCGTCTTGGTCGGACAACCTAAGCTGATAAGCTCTTCGCTGACAAAGTCGATAACTGCGTCAAGATTGGCAACAGTTGCTTCAAGCGTCATTTCTTTCACTTAAGGTTCCCTCCCTGTTTGTAAAATATCTTATAGTATTTTACCTTATTTTGTTCCGAAATACATTACAAAGATGCCAGTTTTTTCTCAATGGCCTTGATCACTGTCTTCAGAGCTTTGATCCTCGCATATTTCTTGTCGTTGGATTCGAGCACGTGCCACGGTGCAAAGTCAGTATTCGTCTTGGCCAGCATCTCGTTAACGGCGTCCTCGTACAGATCCCATTTCTCGCGGTTGCGCCAGTCCTCATCAGTGATCTTCCACTGCTTCTCGGGCGTATTCTGGCGGTCGGTAAATCTCGCCAGCTGCGTATCCTTGTCGATCTGTACCCAGAACTTGATCACTACCGCGCCCCAGTCAGTGAGTTCCTTCTCAAATTCGTTGATCTCATTATATGCGCGCTGCCAGTCGTTCTCTGAACAGAAACCCTCCAGGCGCTCTACCATGACACGGCCGTACCAGGTCCTGTCAAAGATGGCGATATGACCGTCCTTTGGAAGCCTTCTCCAGAACCTCCACAGATAGTGGCGCGCTTTCTCAGCGGGCTCAGGGCTCGCGATCGGGTGCACCTCGTATCCTCTCGGATCCAGGGCCGCGGCGATCCTCTTGATATTGCCGCCCTTACCTGCCGCATCCCATCCCTCATACGCGATGATCACGGGGATCTTCTTGTGATAGAGTTCGTTATGCAGATGCTTGAGCTTATCCTGCAGTTCGTCCAGCTCCTTCTGGTAATCAGCTTCATCCACCGTCTTATCGAGCGGTATATCCTTGAGCAGCGGAATCTTCTTCAGCGCGAAAGTGTTCTGCAGAATCGGCGCATTCTTCTTCGCCTCCGAATTCTTCAGAGCCGTATCGATGCTCGCGATCATTATCTCGGTCATCTGCAGCTCCGCCCACTTGCGGTTCGAGGAATCAATGAAATACCACGGCGCCACAAACTGGTTCGTCGCCTCGATGTAATCATCATAGACATCCAGGCACTTCTTGTAGTGCTTGTTCTGCCACTTATCAAAATCAGACACTCTCCAGCTCGTGACAGGATCAGATTCCAGATCATTGATCCTCTTCTTCTGGATCTTGGAATCGATGTGGAAGAAGAGCTTAACGACCAGATATCCGTTATCGGTCAGCTGCCTCTCAAATCTCTTGATCGACGTGAGATGATCCTTATACTCTTTCGCACTGATCTTATCCATGAGCCTGTCAGTCGTGACTTCGCCCATCCATGATCCGTCAAAGAAAGAGAACTGCCCCTCCTTGGGTATCCTTACAAAGTAGCGGTACAGGAAAGGTCTCCTCGTCTCCTCAGACGTCTTATCCGATAATGTCTCGCACTTAAAGAACCTCGGGTCCATGTTCTTGATGACCCTTCCCAGGACACTACCTTTGCCCGCTGCGCCCCATCCGTCAAGGATAACGAGCACCGGGAGCTTGCACTCCTTGACCATCATCTGCCTCTTGCCAAGCTCACCTCTCGCCTGCTCCAACCTGGCAGTCAAAGTCTCATCATCAGGCTTACTCTGCTTCACCCATTCCTTAAGCATATGGAGATCCTCCTCCGAAATCATCAAAACCGCCTATATCCCCGATACCGCCAGGGGCGTCATTCATGCCGCCTCCGCCCGCAGCCGCATCAGCAGCTCCTTCCTGCGCCGGTCTGTCGGGCTGTCCGTCACCGTCTTCATCAAGGTAAGGATAGAACTTGACCACTTCGCCGCAGAACAGGCATCTGCCCACCAAAGGCGTCTTCAAAGACTCCTGCACATTCTTCCCGCACTTGGGGCAAGGCTTCAGCTTCTTCTGATAATTATTCTTCGGCCTGTTCTCCATGATCTCATCGATCTTGGCATTGATCGCAGACGGTTCCACGCCCTGATCTTCCATCACCTTCCACATGGCCTGAAGTATGAGTTCGAGCTTTGCCAGCTCACACCTGATCTCATCCATGCTGTTGTTAGCCGATGCGATCCTCTCAGCATTCCTGGAGATCTCAAACTGTGACGCGATATTTTGATAATTGGCCTCGTTATAGCCTTTATATGGTCCCGGCATATCAACCTTCCCCCTTCCCGATCAAGATAAGACCTACACGGTAATTATACCATGAAACCCGCGAAAGACTGAGCTGAATTGACTGCCCGGCGGACGGGATGTCATCAATCTGTTCGTCTCTGCTCACCCGAAAGTTACTTGTGAGTACAACGGCTATTGTTGCTGCTTGTTTTTGCTGCTACCGCTGCGAAGGTGTCCCTGCTGCCATCTGTTTCTTCTTCACTTCAGCATTGACCAATAGCTTATTGCCCGTAAACCCAAGATGCCTTTTTTTGACATTTTGGGTTTACGTTTTTTGTCAAAAGTAAACCCAACTAAGGCAAAACAACCATTCCGGGTTTACATTCATCTCGTTCATGTAAACCCAACTTGGTCATGATCAGCATTCCGGGTTTATTTTTAAGGATTTTTGTAAACCCAATATGGCATAAATCGGCTTTTTGGGTTTACATAGCTTTTAGCAACGAAGTCAATTGGAAGCACAGCATTGATATTCCAGTCACTCCATCCACACCCCGATAGCGAAGAATACAATTTCTGAGGATCTTTGGAGCCGAGCGCAAAAGAGGCAATAGGAATGACCTATTGCCTCTTATTAAGCGAGCGACTGTCCTCAGAATTTGTATTCGGAGCGCCCTTATTCCTCCCAAAACAACTCGTCCAGTGTCTTCCCTAAGACCTTGCAGATGGCGATGCACAGCTTGATCGTAGGATTGTAGTCGCCTTTCTCGATAGCATTGATCGTCTGGCGCGATACCCCGACCTTATCGGCCAGTTCCTGCTGCGACATGTCGAGCGCGGCCCGGGCAGATTTAAGTTTAAGATTCTTCATCTTCTGCCTCCCTGAGAGCGGCTCTCTTCTCACTTATGCCTTTGATCATCATTTCGATGAATATGACTGCGAGGCAGACCGCGAGGACAAGGTTGACTGTTGCCAGGTTTTCGAACAGGCCCTCGCTGCTAAGCAGACCGTTGAACAAGAATGATACGAACTGGATGACCGCGACCACGCCGCTGATGATCGTGAATGCTATCCTCTTCTGCTTGAATCCGAAGTAAGCGTCGTTGATGTCAGAGACAAGAGTGAACACCGTGATCGAGACGATCACCGTTATCATTGCAACCTGATAGACAGAGAACGGAATGCCCCCGATCGTAATGTCTACCATGCCGAACCCCATCAGTATGCAGGCAGCTGTGATCATTGCGTTAAGTCCTGCGATACCGCGCATGCGCAGCTGTCTCTCGTCATAATCCTTGTTGCTGTTCATGCTGTGGTTAAGGAATATAAGCAGGAAAGTGACGAACGCTCCGATCACACCGACAGTGATGAAGACCAATCCGTTATTGAATTCCGATCCGCCTTTCCCCTCCAGCTCGAAAGAGTAGTTCACATAATACTCCCCGTCCTTGACCTCCATTGAATCATTGAGGCGTCTGCTGACAACAAGATACATTCCCTGATCATTAACATCCAGTTCCTCCGATGTCATCGTGATGTTCGAACATTCAAACTCGAGCACCGGATCCGTAAGTGTCACATCCGTAAATACCTTAACTGTCGAAATGATCTGCGGATCGCCGGAGATGTTGATGGTGTAGATGCACTTCTCGCCGATCGGATTGAAGTAATCCATATTCGTAGTTCCATACCCGTCGTCCACGATCTGCCCGTTCTCCACCTTGACCGTGTTCCCGTAGCTCAAGTGCGGATTTGTCGTCTTCTTTGCCGTCACTATTCCGATCATTATGATCACTGCCACCGCGAAAACGATCGATACGACCGTCGTTATTATTGTTTTACCTCTCACAATCTTGTACCCCCTTTGGTGTTTGTGACTACATAATACCCCTGGCGCGACATTTTGTCAAGTATATACGACATTTTGTTTTTGATATATGACTTCAGGGTGTTTTTGTCCATGTTTTTGTCGATGTTTTCGATTTACCTGGACAAGATTTCGGACAATATCCCGGACACCCCAAAAAAACTCCAATAAAAATGCCCCGTACCCGGGGCATCCTCTGATCGAACAAATAAACTCAACTCATTCGATATTCAGATCATCAGCAAAGCCTGTGATCTCAAATACACTCATAACGACATCAGATACATTGGTAACCTTCATCGTACCCTTGCCGTCCATAGCCTGCATTGCAGTAAGAAGAACTCTCAGACCTGCACTTGATATATACTCAAGTTCCTTAAAATCAAATACAAGAGACTTAACTCCGTCAAGTGAAGCCCTCAGTTTCTGCTCGAGCTCGGGAGCCGTGAGCGTATCAAGCCTTCCAACAACTGCAACTGTCAGTTCATCTCCGACACGATCCATTTTTATTTCCATAGTGCTCCTCCAAGATTACAATTCAAGAAAATCAAATTTATTATAACACAAACCTGATCACTTTCGACATACGCACATCATGGTGATGTCGTCAAACTGGTCTGCATCGCCTGTGAAGGAGCGGAGATCCTCAAAGACTCTGTCGATCGCCTCGTGGGGAGTACCGTCTTTGCTTGTGTTAAGGGCATCCGTCATCCTGGTGGTGCCGTATGCATTATTCTCAGTGTCAGTAGCTTCGGGAATGCCGTCCGTGTAGACGAAGAGAGCCCCGCCGACATCGAGCGTAAACTCATAATCCGTATATTTTTTGTTCGGTAATCCGCCAATGACAAAACCGTGCTTCTCTTTGAACAATTCGTATGAGCCGCCCGGAGCCTTCAGTACAGGATACTCATGACCGGCATTGGAAGCGATCACCTTGCCTGTTGATATCTCAAGGATGCCGAACCAGACGGTAACAAACATTTTCTGCGGGTTGTTGCTGCAGATCATCTCGTTAGTCTTCTCGAGGACTTCGTGAGGGGACATTCCCATCATCGCATAGTTATGGATCATCATCTTGGTCATCATCATGAAGAGCGAGGCAGGGATACCCTTGCCGGAAACATCTGCAATTACCATTGCGAGATGGTCGTCGTCGATGAGGAAGAAATCGTAGAAGTCGCCGCCGACTTCCTTGGCGGGTGTCATCATTGCGTAGATGTCAAAATCAGTTCGTTCGGGGAACGCAGGGAAAGTCGACGGGAGCTGGCCTTTCTGAATGTCCCTTGCCATGTCGAGCTCAGTCGCGACACGCTGGTTCTCGCTCGTCATCTTGACGATATCGTCAGTATATTCGTCGATCTCGAGAGCGAGGTCAGAGATATCGTTCGAGAGCTGTCCGATCTCGTTATGCAGCTTGATGTCGTTCATGCGGGATAAAACTTTCGAGCTGTCCTTATCGTTAGTGTATTCGCGCAGCGTCGACTGGATGCGGGTGACAGGCCTGATCGCCCTTCTGTAGATGAGGAAGAACAGGATCAGAAAGAAGATGGCAACGCCTGATGTACTGACGCATGTGACCATAAAGAATGTATCATTAGCCTGGTACCGGACCCTGTTCCAATCGATCCCGTATCCGATGAAAGCCTTGACCTTGCCGCCGTATATGAGGGGCTTATACGCGATATAATAATCCCCCTTGTGCGGAAAGTCCTTAGTCCTCTCAAAGACAGTAGCAGAACTGTTCATGTTGATCGCGTCTTTCAGTCCGGGATGCTCAGCATAATCCACCTTGATATACCTGCCGATAAAATAGCGTTCACTCCTGTCCTTACACTCGTCGAAATACACATATGCCCGTCCCCCAGGGTCAGCACTTATGATAAAGAGCACATCACCGTCAGCATCCTCGTAATACATCTCCATTACGTCGTAGAACCATTGATAACTGTTCCTTGCTGCTAACCTTTGGATCTTGGGATCTTCGATCTGGTTAAACCACTCGTTTGTCCAGGCTTCCGGTCTGTCTTTAGAAGTGATGACACCGGGATCGCCTATGTAGTCCCACAGTTTCTGATCCTCTTGAAGGCTGATCTTCTTCAGTGCATGATCAGGGTGCTGGTGCCAGTAATCGATGAGCCATTCTTTGTGGATGTATTCGATAGTATCGAGCTTGTCAAGATTGACATCAAGGATCTGATCATAGGCTTGCTCATAACTGCTGCCGATGCTCTCGAAGAGAAGAAATGCATGAAGAGCGGAGATCAGGATAAAAACAGGCAAGACCGCCGTGGCGATCTCGATGAGCAGTTTTGTCTTCCTCTTCTTCTCCCGTGCCATCATGGATCCTTTCATAATAACTTATGATGAATTATAACATTGATGACGGTATAATGTTACTTATGGAAACCAAGATAAGCGGATGGCTTACTACTGACGGCAACAGGATCGTTGATCGCAGCGGCAGGACGGTTTGGATAACCGGCTGTAACTGGTTTGGTTATAATACCGGAACAAACCTTGTTGACGGTGTATGGAACCGCAGGCTTGAGGACATGATCGCTGAGATCTCGGAGCGAGGGATAAACTGTCTCAGGCTTCCCTTCTCTTCTGAACTGCTGCTGAACTGGAAAGCCGGTATATACCCTGAAGCTGATTATCACAAAGGCATCAATGATGATCTGTGCGGTATGAACAGCCTGGAGATATTTGACTTTTTCGTCGGGCTTACAAGGAAGTACGGGATGCGCATCATCATCGACATACATTCGGCAGAGACTGACATCATGGGGCACATAAAGCCTGTCTGGCACACGGAGAAGATAACAACGGAGCAGTATTTATCATCACTTGCCTGGATCTCAGCAAGATACAGGGATGATGACACCATAATAGCTTACGATCTTAAGAACGAGCCGCACGGAGCTCCCGGAGACAAAGTGCGCGCCATATGGAACGGGTCAGACGATGTCAACAACTGGAAGAAGACAGCTGAACTTGCAGCAAACACAGTGCTTGACAACAACCCGAACGCACTTGTCCTGATCGAAGGCATACAGATATATCCCAGGGATATTGCCGCCAACGATTTTACATCGACAGATGTCAATGATTACCACAACACATGGTGGGGTGCAAACCTCATGGGAGTCAGGGACTTTCCGGTCGATCTGGGATCAGAAGAGCGCAACAGACAGATCGTGTATTCCATACATGAATACGGACCTGACGTATTCATGCAGCCGTGGTTTGAAGGCGGCTTTGATCAGAGACGTCTGTACGATGAGAACTGGCATAAGTTCTGGTTATATATCCATGAAGAAAACATAGCTCCGGTATTCATCGGAGAATGGGGCGGTTTCCTTACCGGAGATAACATCAGATGGATGAACTGCCTTACGGATCTGATCACAGAGCATCAGCTGAATCACACATTCTGGTGCTTCAATCCGAACTCACCCGATACCGGCGGACTGGTCGGCGATGACTTCAGGACATGGGACGAAGATAAGTTTAAGATCTTCAGAAACGCTTGCTGTCCACGACCCTGATCTCCCTGCTCATCGAGATCAGATCCTTCTCGTACTTTGAGATCTCCGATGCAACACTCCGGTTATGCAGGACAAGTTTGTGATTATAATCATATGCGCGCTTGAGAGGCTCGCGCTTCAGTGTGTACATTGTATGGAACAGTTCGACTGCATAAAGGATCTCTTCCCTTGTGAGGTTCGTGGGTCTTCCGGTCAATATGCTATTCTCAAATGAAGCAAACACGTCAGGTGTTATATTCCCGATCCCCGACAGATCGAAATCGCAGTACTCGTTGAATGCCACTATGTCACTGTCAAGGCTGTCTGCATACCTGTAGGTCGTCTCGATCGTTTCCCATGTATCTTCAGGAAATCCGACGACGTAGAAAGCCATTGTCAGGATGCCAAGACTTCTCAAGTATTCGATGCCGCCCTTCTGATCATCAAAGCTGCCCTTATGACTGCTGTAAGCATCAAGTATCTTCTTATCGCCTGACTCCACGCCAAAGCAGATAAGGAACAGTCCGGCCTCCTTCATGAGATCTACAGTCTCCCTGTCAAGACTGTCGAGCTTCGTCTCACAGATCCAGCGCACTTTGATGCCGGACTCTATGACCATTCTGCAGAACTCCTTTATCCTGTTCCTGTTGCATGTGAAGAACTGATCCCTGAACTGAATGACATCCGCACCGAGCGATGCAAGTGTCTTAAAGTCTTCAAACACCTTAGCGGCATCCCTCTCTTCATAATGGTCGTAGTATCTGACATAAGGACAGAACCTGCATCCCATCAGACATCCCCTGCTTGCCTGGAGTGTCAGGCGTACATTGTTGTAATCGTCAATATACTGTCTGTAATCCACAAGTGTGTAATCAGGACACGGCAGATCGTTCATATCAGCATCAGCGCCGTACACATACCTGTAGATATAAAGGTCCAAAGGCTCATCGATGACCACGTCGACATCCGTATTATCGTAGATCCAGTCCTTCATGACCCGGACAGCCTGCCCTGCGACCATCACGGTGCATCCGGGCGCATTCTTCTTGATCCGGTGTGCAACCTCAAGGTCACTCTTGAACGAAGCAGCAGTCGTCTTCACGATCGCCGTATCAAAGCTGCTGATATAGATCTTCGACAGTAATTCATCAGGAAGCATCTTACCTACTACGGCTTCAATGACCTCCACTTCATAATCCTCTGCCTGTTCAAGGATGGTGGCCGCAGTTATCAAGGGCAGATCCGGAAAGACATCATTACTGTGCAGTACGGTTCCGAACTCGCCCTGCGCGTCTGTATGTATGTTGATGCCGTAAAAAGGTCTGACCAAAATGAACTTCTCAGCCATATCCACATCCTTCTCAAATATATTTATATACTAAATTGTATCGCGGTTAGCACGATGATACAATTAACTACATATTAACAACAAGGAAACAATCTTTTATGAAGATACTGATAACCGGTTCTACTGGATTTGTGGGACATAAGCTGATGCAGACGGTTGAAGGAGCAGTAAGCTCACCTTCACTGCGCGGCATGGATCAGGATGCGGTTACAAGGATGATCGATGACATCTCTCCTGATGCTATCGTTCACACAGCAGCGATCTCAGATATCGGGACATGCGAGAGAGATCCTGATGCATCACACCTTGCAAACGTCGTTATCCCCACTTACCTGGCACGTGCGTCACGTGGCCGCAAGCTCATCTGCTTCAGCTCCGATCAGGTGTACAGTGCATCTTCTTCTGAAGGCCCGTACACGGAATCAGATACTGCCCCCGGCAACACCTACGCGCGCCACAAGCTCGAAATGGAAGAGCGTGTTCTGGACATCGATCCTGATGCCGTCATGCTTAGGGCCGAATGGATGTATGATCTGGGCAGCACTCGAGCAAATTATCTGGATCTGGTGATGTCTGCGAAAGATCAGCTGAACTTCAGCAGCAGTGAGTTTCGCGGTGTGACTTATCTGGCGGAAGTTTGCGAGAGTATCCCGGCGGTGATCAGGCTCCCGGGCGGCGCTTATAATTACGGAAGTGAGACTGACATGTCCACATATGACGTGACGCGTGAGTTTACAAGTTACATCGGCAGGGATATCAGGATCAACGACTGTGAGCCTTCCCACAACTTATGGATGGACTGTTCCAAAGCAGCAGATCTCGGAGTCAGGTTCTCAAGCGTCCTTGATGGTCTCAAGCGCTGCGCAGACGACTACGGATTGTCTTAATTATCGCTGTACGCCACGTAATCCCCGTCGATCATAACGACCAGCAAATGCGGGCGGTGTTCATTGCCGTTGTTATACAATTCATAGAACGTGCCACCCTGGTGCTGCTCCCTGACCTCTCTCGGAAGATAGAACGGCAGATCTTCTGTCACTGTCTTAATCCCTTCTTCCTCCAGCTTCGCTCTCAGCTCATCAGCATACCCTGAAGGCGCCATAAACCCCACGAAAGTATACCCGTTCCCCTGCATGATGCTCGGCATGAACTCATAAGAATAATCAGTCGCCCCCTTAGGGATCTCCTCTACGAAACCATCTCTATGGGGACTGTACCTCCCCGTATATAGCCTGTCAAACTTAAACTGCCACGCGAAAGGCGACACGAGCGGACACCCGATATTGACTAACACGGCAGCAACAATAAACACCGCGATAAACTGTCCGATCCCCGGACCCTTAGGCTTCTTCCTCCCTATCCTCACGAGTCTTATTATCCCGAACACCATCGCAACAAGGGCCGCGATCAGGAATGTCGCCGCGTATGTTAAGACGAACCCGGTGAGGGTGAGAGTCATTATGACAAGGATTATTATCGTCAGGACTATGTAAGATTTGTTAGTCTTCGTTTCCATAGGTATATGATATCACGATAATGATGTAATCCAAATAAAAGAAAAATCTTGGATAGAAGAGACTGACAAACTGGTGCACTTTACTGAGCACGTAGCAGAT
>DGUI01000055.1:0-60511 GCA_002394605.1 Mageeibacillus sp. UBA4314 | reverse complement strand
TACATTGAGCACTTTACTGAATACGCAGCAGATTGCTCAAGGTAGTGCGCATTACATTGAGCACTTTACTGAGCACGCAGCAGATCGCTCAAGGTAGCGTGCACTACATTGAGCATTTTACTGAGCACGCAGGTTTTGATCAAACCTAAAACATTGATCAACCCTGTCCACACTGTCACGAACCCGACATGACCCGGCACGCCCCCGGCACACTTCACCTTCGCTCAAGTCACTCCACACCCCAGTCACTCCCCGCGGCGCGAAGGACAATTTTCCGGGGATCTTTGGAGCCGAGCGGCAAAAAAACGCAAATGTGTTGCACACATTTGCGTCTTATCATGCGAGCGACTGTCCCCGGAAACATTGTCCGGAGCGCCGGAAGCACCTCTTACTTCTTCAACTCAACCGCCCTTTTCGCCTTCTCAGCAACGCCTTCAGCTGTCAGTCCAAAGTACTCCAGCACCTCGGAAGCCTTGCCGCTCCTGCCGAAAACATCATCGACTCCATGCCTCAATACAGGCACGGGACACTCAGCACTGAGCAGCTCGCAGACCGCGCCGCCGAGGCCGCCGATGACATTATGCTCTTCGACTGTGACGACACAGCCCGTTTTCGATGCCGACTTAACGATCAGCTCATTATCCAGAGGCTTGACTGTATGGATATCGATAACTTCTGCGGATATTCCGGAAGCACTAAGCAATTCTGCAGCACCCAAAGACAGCTGAACGCCGAGGCCTGTTGCAACGATCGTTACATCTGTTCCCTCTTTGAGGACTGCGCCCTTGCCGAGTTCAAACTTGTAACCGGATACTCCCTCCGTAACAACGTCAACAGGTGATCTGCCGAGACGGAGATATGCAGGGCCGTTATAGTTGATAAGAGCCTCAACTGCTGCTCTCATCTCATAAGCATCGCAGGGGTTGACCACGACCATCCCGGGGATCGCACGCATCAGCGCCAGGTCCTCGATCATCTGGTGTGTCGCGCCGTCCTCACCTACCGATACGCCGCCGTGCGATCCTACGCAGACGACATTGAGGTGCGGATATGCGATGGAGTTACGAACCTGTTCATAAGCTCTTCCTGCCGCAAAGATCGCAAATGTATTCGTGAACGGCTTAAGGCCTGCCGTTGACATGCCTGCCGCGATCGCCGTCATGTTCGCTTCCGCGATGCCGCAGTCGAAGAACCTGTCGGGATAAGCGGCTGCAAAGCCTTTGGTCATTGTTGCTGCTGCAAGGTCTGCATCGAGGACTACCAGCTGCGGATAACGCTCTGCCAGTTCACAAAGTGCCTCACCATATGCTGCACGTGTTGCTTTCTTGTCCATATCTTATCCCTCCGTCACACCAAGGCTTGCAAGGTGTTCTTTAAGTTCTTTGACAGCTGTCTCATACTGTTCGTCATCCGGTGCCTTGCCGTGCCATCCGGCATTGTTCTCCATGAAGCTTACGCCCTTACCCTTGGTGGTGGAGAGCAATACCACAGACGGCTTGTCCGTGCATGCACGGGCATCAGCCATCGACTTACCCAGAGCGTCGAAGTCATGGCCGTCACACTTAATGACATTCCATCCAAACGCCTCGAACTTCTTGTCCAGCGGCTCTGACGGCATTACATCAGCAGTCTTGCCGTCGATCTGCAGTCCGTTGACATCAACGAATGCAAGGAGGTTACTAAGGTGCCATTTCGAGGCTGCCATAGCTGCCTCCCAGACCTGTCCTTCAGCGATCTCGCCGTCACCGAGCATCGCATAGACGCGGTAGTTCCGCTTATTAACGTGTGTTGCAAGCGCCATGCCGACAGCAGCGCTTATGCCCTGTCCGAGCGAGCCGGTCGACATATCGACGCCTCTGACATTGACCATGTCAGGATGTCCTGAATAATGTGCCTTGATCGAGCGGAACAAAGAGATGTCTTCCACCGGGAAGAAACCCTTCAGTGCCAGAACGGAATAAAGCGCCGGAGAACAGTGTCCCTTGGAGAGGACGAACCTGTCTCTGTCCGGATCCTGAGGATCGTCAACAGATACGTTCATCTCGTCAAAATACAATTTGATAAGTGTATCCACGCAGGATAAAGATCCGCCGGGATGACCGGATTTTGCCGTGTGGACGGCTTCCAGGATCAAAAGTCTTGCTTTGGTCGCCAGGATCTCAAGTTCATGTGCATTCATAAGTTCACCCCTGTCCGTAGTAGGCATTTGCGCCGTGCTTGCGAAGATAATGTTTGTCCAGCAGCGTCTGCTGCATGCCCGTGTGCGAAGGATCAAGCATCAGCGCATGATAGTCCATGAACGCCACTTCTTCCATAACGACTGCGTTATGAACGGCATTCATGGGGTCTGTCCCCCACACGAAAGGCCCATGCGAGTACACGAGCACGCCCGGCACCGCATCAGGATCCTTATCCTTGAACGTCTCGATTATAACATTACCTGTCTCAAGTTCATACTCGCCCTTGATCTCTTCATCGGTCATGGGGCGCGTACACGGGATATCGCCATAGAAATAGTCGCCCTGCGTGGTTCCCATCGCGGGGATCGCCTTGCCTGCCTGGGCGAAAGAAGTTGCCCATCTCGAGTGCGTGTGCACCACTCCCCCGATGTTCGGGAAAGCCCTGTACAGGGCGCAGTGCGTAGCAGTGTCACTTGACGGCTTCCACTTGCCTTCAACGACTTTGCCGTTCATGTCGACTACGACCATATCCTCAGGGGCCATGTTATCGTATTCAACTCCCGAAGGCTTGATCACGACAAGGCCCGCCTCACGGTCGATGCCGCTTACATTGCCCCATGTGAATGTGACTAGCCCGTATCTGGGAAGCAGGAGATTTGCGTCACAGACAAGTTTCTTAATTTCTTCCAGCATATCAGAGTACCTCCGTTGCGATCTTCTCCATGGGAAGCGCATTACAGTAGTCACGCAGGAACTTCGCAAATCCTTCGATCTCATTCCTGTCTGCCATGACCGTAGAGCATGACGCACCTGCAAATACCTTGTAATCAAGAAAATCAGGAAGTGTCATTCCCTCATCCTTATTGATCAGGTAAGCGCCCAGCAGTGCCATGCCGTAAGGGCCTCCCTCGCCTGCCGTCTCCATGACGGATACAGGGGCGTTAACGGCTGCGCTCAATATCTTCTGGCCGATCACGGGAGTCTTGAAGAATCCGCCGTGGCCTAAGAGCTTATCGATCGCAACCTGCTCTTCTCTCTGAAGGATATCCATTCCGATCTTGAGCGTGGCAAGTGCGGAATAGAGATGCGTTCTCATGAAGTTGGCAAGAGTGAAGCTGCAGTTCTGCCTGCGTGCGAACACGGGTCTTCCTGAATCGAGATCCGTTACACCCTCGCCCGAGAAATAATTATACGACATAAGTCCGCCACAGTCAGCATCACCTTCTGCGGCAACCGTAAACAGCTTTGTAAAGAGTTCTCCCTTGGATACATCGATGCCCATCAATGATGCAAACTCTCCAAAGAGGTTTATCCATGCATTGATGTCAGATGTGCAGTTATTGCAGTGGACCATGGCAACAGGAGAACCGTCAGGCGTTGTTACCATGTCGATCTCACGGTGCACGCCCAGGGGGTGATCCGTTACGATCATGGCAAAGTCAGAAGTACCTGCACTGACGTTGCCTGTCCTGACGCGTACTGAATTAGTTGCGACCATGCCCGTTCCTGCGTCGCCCTCGCAAGGTGCCAGAGGGATACCGGCCTTAAGGTCGCCTTCAGGATCGAGGAACAGTGCTCCCTCTTCCGTAAGAACGCCTGCATCAACTCCGGCGGGTACGACCTTTGGAAGGATGTCCCTTAAGTTAACGCCTGTCAGGTCCTTGAACTTATCTATCATCGTCTGGTCGTAATCGCAGACGGAACTGTCGATCGGGAACATGCCGGAGGCTTCGCCGACGCCCATCACTTTCGAGCCGGATAAGCGCCAATGGATGTAGCCTGCAAGTGTCGTGAGAAATGCGATGTCACCCACGTGATCTTCCTTGTTCAGCATCGCCTGGTACAGATGCGCGATGCTCCATCTCTGAGGGATGTTGAAGCCGAAGAGTTCAGTGAGCTTCTCAGCAGCCTCGCCCGTTATGGTGTTGCGCCATGTGCGGAATTCGGCCAGCTGAGATCCGTCCTTATCGAAAGGAAGATAACCGTGCATCATAGCTGAGATACCAATCGCTCCGACTGTCGTAAGCGTTTGTCCGAACTTCTCCTTCACATCAGCCTTGAGGTTTGCAAAACATGTCTGAAGTCCCTTGTGGATCATGTCTGAAGAGTATGTCCAGATGCCGTCCACGAGCTGGTTTTCCCACTCAAAATCGCCTGATGCGACGGGTATGAACCTCTCATCGATCAGGACGGCCTTGATACGTGTAGAACCTAATTCAATTCCAAGTGCAGATCTTGTAAAATCCATCGTTTATCCTCCTGACAAAAATACAGAAGACTTAGGTTGGTGCATCCGCCGCTGAGGAGGTGACGGCAGGTGCATCAACCGTTACGTCTTCTTTATTACTTAAGTTTCCAGACAAGGTCCTTTACGAGGAGCTCGTCTTCCAGTCTCTCCGGAGTCGTATCCTTCGAGATATGTACAAATTCGATGTCCATGATGTTTGCCCAGTCGCGCATCATCTCAGCAGTTACGTCATAGGACAGTACCGTATGGTGTGCGCCGCCTGCAGTGATCCAGCACTCAACGCCCGTAAGAAGATCAGGCATTGCTCTCCACATTACTCTTGCAACGGGGAGATTAGGCATGGGCATGATGGGCTTGACGCACCTGATGTCCTGAACGATAAGACGGAGCCTGCCGCCCATATCGATCAGGGAAGCTACGATGCCGTCGCCTTCCTTGCCTTCGAAAACGAGTCTGGCGGGATCTTTGGCATTCATGCCGATACCAAGGTGATGTGTCTCGATCCTTGGCCTGCCTGCTGCCAGTGAGGGGCATACTTCCAGCATGTGGGCACCGAGTGAATACTCCTGTCCCTCTACGAGGTGATAAGTGTAGTCCTCCATGAATGCAGATGAGCCGTTGCCGCCTTCACCCATTGCCTTCATGATGGCAGTAAGGGCTGATACCTTCCAGTCACCTTCACCGCCGTATCCGTAGCCCTGAGCCATCAGATGCTGGGATGCGAGTCCCGGGAGCTGTTCCATTCCGTACAGGTCCTGGAAAGTATTTGAGAATGCCTTGCAGCCTTCACGGTCCATCATGTTCCTGATGGCGATCTCTTCCTTCGCCTGATAGCGGATCGCTTCGATGTTGTCGGTCGCGATGTCATAGGATGCCTTATAAGTCTCAACGAGCTCATCGATCTGAGCTTCCGTGACCTTGTCCATCTCTGCAACAAGATCGCCTACAGCCCATGTATTGACCTGCCAGCCGAGCTTGATCTGAGCCTCTACCTTATCGCCTTCGGTAACTGCGACCTCGCGCATGTTGTCACCGAATCTCATGACCTTCATGTCCCTGGATACGGCTGCACCGACTGCAGACTTCATCCAGTCTCCGAGCCTTTTATGTACCCTGGCATCAGTCCAGTGGCCTGCGATGACCTTACGGGGCTTTCTTAAGCGTGCGCCGATGAATCCGTGCTCACGGTCGCCGTGGGCTGCCTGATTGAGGTTCATGAAGTCCATGTCGATCTCTTCGTTGGGGATCTCCACATTGTACTGTGTTGCCAGATGGCACCAGGGCTTATTAAGATCCCTGAGACCGTCGATCCACATCTTGGAAGGAGAGAATGTGTGGCACCATGTGATGATGCCTGCGCATTCCGGTCTGTAATTAGCTTCACGTACCGTGTCAGTTACTTCCCTGTTGGTCTTTGCAGTGACCTTATAGACCACCTTGTAAGGAAGTACTTCAGAGAGCCTGGCAGCGATCTCGGAAGATCTCCTGTCTACTGTCTCGAGCACTTCATTGCCATAGAGGAACTGACTTCCTACAACAAGCCAAAATTCGTATTTCATTTAAGGCCTCCGGTAGAGTAGATTATTTCTTTGCTTTGTTCTTGCGCGACAGGATGATGCTCTGTACAAGCAGGAAGATGCACAGCATTGCAGCAACTGTGATGTTTGTCCACCATGCCTCATCCAGACCGAGCGAAGCAACGATGATCTTGATCGTACTCATCGACAGAACACCGAAGAATGTGCCTGCGATGTTACCGACGCCGCCGGTCAGCATCGTGCCGCCGACGATGGAAGATGCGATCGCGTTCATCTCGGCACCTGATGCGTGAGAAGGAGAACCTGAACCGACGTGCATGAAGAATATATAACCGCCGATACCTGCAAGGAGTCCGCACATCAGGTGTGCAATGAACTTTGTACGCTTTACGTTGATACCGAGCATGTTGGCGCTCTGGTTGTTGCCGCCTACCGCATAGAAGCTTCTTCCGATCTTTGTCCATCTCAGGAGAGCGAACAGGAGGATTACCAGGGCAATTGCAACTATGACGCCTATCTCAACATAAGCAGGTACGTAGTTACCCAGTCTGTTGGTAGATCCCATTCCGGGAACTTCGATCCTCTTCTCTTTAAGCACCTTGAAAGCCTCGTTCTCAACATTGAACTGCTTGGCATAGACGATCGTGGTCATGCCTTTCGCGAAGAAGAGTCCCGCGAGTGTGACTATGAACGGCTGAATGTCCAGATATGCAACGAGGAATCCCTGAACAAGTCCGAATCCGAGTCCGATGGCAAGTGCGATGAGCAGTGCGACCAGTGGACTTCCGGGGTTATCGTACTTATCAGGATAGAGTACATTCCTGTCGAGATATACGGCACAGCACATTGCAACAAGTGATGTTACCTGTCCTACGGAGATGTCGATGCCTCCGGTGATCATGACGAGTGTCATGCCGCATGACAGTATGATCATGTACGCATTCTCGTTAAGGATATTGAAGAACTGCTGCGGCTTGGCAAAACCTTCACCGAGGAATGCTACTGCGCATATGTACATTACCACAAATACTGCGATCGTAATGATGAGCAGAAGGTTTGTATCCGTAAGACCTGCTCTCTTCTTAAGCTTGGGGACCTGAGGTGTATTCGTATTCATTGTAAACAACATATCAGGACACCTCCTTCCCGACCTTTGAAGCAGTCAGTTTATTCTTGATCTGTGTCATCTTCTGACGGACGACAGGAGCACTTACAACGACAAGGATGATGACAACGATCGCCTTGTATGCAGGGATCTCAGTTGACTTGACATCATACTTCGTAAGAGTTGTAGTGAGCATCTGGATTACATAGGCACCGATTATCGATGCGGTGATGTTGAACTTACCTCCGCCCAGCGGGTTGCCGCCGAGAGCTACTGCGAGGATAACGTCCATCTCTATGTCCTTACCGATGTTGCTGTAATTGATAGTAGAGAGTCTGCTGACCTTGATGAATCCTGCAACGGCAACACATACACCAAGGATTATATAAGTGATGAGCTTTACAACCTGGGGATTGATACCATTGAGCTTGGATGAGTTCGGATTGATACCGACAGACTGTGAATAGAGTCTTAAGTTGGTGAACTTCAGTACAAGCGCGATGATTATCATGCAGACCGCTGCGATGAATACCGGTGTAGGTACCGGCATACCCGGGAAGTTATTTCCAAAGTAGGAGAACTCCTTGGAACACTCGGGTGAGATGTTCATGATCTTATTCTCATTGATCCATCCTGCAATGGAACGTCCGGCCGTGAACATGATCAAGGTCGCGACCATCGGCTGTATCTTGAAGTAAGCAACGAGGACACCGTTGAACGCTCCGAAAAGCATCGATACGAGAACTGCAACGATGAATGCAACGAGTATCGAAGACTGCAGTTCGGTAGGTGCGGAATTGTCTCCGCAGAGAACTCTCATGACAACACTTCCTGCGATCGCGATGGTGGCGCCTACGGAGATATCCTGTCCGCCGGAAGCCGATGTAACAAGGGTCATTCCGATAGCAAGTATCGCAAGCTCCGAGCCGTAATCTATGACAGAGATGATATTGCCTGCAAGTACGTTGTTTCCGTCATTTGTCTCTTTGAGCGTGATATTGAAGAATGACGGATCAGCGATCAGATTAAACAATACGAGAGCCAGAAGGGCGATCAAAGGAATAATGATCTGCTTTGAGAAGATCTTGGCGATTATTCCGCCTGACGCCTGATTGGGCTTTAATAATTTCTGATTAGTCGACATCAGGATTCACCTCCAGCAATTGTTGCCATTATCTTATTCTGTGTCAGATCATCACCGGACAGTTCGCCTACGACCTTGCCGTCGCGCATTACGATGAGTCTTGAACATGTACGGAGCATCTCATCGATCTCGGAGGAGATGAACGTGACGCTCTTGCCTTCTGAAGCAAGCTTCAGGACGAGCTTCTGTATCTCTATCTTCGTTCCGATGTCGATACCTCTCGTAGGCTCGTCAAGGATAAGATAGATGGGATTTGCCAGGAGCCACCTAGCCAGGATAACCTTCTGCTGGTTGCCGCCTGAGAGTGATTTGATCGGAGTATCAGAAGAAGCCGTCTTGATGTTGAGGAGCTTGATGTACTCATCAGCAAAGGCTTCTGCCTGCGATCTGGATATAGGTCTGAAGAATCCCTTCAATACCTGAAGAGCGAGGATGATATTCTCCCTTACTGACAGGTCGCCTACGATACCGTCGCGCTTTCTGTCCTCTGCAAGATAGAATATTCCGTGCTTCATGGCATCGAGCGGCTTATTGATCCTGATCTGCTTGCCGTCCATCTTTACGGTACCGCCCGTAACCTTGTCCGCACCGTAGATGGCACGTACACACTCGCTTCGGCCGGAACCCAAAAGACCCGTAAATCCGTTGACCTCACCCTTGTGGATCTGAAAATCGAAAGGCTTGATGCCGGTAGTTCCTGCAAGATCCTTAGCCTCATATACCGGGGTACTGTCGTAATCGACCTTATCAGCATCAGCTTCACCCTTGATGTCCGCCATGTCGTCCAAGTCCTTGCCGAGCATCTTGGATACGAGCTTAACTCTGGGAAGATCTTCGATTATATATTCACCGACCAGCTGACCGTCACGGAGTACGGTTATGCGGTCGCATACTTCATAAACCTGTTCAAGAAAATGTGTGACGAAGATTATGCCGACGCCCTTCTCCTTAAGTGAGAGCATCAACTTGAATAATTTCTCAACTTCCTGTTCGTCAAGCGAGGAAGTAGGTTCGTCCAGGATAAGGACTTTACATTCCATATCGACTGCACGTGCTATTGCTACCATCTGCTGAACAGCGATGGAGCAGCTGCCGAGCTGCTGCTGAGGCAGAGCCGGGATGCCGAGTGACTCGAGCAATTCCTCTGCACGGGCATTTATCTGCTTCCAGTTTGTAAGCTGGCCTTTTGTACGTCCGATGAACATGTTCTCTGCAACTGTCAGGTTCGGACAAAGAGTGATCTCCTGGTACACTGTACTGATGCCGGAATTCTGTGCATCCTGAGGTGATCTGATAGAGACATGCTTACCTGACAGCTTGATCTCACCGCCATCCTTGGCGTATACACCTGTCAAGACCTTGATGAGAGTTGATTTACCTGCACCATTCTCTCCCATAAGTGCATGGATCTCGCCTTCCCTCAAAGTAAAATCCACTTGCTCCAATGCGCGTACACCCAGGAAATATTTGCATATTCCGCGCATTTCAAGTAAAGAGCTGTTTTCCATAATACCGTCTCCTGTTTATAAAAAAAGAATGTGCGGGGCGGTGAAAACCGCACCGCACATTCTGTTTGGTTCCTATATGGTTATCTAAAACTGATTATCAGATACCGTACTGGTCAACGTCAGCCTGTGTGATAGTTGAAGCGTCGAAGCCCTTCTCTTCCATGATGACTGTCTTCTGCTTAGCACCATTCTTGATGATGTCATTGATGTAAGAAGCCTGGAAAGGATTGCACTGACCATCATAGTTCCAGTTGCCTGCGAGGAGTTCCTGGAGAGCCCACTTGTTGCAGTCGAAACCGATGATAATAACGTCCTTGCCAACACCGTGAGAGATGCCTGCCTTATCGAGAGCCTGAACGGCACCCTTAGCCATGTCGTCGTTCTCAGCGTAGATTACGTTGAACTTCTTGCCGGCGTCGATCTGAGCCTGAACGATCTGCTGAGCTTCCTCTGCACTCCAGTTACCTGTCTGCTGAGTGATGATGTTCCATGTAGCCTCTGCGCCAACCTTTGTATCGAGAGCGCCGGAACGGCCGATCTGAGCTGATGAACCCATAACGCCCTGGATATGGATGATGTTGTACTCAGGGAGATTCTGTGAAGCGAGCCAATCAACTGCTGTCTGGCCTTCCTTAGCCATATCGGAAACGATAGAAGCTTCATAGAGGCTCTCGTCTGCATCGATAGTTCTGTCGAACAGGATTACCTTAATGCCGGCATTCTTAGCGTCCTGAAGAACTGAATCCCAACCTGATGTACCTGCTGCAGAGATGAGGAGATAGTCAACGCCATCCTGAACATACTTCTGAGCTGCTGCGATCTGCTCTTCGTTCTTGAGGCTGTATGCGAACTGTGCATCATAGCCGTTTTCCTTTGTGAAGGTATTCTTCATGTCCTTGTCGTTAGCTGTACGATAACCTGACTCGTTAGGATCGTTGTTGATGATACCTACCTTGATCAGCTTGCCGTCTCCGCCACCTTCGGATGTTCCGCCGCTCTTACAGCCGGCCAGAGCAAATGACATTGCGCCAACGAGTGCAAAAGAAACTAACTTGGTTACAAATTTCTTCATTGTCTTAACCTCTCTCTTTCATTAATAAAGTCCTCGAATCACAGGCCTTTCCTGCGTTCTGACTACATTTAATCCCAAACGTTTTATACCGTCAACGAATCTCGTACCCCCTTCGCGAAAAGGTAAAATTGCATAAATACAACTTGCTTTCGACCGGGGACTCGAGCGTACAAATCAGGCTGTTGTTTGCCCGGTTTGCACGTTTTTGTTTGAAATCTTCTGATTTTGTGTTGGATATCTTATCATCGATGTTTGGCGATCCGCCAAATATATGTCGCAATTTGACGAAGAGGTTATTTTGCGTTTGATAATTGATAATCCCTATGCCGAAAGTAGTTAATATATTCGTCTTGTTTTGCCTGAATGTTACAGGGAGATGAAATTATTTGAGTGTTTTGAGGGTGGATGGGGGTGAGGGAGTTGATGTACCTGTTTTTGTACCTCTATTTTATTCAGGCACTAAAATAACCTATAATATAACAAAACATCCCTGGTCATCCGTGGAGGCTCGTAACCGTAATGAAGAAATTCACTGTCGTCATCATTATCATTGCAGTTATACAGGTTGCATTTATCTGCTTCGTTTTATCTTTCCCGGCGATGCGGATCATTGACGGACTATCCAAATATCAGGCAAACGCGCAAAAAGTCTCGTCAGCAAAGAATGAGATATTATACTGTCTTGAACATGGTGACAACAACAGACTCTATGAGATGTTCGCACAGCATGTCAAAAACGATCCGGACAGGGACCTTAAAAATAGGTTCGATCAGTTATTCAGCGAATATGATATAACGTCATTTGACTTCTCGAAAGTCAGATATCATGATAACGGCGGCGGTGAGAGTTATCGTGAAGGCAACATAACTTATTATGAGTACGAATACATTTTCGAGGGTATTACGGGGCCGGATGGGAGCAAGTTTGTTATTTCGTACGGCTATTCGACTGTCAACGAGGATCACAGGGACAAGACCGGCCTGCTTTATCTAAGGCTACGCAAGGTGGAGTATACAGGCCTTTATACGTACGAGATCCTGGAAGATTATAAAGTATAGTCACTGTCTGGTGTATAATTAGAGCAAATAACCCGGAGACAGACCAATGCCGACCAAATACCGCGACATCATCAACAAACTTGAGCAGGAACTCCGCCACATGCGCAGCGACGGAAGGAGCAAGCTCCCCACCGAAGCTCAGCTCTGCAGCGAGTTTAACTGCAGCCGCCAGACTGTGCGTTCTGCACTGGCGGATCTGGAGCAGCGCGGTCTTATTGTACGCAAGCGCGGCAGCGGCTCCTACTTAGCGGACGGCGCATCAGCATCTGGCGACACCGTCGTCTTTATATGCGAAGACGAGGACGAATATATATATCCCGAGTTGACCGGTCTACTCAGGCCGCAGCTTAAGTCACACAAGCTCAAGCTTGTCTGCAGGAGCACGCATGGAGACCTTGGCAAAGAGCGTCAGATCCTGACGGATCTCCTCGCCTCTCCCCCTGCCGCAGTCATCATCGAACCTTACTGCAACATCATCCCCAACCCGAACGTCAAGCTCAGCAGTCAGCTTGCAGGCCGCGGAGTTGCAGTAGTTTATCTCTTCACTGCTTATGAATCAGGAGAAGGACATCAAGCCTTGATCGCTGAAGATAATTATGGCGGAGCATCGATGCTAGTCCGCCACCTCGCATCATCAGGCCATACTAAGATCGCAGGTATCTGGCGCTGTGACGATTCGCGCGGACTTGAGAGATATGATGGATATATCAATACCTTATCCGAACTCGGCCTGCCCATTGATGTTCCCAATCTTATGTTAACGGGCGCCGACAGACGCAGTTTGCTGAAGCGGGATGACTCCATCCTGAAGGCTTTTGTCTCCGGGCTTGGCGGCTGCACCGCAGTCATCTGCCATAACGACGAGATCGCATACAGGCTTGCCAGGCTGACCGCTCCCGGGATCGCCATAGTCAGCTTCGATGACAGCTACTACGCCGCCTCCGACAAGGGAGCCATCACTTCCCTCGCGCATGATGGCAGGTTATTTGTTGATAATGTCGTGAAAGCTATTGTTGCCGGGATCGAGCATAAGAAGTATAAGGGTGAGCCTGCCGGCTGGAAGCTGAAGGTTAGGAAGAGCGGGTAAGGGGCCCAATCTTAGATTTAATGGATAGTGAGCATCTTGCTTGCTGCTTAAGTACATGTAAGTGTACATGTCAGAGAGTCTACATGTACATAGCAACCCCGGTCACTCCCCGCCAGCGCGGAGGACAATTTTCCGGGAACCTCATCAACTTTCAGACAGCGCAGGATCCTATTCAGGAATTCTTTGGAGTCGAGCGAAGCGAAGCGACTGAATTCCTGAATAGGATCCGGAGCTTAGTATTCTCTCCCGTCCACAAACTCCTGCGTCAGCTCATCCTTAGTAAATATTGACTCCTCGGCATACACGTGCTTGGGGATCTCCTTGCCGTCCCTGTAGTCGCAGATCAGCTTCTCGACGCCGGGGCCCTGGAGAGGGTTGCACTCGGCGCACAGGTTGATCTTGCCCTCGAGACAGTACTGCAGTGCTTTCTTGGTGGCATCGAAGGTGATGATCTTCACCTGGCCTCCCTCGCCATATGTTATACCGTAGTCATCGAATGCGCGCATCGCACCGAAAGTCATGTTGTCGTTCTCACTGTAGAGCACGTCGATATCCTTGTTTGTCCTCAGGAAATCACTGACTACCTCGTAGCCCTTGGCCTCTGTAAAATCTCCATAGAGCTGACCTGCGAATTCCCAGTCACTGTGCTTGGCGACGCCGACTTCAATGGCCTTTGTCCTGAGGATCTGTGCGGTCGCGCCATATGTTCCCTGCAGGTGCAGGATCTTCAGTGTATCGCCTTCTTCTACGGTACCTTCGACCTGGCTCTCAAGCCACTCGACCGACTTGTTGCCCTGCTTGAGGAAATCCGAACCAAAATTAGACAGGAACAGATCACTGTCAGTTACCGACACGGAACGGTCAAGGATGATAACGGGAATGCCGGCATTCTTGACCTCGGTCAGAACGTTCTCCCATCCCTGTTCGATCGTGGGTGCTATGACTATGCAGTCGACGCCTTCCAGCATGAAGTTGCGGATGGCGGAGAACTGGTTCTCCTGCTGCTGCTTGGCGTTCTCGAGGCGGAGCTCGTAGCCTTTGTCCTCGGTGAAAGTCTCAGTCATGGATTTGGTGTTGGCCAGGCGCCAGTCGGACTCCGAGCCGACCTGGGAGAAACCGACCACGAACAACTCTTTCGAGGTGGTGGGATCGGATGAACCATGGCATCCTGACAGGCATAAGGCGGATGCAAGAACAAGCGCCAAACAAAGCAACAAACTACAGAACCGTCTCATCATCAATATCCGCCTTTCGTGGGATGTGTATCACGATCTTCGTGCCCTCGTTGGGCCCGCTCTCGACGTCAAAAGAGCAGAGGTCGCCATACAGTAATTTGAGTCTCTTATATGCTGACACGAGGCCGAAGCTGGTCTGGTCTTCGTCGGTGATCCTGCTCCTCAGCGAATCGAGCTGATACTGTGACATTCCGACGCCGGTGTCTTTGACCTCCAGTACGATGGAATCGCCCTTCGAATAGCCGAGGACGGTGATCATGCCCTTGCCTCTCTTGGGCTTTAATCCATGGTAGATCGCATTCTCGATCAGGGGCTGCAGGGTCATCTTGGGGAGCTTGTACTGCTCGATCGCGGGGGCGATCTTTATGTCGTATTCCATGATGTCGCGGTACCTTACCTGCTGGATCTCCAGGTAACTCCTGATGTGGTTCTGTTCCTCGGCGATCGTGACGATGTCACGGCCGTCACTTAAGAACGATCTGAAGTATGAAGACAGGCTGGTGACCATCTCTTCCGCCTGGTCGTTCCTGCCGATCTCGATGAGCCAGACGATGGCGTCCAGAGTGTTGTACAGGAAGTGCGGATTGATCTGCGCCTGGATCAGCGCCAGCTCGATATCCTTCAGGTGGATCTGCTCCTGGCGGTTAAGTTCGATCTGAACATTGAGCCTTGCGACCATGTCCTCGATCCCTTCACTCAGCATCGCAAGTGACGAGTCCTCCGTCTCGACAGGCGTATGGGCTGTCAGGTCGCCGCCGCCGATCTCCTCGACTCTGGTGTTCATGGCGAGGATAGGGTCCGTAATGCTCTTGCTGATCCTAAGCGCGTGCCTCAATACGATAGGCGTAACGAGTACTAACACAAGCACAACGAAAGCGATCTCACCCGTCATCCAGTAGTCTAACTGGGTCTGGTTCTTCGCCATCTCGCCGGCCTCGTGATACAGGTACGAGTAGAAGTGTTCCTCGATGAGCTGTGTGATGCCGTAGATGTTCGTCTCCAGCTGCACCATCCTCTCGTCGTACTGCTCCGTATTCTTGATGCTGTTCATATATTCGCTTAAGTTGTCGCAGAGCGTGAGAACGTTGTTCATGGCCTTGCGGCTGTCGTTGTTGGTGGTGCTTTCGAGGAGCTTGACGGCAAGGGTCCTCGCCGATGCCACGTCCTCCCACGGGACATCCTGGTTACGGCCTGAGACATAGAGGTACATCTTCAGGTCGACCTCGTCCTTGAAGTCCTGGTTGAACCTGGATGCCTCGGCGATGTTGCCGCTTACTGACTTAAGGATCAGGTTACGTGTGATGATCATGACAAAGATCATAACGAGGATTGCCAGTATCGGTATGAACATCTGCATGATCAACCGGTACATCTTCCCCCGCACGGTATTCCTGTCGAACAGTCTGGCGAGCTTGCTCATTCTTCCTCGATCTCTCCGTTACGGTACTGGCTGGGCGTACACCCGTGCTTCTTCTTGAACACGAACGAGAAGTACCTCGGATCCTTATATCCGATCTCGAGCGCGATCTCGCCGGATCTCTTGGACGTGTTCTTAAGCAGCTGTCTGGCCTTCGCCATCCTCTTCTTTGTTATGTATTCGACAAAGGACAAGCCCACCTTCTGGCTGAACAATGCGCACAGATAGTTTGCGCTGATGTTGCTTGCAACCGCTACGCTGTCCAGGGAAATGTTCTCGTCCGTGTAATTCTTGTCAATGTATTTCAATGCGCTGTCAATGATGTCACTGCTGCGCTTGAGCGCTTCCTCATCCCTCACTCTGATAGCCGTCGTGAGGATATCGATAAGGAACTTGGACACATCATCTGCGCCGGTATTCATGTCGACCGTAGGAAGGCTCTTAGCCGCGTCATTCGCCTCGATCCCGATATCGCGGAGTGCCATCTCGACATTAACGCGGATGCTGACCAGGAGGTAGTACCTGAACATGATCGTGTCTTCCGCACCGTTGAGGTTGCCAAGGTACTCTGCAGTAAAAGCCTCGACCTCGTCAAGGGTACCCGTCGTAACGAAGTTCCTGATGATCATGGGATCGAGCTTCATGGCATCCATCGCATCTATCTGCATCGCGGTCGGTGCATACTGCTCCGACTTCAGGAGTTCAGGAGTAAAGATGTGGCGGTCCGGGAACATGTACCTGTATGCGAAAGCCCTGTTCGCATCCGCATAGCATTTCGACAGTCCGCTAAGCCTGTTCGTCGGCACACCTACTGCAACATTCCAGTCAAGCGGTGCAGACGATTCCTCGCAGTGCTGCCTTATCATATCGACGCACTTGTCACACAGCTGCGGCAGATGGTCCTGATCGCCCTTGATCAGCACCGCGTACGACAGCAGGTTGCACCTGAAGATAATGAAGTCCGGGTACTGCATAAAATGATTCAGGAGTCCCTCGGTAACGTTCGCAGCCTCGTCTGTATATCCGGACTGCTGCACGTCCCTGATCGTAAATATGACAAGGTTATAGCCGTTTGCCGACAGGTTCAGATGGAGGTTGTTCGCCTCCTCATAGATCTCCTGGACCGACAATGAACCCTCGACGAGCTTCTCAAAGAAAGCCCTGTGGGAGAATCTCTCAAACTTCTTGAATTCCTGCTCGTACTTGCCCAGGTATTTCTTCTGCTCATTCTCATCCACGATCTTCTGCCTGATCCCCTCAAGCGCCTTGATCATGTCAGCCTTCGTTACGGGCTTTAAGAGATACTGCTCAACGCCAAGCTCTATCGCCTGTCTCGCATACTCGAAATCACTGTACCCGCTGATGATCACGATCTTGATATCAGGAAGCTCGCTTATGACGACCTTGCTTAGTGCCAGCCCATCCATGAACGGCATCGTTATGTCAGTAATAAGAACATCAGGCTTCAGTTCCCTTATCATCGGCAGCGCCATCTCGCCGTCCGGCGCATCGCCCACGAACTCAAATCCGTACTTCTCCCAAGGGATCATGTCTCTTAGTCCCTCGCGTACGATACTCTCGTCTTCGCAAATAAACACCTTGATCGAATCCATAAAGCCTGACCCTCCTGGAGTTTATTTTAACATACTTTATTTGTACTTGAGGAGAGGAGTATAACCCCGAGGATCGACTATCCCTTCACGCCCAGACTGTAATCTTTCACACTTCCGTGCGCGCCGAATATCTTCCATTCGCCGGCGCCGAGACGCTGCATGATCGCGGCGCGCTCGGCAGTGCACAGTACGGGATCGGTATCGACTGAAGTCATGAGTACCGGCGCGTAGCGGTTGTACTCAGCCTGCTCCCGGGTCATGCCGTGGACATTAACATAGATGTCGCCGGTAAAAGCGACATGGTGATCGTAATCGATCAGCACAGTCTCGCCCGGCAGGTGTCCGCCGGCACCCCGGAAAACATCAAAATGCATTTCGCCGACGTCAAGAAAACCGATGGGCTGGAGCAATCGTTGCTTCTCGACAGCGGGTTCAACCGTATCCCCTCCCCACATATCGACCAAACGCGACGCGTCAGGCGCGCGGTAACCGGTAACTGCCTTGCAGATCCTGACATATGGTTTGTGGAGCGGGTTCTTCTCACGGAAGCCGTCTTCGCCGTTGTAGTGGGCTGTGAGGCAGTCGCACGTCTGGCGGCTGGCGATGATCTCGTCGAACAGCGGCAGCAGACCGCAGTGGTCAACGTCCGCGTGGGTGACGAAGATGCGTTTCCTCATATCATCAAAACCTGGCAGCAACCTCCTGAACAGAGCGACCATCTCGTCTTCATAAAGTGCATATCCGCTGTCGACGAAGAGGACTTCGCCTAAGCTCTCGATGATCGCGGTATTGCTGCCGCAGGAAGGCTCGATCAAAGTGATCCGGGTGTTACTGCTGAACGTACAGACACTAATGCGCGGTGCAAAAGCGTCCCCCTTGCTGAGTGAGAGCAGTTCGGCAAAACGGCTGATGCTCTCGAAAGTCTTGAACGGGGACATGCCTTTCTCGTCGAGCATCTGCATGACGAGGTTGGAGTTGACCAGTAGAACGTTGCGGTCAACATCCGGCAGACCCGGCAGCTCCATGAGCCCGGAGACGAAAGACTGATAGAAGATGCTGTTGTCAAAAACGCGCTCGGAGTGGTTGTAGTCGAGTACGCGCACCGGGCAGATCTGCTGCACCTCGGCCATGAACTCGCGCAGTCTCTCCTCGCTGTCGACGAACAGCCCCATCTTGAACGCCTGGTACTCCGACCCGTTCTCCTGCGAGCTGATATACGAGATGTTGAGCTCGTACCTGTGGATAACGCGCAGCACCTCCGACACGCTCCCCGGCACGTCGCGCAGCGTGAACTCCAACAGCACGATGCTCGTGTCATCCGGTGCAGTCTGAAGGTACCCGATCTCCTCGAGTTTCCTGTCAGCCAGCCCCAGCTGCGCCTCGTCCCCCTCAGCATCGATAAAGAGCGTGTGCGAATCGATCGCCTTGTTGTAGCTGACCCTCGTTATGTTGACCCCGTACTTCTCAAAGAGCTCACTCGCCTTGAGGAAAGCTCCGATGTGGTCAGGCATGGTCGTGATATACGTCTTCTTCATGCAGAGATGATATCACAGCCGGGTCAAAGTTATTTGATGATTTGGAACAGAAAACAGAATGATTTATGACAAGTCTTACTTCTCCCAATAGCATCCCCCAAGCACATCCTTCAGCACCTGCGCCATGTAATCAAGCTTTGCCTTGATGTGCGGATAGGAATTAAGATCTTCAAGAGCGCTCTTAAACGGTGAATCGAACGGAACATCATTTCCCATGATCGACTCGACCAGAGTCGCGCGGTCCTCGCGAGCGTTGACCGTGCCATAGAGCTTGGTAAAATACACGTTGTCCTTGTCGCCGGAAGTGTAGCTTTCGCGGCAGTTCTGAACATAGCTGTCAACGAGGTAGTTGTCAAAATCACCGATGTAGCTAAATCCTTCGGGATTATTAATGTCCCACTTCTCCGCATCGAAAGCGCCCGGCTCCATTATCTCCACGATATTCTCTACAGCATGCCACATCTCGTGGTCGATCGTCGTCCTGGTGACCCAGTTTACATCGAGGACGATATAGCTCGTACTGCCGCTCATGAGCGTGATCGCCTCAGGCAGGAATTGCCCGTTGGGATTATGCAGTTTATCAACGAGCGCCAACGTCAGTCCTCCTCCGCCATGGTAGTCGCGGAACACATCACAGAACCCGGCAGGATAAACAGATAGAGCAAGATCTATCTGATCGAGCGTGCTGTCGATATTGGCCGAGATCTCATCAAAGCTCCTGTCGGAATCTTCGACCGACACGATCTCATAGTGCTGGTCGAGCGGGTGGTTCTTGGTCTCATCACCGAGGATTATATTGATGCCGTATCTTGCTGCGATCCTGTCGGCCTTGTCCTGAAGTGTCGAGAACCTTGCACTTGTCTTATAAACATCGTCAGATCTCTCATACTCTGTGTAGGATGAGACCACCAGCTGATCAGTAAGTTCAAATGCTTCCGGGCATATCTGATAAAGCCTTGCCTTAACATCATCCTCCGCTACCGTATCACCGATCAGATAGTCACCTGTCCTGCTGTCAGTAAACACCTGGAAAGCATAACTCTCCTTAACAGATACACCGGTATGGCAGCATCTTCCGGTAACAGGATCTGCAACATAGAAAACAAAATCAAGACTGTTCGCGCTTATCTCGGGAACGGCAAAAAGGAACCTGTCACAAAACGACTCGGAATAAACGAAAGCATTCTCCGGGAGTTTAAATGTATTTACCAGTTTCCCGGTCTTCTGATCACGGACCATGAGCTTTACATCCTTTTTGTCAGTAACGGAGAAGAGCACATATCTTCCGCAGTTCCTGACTGAGTAAAAGCTGTTATTTGTGCACATGGCAACAGGGTCACCGCCGTCTAAGGGACTGACGTAATATGTCTCGAGCGAATCTACCACCGCATCGTAATCAGATATGACGCAGGAGTCATTTACGGGATCAAAGGAACACAGCCTGCATGCGAACATCCTGCCGCCCGCGCGCTCTTCCGTGCCGTCGAGGCTGCGCCTGCATATAGACCCGCGCAGGTAGTACACGAGGCACTCGCGGTACGGATCATAGAAACAATCGATCCCCGTCTTCTCGAGTGTGTTAATGAGTTCAAGTTCCTTCGAATACACGAAAGTCTGCATCGTATTCTCGTTGTGGAGCAGGATCCTCCCGTCTTCAGTCACCCCAAGGATCACGATATCAGAATTGCCGGTATCTGCGCTCTTAATGATCTTATCTTCTGCGGTATCTATAAGGTTCAGTGTCACATGACGGTCAGAACCTTTCACCACTTTGTGGTCGACATAATCGGAACAGCTCAGTACGATCAGGTTGCCGTCAGGAAGCCTGGCGACTCCGGACAGTCCTTCAGACATGTCTTTTACCGCACTGTACTCAGTAACGGAAGCATGTCCGGTATGATCGATCTTTGGGATCGGTGTCGGCGCAGGTGTGGGCGTCGGTGTAGGAGTAGGTGTCGGCGTAGGATCATCAATAGACGGTATGGTAATGTCCGTCACACCGGACCCCGTCTGCTCCGTGTGTGCGCACGAGCCAAACAGGGCCGCGCAAGCGACCAGTGCACCAGCCAGCATCACCTTCCAATACTTATTCATCAAAGTTCCTCACCCTCATAGATCATTCCCTGTTCCTATATATTTTACAGCAAAAACGATTTTATGCACGATGGTTAGTATGTCTTAAATCCTCTCTCGCTGTCAACTGGCGGGACCTGCCGCACATCCATGTTCTCAATGCGGACATATAGACCACGTTCGATATACATTATCACATCATCTATTGCTGACTCCTCACCCTGGATCTCCATTGTGACGGTCCCGTTCCACTCGTTCCTCACCCATCCTGTGCATCCGCAACGCATGGCGGCATGATACGCCCGGTACCTGAACCCGACGCCCTGAACGGAGCCATGGAATGTGATGTGTCTGCGGATCATGTTACTTGCAGTACTCCTCATTCAAAAGGAAGTCAAAAAGATCTACAGTCAATATTCCGTTATCATCACTGGACGCATTTAGTCCGTTTTTGGTGATCACGATCTTCTGGAATGAATCATCTATGTTCAGAAGACTTCGTTTCTCCTGCTCACTCTTCTGAATGTCATTCATCGATAATGCAGACTGAAGGTAGTACTTTCTGTTTCCGAGCGTCGCAACAAAATCAACTTCCAACGACTTTTGGGAGTATATGGGCTTACCGTTGACATCTATGCGGTCCGATCTCTCATTGATGCTTACCTCTCCAAAATCAACACTAAATCCTCTATATCTGAGTTCATTGTATATGATGTTTTCCATCAGGTGAGTTTCCTCGATCTGCCTGAAGTTCAGTCTGGCATTACGGACGCCAACATCTTCGAAATACACTTTGAACGGTGCACCTATGTATCTACGCCCTTTGATACTGTATTTTTTTACCCTCGACAGTACGAAAGCTTCTTCAAAATACCCCACAAAACTGGCAACAGTATCATCAGTAAGTTTCTTCTTAGTTACTGATCTAAAAGTATCCGTTATCTTGCTGATATTTACAGGAGAACCGATAACGGACGCCATCACGTCAAAAACATCAGAGATCTCATCCTTCTTCTTAACTTCATTACGGACAATGATGTCATTAATGTACACATCTTCGCATAACTGCTTGAGATAATCGATTTTCTCTGCTTCACTCTCCATATGAGCGACCAAAGGTATGCCACCCATAACGATGTACTCTTTCCATGCCTCAGCGACAGGCTTAACAGTCCCCTGCATATACTCTGAGAACACCAGCGGCAGTATATGAACAACAGATCCTCTTCCCTTGAACTCTGTCGCGATATCGGATGACAGGAACTTGGAATTCGATCCGGTCACATAAACATCGAAGTTCTGATGCTTGAGAAACCCGTTCAAGGTTCCGACGAATCCATCAAGAAGCTGGACCTCGTCAAGAAGGATGTAGTATTCATCGCTGTCGTTTGTCCTGTCTGCAATAAAAGCGCGAAACTTCTTCGCATTAACAACATAAACATCTTTTTTGATCCTGATCCTTGTGGGTTCATCAGGAAAATAATAATCCAGTTGATCAATATCCTCATCAGAGTCAAACGCGAACCTGATGATCCTGCCGCTCTGAACTCCAGATGCGATCAAGTCGCGGTAATACAATTCATTAAGGATGTAGGATTTACCGGATCTTCTTGCTCCGGTTATGATCTTGATCAGACCATTTTGTTTCCTTGAACGCAATTGATCTATGTATCTTGCTCTATTGTATTCCATGCAAAAACTCCATACCGAGACAATTCTTTGGACGATTTCGACTACAATATAGCATATTTTAGACTTTCTGACAATCTGTAGTCGAAATTTTCCAAAGACTTTGGAGAATTTCGACTACACGAATTCGAATACATCCCCTTTCCCACCCTCGTCAGACAGCCAATAACAGGTAGTACTCATAATAAGTAAGTATACAGGTGTGAACATACGGGCCATACTAAAAATGGGACTATTATCCCAAAAACTATTCTTGCCATTATCTCACCTTTCGATTAGAATGTATACACAATGTTTATCCATACGTTCACAGGAGGTAAATTATGGTTACTACAGTAAAGAAATGGGGCAACAGCCAGGGGATCAGACTTCCCAAACATGTCCTTGATAGTGTTGATATTAAGTGTGGTGATGACATCGTAATTGAAGTTGATAATAAGACTATTACTCTGAGAAAGGCAACTGTAAAGAAGATCGATGCTCTGTTCGGTGATTACGATGGTGATTATGTGCCTGAAGAATTGGCATGGGATGCTCCCGTTGGGCATGAGGTATGGTGAACGATATGAATGTTAAGCAAGGTGATATTGTACTCATTGATTTCAATCCCAATAAGGGGCACGAACAGACAGGCAAGCGCCCGGCACTCATCGTCAGCAACGATACTTTCAACAGCAGATGCAACGTCGTACTCGTCTGTCCTATCACAAGTACAGATAACAAGTTTCCGCTGCATGTCCAGCTCGATGGCAGGACAAAGACCAAGGGTGTTGTTCTTTGCGAGCACATCAGGTCACTTGATATCGAGTCGAGAGGTTACAGAGTATTGGAACAGATTCCTTTTGATCTGCTGACAAGGGTTATTGATATCGTGAACGCAGAGATTGAGATGTGACAACTCACAGTCATAGAATTCGTAAGACTGATAGAGTGAAGTAAATCCTGCATGGGGGTGTCTGCCGTGCAAGATTTACTTCACTTTTTATCGGTAACTCATAATAAAACTTGCGTATAATCATGTCCCTACCGTATGCTCCTTACCATGAGATGGACATCCGTCAGTTTGTTGATCAAATGGATGAACTCATTGCAAGAATAAAGCCGGAAACAAATCTTAAGATACTTCGTACGCGCGTGGGACTAAGCCAGCGTCAATTGTCAGAGATAAGCGGTGTTCCTTTCAGGACGATCCAACAGTATGAACAGCGGCAAAAGAACATCAACAAAGCACAGGCAGAGTATCTCTTCATGCTGTCATCTTCTTTGTATTGCGAGCCGAAGGATCTGATGGAGAGGATAACATGATATCTTCCCCGCCGGAGTTTAATACAATATCAAAAATCCACCAGATAGATACTGATCGCGATCTTCGTGAACGACCCCTTGCGCTCCACGCTTATGATCTTCGCAGACAATACCTTGCCTGCATCCAGGAGCCTGGCAAATACAACATTATCCTTCTCCGGTACGTATCCGATCTTTGTACCGTCCTCACGGAGTATATTGATTGCATTATCGTCGAACTTATTATCCTCACGACGCAGTTTCAGTCTCTCGCCTGAAGCCACCTCATCCAGCGCCTTACGGTCAGTAATATATGATGTTCCCGCAACAAATGAATCAAAGAGATGTATCTCCTGCGTCAGGGGCTTTAAGACCTCACCGATCCCGTTATCCTTGATAACGTCAAGCAGACCGGACTCTTTTATACTCAGTTCATTAGGCATGTCAAAATCCTCCAAGCTCCTTGTATTTATCCCTCAGCTCATCAAGATAGGAACTGTGTTCATCTATCTCACGCTCAAACTCCTCTTCTTTGCTCTTAATCTTGTCTTCATCCTCGAGTAGATACTTATATCTGTACGGATCTGTGGACGTGATGGTCTTAATCTCATTCTCAAGACACATTATCTTCATCTCAATGTCTGCAACAACGATACTGTTATGATCCATACCTAGTTCTTCAAGAGTCCTGTTGACAAGGAATTCAAGTTCCTCGAGCTTCTTAAGATCATTATTCCTGTACGCGTTCACGGTACGGTTCCACAGGTCAGACAAAACCTCGCTGTCCGCTGCGGCACTGTTGATATCAGGGTGGATGAGCTTTGCAATATTCCTGTAAGTCTGCTTGATCCTGGCCATCTCTTCCTCTGTCACCGTCTTCAGCTCCTGTATCTCCCGGTGATATTTAACCATCGCTTCAAGATCGCTATAATAGCCCTGCATCTCCTCTGATACTGAATTCTCTATCTTATCAAAATCAGGTCTCTTCCCCTTATTGATCTCGATCTGACAATACCTGATCAGTTTCTTATATTCGATGCACAGTATCTTGAGCTTAAAAAGCTCCTGTTCAAGATCTCCGAACACCTGATCATACGCGATCTTATAGAGTTCGGCTTCCTTCTTATACATATCACACTTGAGGAGCAGATCCTCGTACCTCGGATAATCACCTAAAGCAACCCTTATAATATCCATCGTTCAGTTCTCCATCAGTGTGATATCAGAAAGTCTGTCATAGATATCTGTAAGCAGATTATTCCCGATCTTCGCCTTTTTCATGAAGTCATCGACATTCCTGTACCATTTGTCGCCAAACTGGATCACGCATTCTCCGTTCTCCTCAACGCATTTGATCCTGTAATCCTTATTCTTGCAGGTAAAAGTGATCTCACACGGTCTCGTCAGATAGTAATAAAGGTCATAGAAAAACATGTCATCAGGATCCGGATCAATGATCTTATACAGGTCTTCTGTCAGCCATTTCATAATGTTGAGATTACCGAAGAACGGGTTGTACTTGATCCTCTGTGCCAGAAAATCCCTTGCTTTAAGATAGAGATCGAGTGCCTCATCGACATTGCCTTCCTCCACCTCGATATGTGCAAGTCTCGTGAAGATCTCCGGAAGGGGTTTCCCAAGATTCCAGGCATTCTTCACCTTCGGATAGAGTCCTCTGATGATCTCCTTATACTTCTCGTAGTCCCGTTCCACATGGTAGCCGTTCTTATACATGTCTGCGAGCTTGTACTCTGCCACGATATTCCCGCGCTTCGCCGCCCTCTCGAAATAATAGAACGCCTTCGCGTAATCCTTCGTCCCTGTCCTGCCGTAATACCAGACATATCCGAGGCATTCATCAGCATCATCATAATCGAGGTCACTTGCCATCTGATAATACTTCAGAGCCAGGTCGAACTTCCTGAGCTCATAATAATAACCTCCGAGATGCATCATGACACGCGGGTCCTGGTCGACCGCGATAATATAATCAAGCGCCTCCAGATAGAGGAACTCTTCCTCTTCACTATGCACATTCTTATCCTCGAAGTCCATGATGATACGCTTCGCTTCCGACTTTGTCATAACGGGTACCTCCTCCGGATGATCTTCCCACTGACCATAGTCTAACACAGGGACTGTTCTATTAATCGTTCAACATGAATAAAACGGGTTGTGGGTTGATGGATAGTAGGGATTGAGGCCTTTATTGTGCTGCAGTGAATGTGTCCCGGGTGACATGTTTTGGGTTGTTTAAGGCTCCCTGGACGTTCCATTCTATAAATCGCTCTATGTAATGCAAAAACATAGAGCTGTTTATAGAGTATTCTATGTATCGCTCTATGTAATGAATTTACATAGAGTATTTTATAGAATAAGCTGATCCCACGACCGGGATCAAAGGTGTCCCTGTTGTCATCTGGCGGTGCCAGTCACACTAAGTGTAACGGTAAAGGATTGTCATTCAGACAAGTGCTCAGACTAACCGCCTCCAGTCTGAACGATAGTCTGAATAGTCAGACAAGTACTCAGACTAACCGCTTCCAGTCTGAACATTAGTCTGAATAGTCAGACAAGCTCTCAGACTAACAGCCTCTAGTCTGAACGTCTGAACGATCAGGATATTGTCACATGATCTGTCCGATCCACAGGATTCCGAACTTTACTGTACTGATGCAAAGGTGTCCCTGTTGTCATCTGGCGGTGCCAGTCTCACTGACTGTAAGGCAAATGGCTTCTGGCCTTACTGCTGGTCAGACTCTCAGACTCTCATACTCTCATACTCTCAGACTCAGCCAAACTCAACCAGACTAAGTTCCACCGATACTTAGCCCCTCACTCCCACTCAAACTCCCCTGACAGAAGAATGGTCTTCTCTTCACCTACTGTTAAGATCCCGCTGCCTACACTGGCGGTCCTGACCTCGCCGTCACCCGTCTCGATCTTGCACTTCCCGGCCTGAACGACCGTGGCAAAAGGAATGTGCCCCGCCATTACGGCGAGATCGCCTTCTACACCGCGCAAAAAGAGCGAGCAAACGTCGCCATCGTAAACGTAACCGTCAGGGGTCGATACTGTCAGCTGGTACGTTTTCATTTGTTCTGCCTGTGCTTGTCCCTTGCCTCTTCGATCGTACCGACGAACAGGAATGCCGACTCGGGAAGGTCATCGCACTTGCCGTCGATGATCTCGCGGAACCCATGGATCGTGTCGTGGAGAGATACGTATGTACCCTTGATGCCCGTGAACTTCTCGGATACGAAGAAAGGCTGCGACAGGAATCTCTGGATCTTACGGGCGCGCTCGACGAGGATCTTATCCTCGTCAGACAGCTCGTCCATGCCCATGATGGCGATGATGTCCATGAGTTCCTTATATCTCTGGAGGATTCGCTGGACCTCTTTCGCGACGAAATAGTGTTCTTCGCCGAGGATGTCAGGTGACAGGATACGGCTCGTCGACTCAAGAGGATCAACAGCGGGATAGATGCCCTGGGAAGCGATGCTCCTCGACAAAACGGTCGTGGCATCGAGGTGCGCGAACGTCGTTGCCGGAGCAGGGTCAGTCAGGTCATCAGCAGGTACGTAAACGGCCTGTACGGAAGTGATGGAACCTTTCTTGGTGGAAGTGATCCTCTCCTGGAGAGCACCCATCTCGGTCGCCAGCGTAGGCTGATAACCAACGGCTGACGGCATTCTTCCGAGGAGCGCTGAGACCTCCGAACCTGCCTGCGTAAACCTGAAGATATTGTCGATGAAGAGGAGCACGTCCTGGCCCTCATTATCTCTGAAATATTCGGCCATCGTAAGACCTGAGAGCGCGACTCTCATTCTCGCTCCCGGCGGTTCGTTCATCTGACCGTACACGAGCGCTGTGTTCTTCAATACGCCCGACTGCTTCATCTCGTTGTAGAGGTCGTTGCCTTCACGCGTTCTCTCGCCTACACCGGTGAATACGGACAGACCGCCGTGCTGCTTTGCGATGTTATTGATGAGCTCCATGATGAGCACTGTCTTGCCTACTCCTGCGCCTCCGAAAAGGCCGATCTTACCGCCCTTTGAATAAGGACAGAGCAGGTCGATGACCTTGATGCCGGTCTCCAGTATCTCGGTCGAAGTTGAGAGTGAATCATAATCAGGAGCCGAGCGGTGGATATTCCATCTCTCGACGCTCTCGAGTGACTCTCCCTTATCCATGGGTTCACCAAGGACATTGAAGATCCTTCCCAATGTCTCCCTGCCTACGGGAACGCTTATGGGCATTCCGGTATCGACAGCAAACAGGCCTCTCTTCAGGCCGTCTGTTGAACTCATTGCGATACACCTTGCCGTATTATCACCGATATGCTGGGCAACCTCGACCGTAAGCGTTCTCGTACCCATATCGATCTTAAGCGCATTGTTGATCGAGGGAAGCTTGCCTTCCTCGAACCTGACATCGACAACAGGACCCATTACCTGCGCAACTCTGCCTTTGTTGATCTCTTCCATATTGCTCATGCTCCTTTATTTGCCGCTTCCAGCGACGATCTCTGTTATTTCCTGTGTTATGCTGCTCTGTCTTGCTCTGTTATATTCGAGTTCGAGGTCTTCTATCATGGATCTTGCATTCTTCTCTGCGGCATCCATCGCGACACGCCTTGCGGCAACCTCGCTCGCGAAGCTCTCCCTGACTGCAGCAACAAACATTCCCGCAACATATTCCGGCACTGCCGCATCCAGAACGGTCCGCTCATCAGGCTCGAAGATCATGCCGCTGCGGACGGTCTCTTCCGGGATCGATACGGGCAGTACCCACCTCACTTCGGCAACCTGGGACATCATGTTGACGTACCTGGTACAGAGGATGCCGAGCCTGTTGTATCTGCCTTCGGCAAAGTCTTCACACATCTTCTTTGCCAGTGCGGCCGCTTCAGATGAAGAATACAGCTCGGATGATACAAAATCGGCATCGACCTTATCGCAGATCCTCTTGCCAATGGGGTATATCTCAGCTTCAGGATACTGTTTGAGCAGCCTGAAGATGTTCGCGTTGTAGCCGCCGGCGAGCCCCCTGTCCCCGGCGATGACGACCAGTCTCGTTCCCATGCCGACGACATCTGATCCAGACTGGCGCAGGAAAGGACTCTTCCTGCATTCGGGGGAGACAGCAAGCTCGGAGATCATTTTCTCAAGGGTCTGTGCGTACTCCATGCTCTTGCGCATTTCCTCATTGGCGCGGCGGATCTTGGAGGACGCGACGAGGCCCATCGCTTTCGTAAGGTGAAGCGATGAATCCACACTCTTGATCCTGATGCGAAGCTGTTTTGTGTCTGCTCCCATTACATTACTTCCTTCATTTCCCCGAGGACCTGCTTGAGCATCTTAACGTCAATATCCTCGAAATGATTCTGCTCTATCCTCTCAATGAACACGGTGTATTCCGTATTGAGCTTATCAAAGAGCTTTGTCTCATACTCATGTACCCTGCTTACGGGATACTCATCGAGATACCCGTTGGTAACTGCGTAGACTATAGCAACCTGGCAGCCCATCGAGATGGGGCTGTTCCTCTTCTGCTTGAGGACCTCAACGATCCTCTCACCCAATGCCAGACGCGACTTTGTATCTGCATCGAGGTCGGAACCGAACTGCGCGAAAGCCTGCAGTTCCCTGTACTGTGAATACAGGAGCTTCAATGTTCCTGCGACCTTCTTCATTCCCTTGAGCTGCGCTGAACCGCCTACACGCGATACTGAGATACCCGGGTTGATCGCAGGCATGATGCCCGCATGGAACAGCTCTGTCTCAAGGAAGATCTGGCCGTCCGTGATCGATATGACATTGGTGGGGATGTATGCGGAAACGTCGCCCGCCTGCGTCTCGATGATGGGGAGAGCCGTTATGGATCCGCCTCCGAACTCTGGAGCCACGCATGCGGCACGCTCGAGGAGTCTTGAATGGAGGTAGAATACGTCACCGGGGTAAGCTTCTCTTCCCGGCGGTCTCCTGATAAGCAGTGACATTGCCCTGTATGCTACGGCGTGCTTGGACAGGTCATCGTAAACGATGAGGACATCCTTGCCCTGCTCTCTGAAATATTCTGCCATGGCGCATCCCGAATAAGGCGCAACGTACTGGAGAGGCGCGCTATCCGAAGCCGATGCCGACACGACGATCGTGTATTCCATGGCGCCCGCCTTCATGAGTTCCTGTGTCAGCTGAACGACTGATGTGCTCTTCTGACCGATGGATACGTAGATGCAGATGACTCCGCTGTTCTTCTGATTGATTATAGTATCAATGGCGATCTCCGTCTTACCTGTCTGCCTGTCACCGATAAGAAGCTCTCTCTGGCCTCTTCCGATGGGGATCATGCTGTCGATCGCCTTGATGCCGGTCTGCATAGGAACGGATACGCTCTGTCTCTCAAGGATGCCGGGAGCCTCTGCTTCGATCGGCTTCATGCCGGAGGATGCGACAGGGCCTTTGCCGTCTATCGGCTTGCCGAGTGCATTAACTACTCTTCCAAGGAAGCCCTCACCTACGGGAACGGACAAAACGTTGCCTGTCCTCCTGACTATTGATCCTTCCTTGATGTCACTCTCGTCGGACAAGATGGCAACTGATACCGTCTCATCCTCAAGATTCTGTGCCATTCCGACACTTCCGTCATCGAACTCGAGCAGCTCGCCTGCCATGCATTCACGCAGACCGTAAACACTTGCGATACCGTCACCTACGACTACGACAGTACCGGTCTCGCTCATCTCGACCTTGGACTTATAGTTCTTGATCTGTTCCTTAAGTATGTTGCTTATTACTTCGGTCTTATCGCTCATTGCTCCATCACTTCCTTTATTTCCTTCAGGCGCTTCCTGAGACTTCCGTCTATCCTGCGGCCGTCGATCTCGACGACCAGTCCGCCTATCAGGGACTTATCTATTCTGTATTCAGCCTCAACGACATGGCCGCTGAACTGCTGAAGTTTGTTTATCAGTTTTTCCTTTGTCTCATCATCAAGCTCAACTGCTGATGTGACTATTGCTCTTGATCTCCTGGCAGCTTCCTCGTACAGGTCGTTAAAGACCTCCAGGCACTCATCGATATCCCTGATGTGCCCTTTACGGGTCATGATGCACAGGAAAGCCACGAGGTCTTCGTGCACCTGCCCTCCAAAGCTGTCCTCCACGATCTTCATCCTCTCCCCTTCCGGGATGGCGGGGGATGCGAGCAGTTCCTTGAATTGTACGGAACTGTCAAGGACCTCCTTGATCGTCTTCAGGCCGTCGTGGATCTCATCGAGGCAATCATCCCCGATGGCAACATCAAAAAGAGCCGAAGCATATTCCCTGCCTCTTCCCGTCATGATATCTCTCCGATCTCATTGATGAACTCATCGATGAGTTCACTGTGATCCTCAGGCTTGATCTCACGCTCCAGGAGCTTGCCCGTGAGCGTAGATGACAGATCAACGATCTCGCGCTTGATGCCTTCCTGAGCCGCCTTGTGCTCAAGGCTTGCTTCGAATTTGGCAACCTTGATGATCTCGTCAGCACGTTCGGAAGCAGTGCTGATGATAACGCCGCTCTTCTTGTTTGCTTTCGTAACGGCATTCTGGATGATCCTGTCGGCTTCCTCGTCAGCAGAGGCCATCTTGGCCTCCCACTGCCTTCTCTCCTCATTTGCCGCATCGTGCTCATGCTTCGCAGCATCGAGTTCGGCCTCAACGGCCGCTTCTCTCTTAGCGATCATTTCCTTGACGGGCTTGAAGAGAAACTTCTTGAACAGCAGGAAGAGAATGACAAGGTTTGCAAGCGAGATGATTATCTGCCAGATATTTACACTGATAACATCAAGTGTCTGCATTTCCTACCGCCTCACTTAACTGCGTTCAAAAGAATATCTACGAATCTTCCGGGTGCAACGAATATCAGAAGGATCGCGATGACCAGCGCATAAAGACCTGTTGTCTCTGCGACAGCGCATCCCATGAGCATCGTCGTCGTTACGTCGCTTTTGCACTCAGGCTGTCTTCCGATCGCCTCGCAGGCCTTTGCTACGGCGTTACCTTCACCGATACCGGGGCCCACACCTGCGATCATTGCACATCCTGCGCCCAAAGCACATCCTCCGAGAATGATTCCGATTGCAAGTTCTAACATGATTCTATTCCTCCGTTCATGTATTAGTATTAGTATTAGCTTTTGCTTTGTTCTTTGCCTTCCTGGATCTCTTCGACTTCCTCGCAAGATAATCCTCCAGCGCGAAAGCGCTGCTCACGTACATCATCGTCAGCATCGCGAAAATGAACGCCTGCAGCAATCCGCTGAATATGTCAAAATAGATGGACAATATGGCAGGGACACCGATCCTTAGGAACGGGAACTCGCCGAGCCATCCGGGAAGGTTGCCCATGATCATGTTCGTCAGTCCCTGAAGTCCTGCTGCGATAAGTATCGATATGACTGAACCCGACAGCACATTTCCGTAGTGACGGAACGCCATCGACACGGGCGTCGACACCTCGCTGATTATGTTAAGAGGGGCAAGGAGCGGCACCGGCTCACCAAAGCTCTTCAGATAATGGAGCGGTCCGCACTTCATCTTGTAGTAAGTGATGAGGAAGAACACCAGAAGCGCCCATCCTGCTACGACATTAAGATCAGACGTCGGCGGGAACAATCCCACCAGGCTCTGCAGGCTCGAGAAGGCCGACAATCCCATGATCGCAGCCACAAAAGGAGCAAAGCCCTTAAAGTATTCACCCATATTGGACTTAACAAGCCCCTCAACAGCTTCAACTATCCACTCGGCAATTACCTGCCTTCTCGTATGGATGCCCTCCTTGATACCGTTGGTAAGGTACAGACAGAGGAAAAGAAGCGATATGATGACGAGCCAGGAATTGAGCTGCGCCTCAGTGATGATAAACGGGGATACCGGCGCATCCACGCTGTAAAGGATATGCGCACCGGTGATCGAGATGCCGTCAGATACGGGAATAAAGAGCACCTTAAAAGCGATACCCGCACATATGGGAAGTATCGTCATCAAAAGGAATACGATGTCTCTTACCTTAAACGCCGTCGTCTTCACTGGCATTCCCGTCAGTTCCTTTCTTATAATCCTTATCGACCAGAGGCCTTAGCGCGATCGCTATCCTCGGAAAGAACAGCGGCAGGATGGTTGCAACCGCATTGAAGACCGGTGCAAGCACTCCCGCTCCTGCCACGATCAGCAGCATCACGAGCCTGTAAGTCTGCGAGAACTTCAGCGTAGCAGCTGCCGCACCCGCCTCCTTCTTCAAAGACGACTGCAGAGTCAGTCCCATCAGAAAGAAATTAAGTATCGCCGTTCCGCCCCCAAGGATATTGCCAAAGAGCACATAGAGATCCCATTTGCCTATGACAAGGAACACTGCCTCCATCGCCATACTGAATATTACGACGAAAAGCGCAATGTATCCTGTCTCCTTCTTAACGGTAGGATCGATCTTAGCCATCCGGGCCCCCTGATTTTTATTCAAAACATTATATATTAAAGGAGAGGATTTGTAAACGACAGGGGGGACCTTTATTATGACCGGAGTTGTCAGAGTGCAAGTGTCACTGGTGGATTATGAATCGTGATGATCAACAAGATTCTCCATTTTTGTGCACGGGAGCATTATTCGTGCAGTAAATAGGAGAATTCTGATCGGAATTCTCTTATTTTGTGCACGGGAGAGCTCTTCGTGCAGCAAATAAGAGAATTTGTAGTGGGTCGTTTTTCCTTAGTAATGATATTGCCCTGTCCCTGGTGGCATTACCTATCAATTATCAGACATACAGATCTGATCTAATTCTGTACCACACGATGTGGTTACCACATCCTCGTTATCAAAAGCAACTATCTCGATCTCAACTTCACAATAAGCCTATTTGCTGTATCTTAGTGCAAAAAGCAAAATGACCGCCAGGTATTCTTATCCACTCACCAGTTCTCTTTCGATGTGGAACTTACTTCTCCCCCGCATTTTGGACAGAATCCGGCGCCGTCTCTGCCGAGGCATCTGACATCCCAGGAGTAGCCGCAGTCCTGACACTTGTGAGTCGTGACCATGGGCGGACCATATACGCAGAGATTAAGATTCTCATAGGGCTTGAAGTCTCCTTCGCCCTTAGGCGTACCGCAGTACCTGCAGAACAGGTCTGATGACTCCATCATCTTCTGACAGTTGCCGCAGCGGTTGGTGTAGTCTCTTGATAAGTGTTTCATGGAAGGCACTCCTTTCGTGGTGTGGACCTGATCGTCAGAGCCGCTCGCTCAGCGAGTACGGAACGCCCCTAGGGCCCCTTATCGCATTTATCCCGAATTCGCTCTTCAGCCGTTCGAAAGTAAACTCGTCCGGCTTATACTTTTTTATCAGCCTGATCTTCATGAGCGACCTGATCTGAAGCTTCCCGTTGTCAAAGTCGTACGGGATGTCCGTCTCTTCGACCTTGCATTTGAACATGACCGCAGATACCGGCGCCCCCACATAGATGAAAACCGTATCCCCGGTGTTTATGCCTGCGCCCTGCTTCCAGTTGATCTCCTTAGACTTGTCGAAAGCGCCGATGACGTCATAATACTTAGGGTTTGCGGGGACGATCCATTCTTTGGGATCGCGCATCTTATGCCTGCGTGCGGCAGGTGCGGTTGCCATGTAGCTGACCTTGATCAGACCGAAGATCTCATCACAGGAGACGGTGCCGTCGAGGATGACAGTTATCCAGTGGCGCTTGTTCATGTGGTATGACGGAATGATCCCTTCTTCCTGCGTCAATATGTCGTGGAGGACGGGGTCGGGGATCTTGAGATTAAGGGCGGAAACGATGCCGCCTTTATCGCCGGGGCAGAGCTTGTCCCTTCCCACACGCATCAGCAGGGCAAACCATTTGTTGTTCTCTTCATGGCGGAAGACCGCGTGTTCATTTCCGTCCCACGGATAGTCCGGGGATATGCTGTAAGTCTGTTTTATGTGTTTGATGACCTGATCGTGCTGATTTGGCATAAAACAACTACTCCTTCTTATCTGACGGATCGTCCTTGTGTCTTGATACGGACTTGGTCGACTTCTCGATCGTATCCCTCTTGAACACGACGATCCTTCCGCATTTCACGCACTTGCACTTGACCTCGCCTCCGACGGTCATTACAGACCATTCGAAACTGCCGCAGGGATGCGGTTTGCGGAATGTTACTACATCACCTTCTTCATACTTATACAGAAAAAACTTAGCCGGCATAACTCCTCCTTATCCCTGCCGTGACCCTCGGGTTGCCGCCGTAGTCACAAAGGCCTGTGACGCATGTATAACCATTATCTTCAAATACCTTGATCACCTGCTCCTGCTGTCTGTATCCGTGCTCGACCACAAGGACTCCGCCGTTATTGAGAACGCTGTTTCCGATACTGCACAATCTGCCGTAGAACATCATCCCGTCCGCACCTCCGCGCAGTGCCAGTTCAGGCTCGTAAGTGACGCTTTTGGGAAGTTCTGTCATCTCCTGATCCGTGACATACGGAGGGTTCGATGTGATGATGTCTGCCTTAAGTCCAAGGTCAGCATCTCCGCTCAATATGTCTGCCTTGATGATATTCACGTCTGTCAGGCAAATGTCCGAGTTATCCCTGACGCAGGCAAGTGCATCATCTGATATGTCCACTTCCGCAAGTTCCACCTCACGCCCGCTGCTGACCAGGGCATTAGCTGTTGATATACCCACGCAACCTGTGCCGGCACAGAGGTCTATTAGGGAGATCTTCTTTGATGAGATAACGGGTTTGAGCTTCATGACATCACCCATGGGACAGTCTAACGCGCCGCAGAGCATAAGAGCTGCCTCGACCAGCAGCTCCGTGTCCGGGCGCGGTATAAGCACGCCCTCTGTTACTTTATAGCGTTCGTAGTAGAAATCGGCATAGCCGTCTTGGTATGCGGACGGGTAATCCTTACCACACATCGTCTTCGGCATTCTCCGGGATGACCGCCATCATCGATGCGATAGCGACCTCACAGATCTTAGCGTCAGGTTCTTCCGTAGTGAAGTTCTGCAGCCACAGACCCGGCTTGCTCAGGAATCTGCAGAAAGCATTCTTGTCGTGGCGTCCGACGAACCTCAGGATCTCGAAAGAAACACCGCAGATGATAGGCACCAGCACGACTCTCAGCAGCACGTTGATCAGCATGCTATGCTCGCCGATTATGACGCCGGCCAATGTATAGATAAGTATCGATATGGCCATGACGATGAACATGAACGCTGTGCCGCACCTAGGGTGAAATCTCGGGAACTTCATTACGTTCTCGGGGGTCAGCGGCATGCCGGCCTCATAGCACGCGATCGTCTTGTGTTCCGCACCGTGATACCTCCACACCCTCTTGATGTCCTCTAGCTTCGAAGCGAGGATCAGGTATGTGAAGAAGAACAGTATCCTTAAGAATCCCTCTATCAGGTTCAGCAGGATCGATACGCCGACAGTGTTGTAGACCTCATCTACGATGTACTTCGCAACAAAGTCAACTATGACCTTCGGCAGCAGCAGGAACACGCCCACGCTGATGATGATGCCGATGATCGCCGACAGGGTTATCATGAGATTGTAGTGCTTCTCAAAAACGCGGTCGAGGAGCGACTTCTTCTCTTCGCCCTCGTCCTTCTTCTCTTCCTCCGGTTTGCCCTCTTCCGAGATATCCGCCGACTTCATGAGCGCGCCGGTTCCCGTAACGAGCATCTTGTAGAACCTGATGCATCCTCTGATGAACGGGACCGATTCGAAATAAGTCACTTTCTCAGTCTGCGGCATCTCCTCGACATGGATCGTACCGTCGCCTTTCCTTACGGCAATGCACGTCCTCCTCGGGCCAACCATCATGACGCCTTCGATCAGCGCCTGTCCGCCGATCGTCGTCTTCTTGATCTCAGGCATGTCGCAGCTGATCTTAGCTTTTTTATCTTTTGCCATTATATATCTCCAAATCTTGTATGCTTTCAACAAGTAATTATACACTATCTGAAGTTACATTTATATTATAATTGTGGCAAAGGAGGCGCCATATGCAGTACAGAAAAGGGTTTTCGATATTAGGATACGGTTGTATGCGCTTTACCTCGTCGGGCGGCAAGATAGACTATGCCAAGGCGTCCGCCGAGCTTAAGCGCGCCTATGACCTCGGCATCAACTACTTTGACACGGCGTACATCTACCCCGGGAGCGAAGAAGTCCTCGGACGATTCGTTGAGGAGAACGGCATCCGTGACAAGATCAGGATAACGACCAAGCTCCCGCAGTACCTGGTCCGTAACAGGGCCGGTCTCGATAAGTACTTTACGGAAGAGCTTAAGCGCCTTCGCACTGATTATCTCGACAACTACCTGATGCATCATATGACGGACATCGCCCAGTGGGATAAGCTCGTCTCGCTCGGTGTCACTGACTGGATCGCAGAACAGAAGGCAGCGGGCAAGATCCGCAACATAGGGTTCTCTTTTCACGGCAGCACGGATATGTTCATTAAGATCCTGAATGCCTACGACTGGGACCTCTGCCTCATACAGTACAACTACATGGACGAACACTCCCAGGCAGGACGTGCAGGCGTGGAAGCCGCTGCCGCCAAAGGTATCCCGTTGTTCATCATGGAGCCTCTAAGAGGCGGTAAGCTCGTAGATCTTCTGCCTTCCCGCGCCAAGGACGAGATAGCCGCTGACCCTCACGGCTGGACACCTGCAGAATGGGCTTTCCGCTGGCTGTGGAACCAGCCCGAGATCACATGCGTACTCTCGGGCATGAACTCCATCGACATGATCGAAGAGAACTGCCGTGTGGCATCTGATGCAAAAGCTTCGTCATTTGGCGAGCCCGAGTTTGCCATGATCGACAGGATCCGCGGCATAATAGGAGAGTCTACCGCAGTCCCCTGCACCGGCTGCAAATACTGTATGCCATGCCCCAAGGGCGTTGACATACCCTCTATATTCTCATGCTATAACCACATGTATTCAGAGAATAAGGGATCCGGCCGCAAGGAGTTCTTCCAGACCGTGGCATTGAGGCGCGAACCGGCCCTCCCCTCCCAGTGCATCGAGTGCGGGAAGTGCGAGGCACACTGCCCTCAGTCCATCGCCATCCGTTCTGAGCTCAAGAAGGCGCGCAAGGCACTTACTCCCTGGTACTACCGCGCCATCATCCCAGTTGCACGGAGGCTGATGATCGGGAAGAAGAAAGGGTGACAGGGTGACTCTGATGAGATCTGCTGTTTAAAACAACAGATTACTTGATATGCTCCGGCATCAGGTAGACGCACCAGTAGTTATCGTTCTGATCGATCATCATGTAATAATTCTGAAGTGAGCCGTCTACCACAAACTTGTAGACACCGTCGCTGTCAGGTTTGTGCTGCGCCGCGAAATCCTTGGCGTAGTTCTCCCTGTTGTTCTTGACCAGAGCCACCATGCACATCTCAGGCGCCGTGTTCGTGTTGCTGAAGCAATACCTGCAATTGACATAAACGCTCGTGAAGGCTGACTTGATCCCTGCGATTATGGAGTTCTGCTTAGCGTCCTCCTCAGCTTTCTCGTTGAGCTTTTCAAAAAAGTCCGTCTTCCATTTCTTTTGGCTCTCACGGAAAGCCTCGACCGAGTTCCCTAAGTCAAAGAGACCGTCATCATAGCCTTCAATGGCAGCGTTGAACATGTCCTTGGCGACACGCTTGATCCTTGGCCACAGCTTGTTGTTCACATCGTCCTTGAAAGTGATCTCGACGATGGTATCGTCGCCTTTCTTGTTTGATGTAAATGTATACCCTTTAACACGCGCCCACTCCTTGAGACGGTTATAATCCAGCGTGCTCGACTCGTAGAAGTTGTATTCCGTCAGCGCCTTGAACTTCGGGTCGGTATAATTGAACTTCTGCCAGTCTGAATAATAGTTCTGGTTGCGGATAGTCTTGACCGATCTGATGTCAAATTGCCTGACCTGGCCTTCCGCGATTGGGCTGCTAAAACTCGTGTATGGATATGGGATGTTCAGTGTCGTATTTGTATCGTCGCCATAGAAGACAACCTCATAAGCTGTTGCACCCTCGACCGGGCTCCAGTAAACATAAGACCTGTTTCCGTCAGTTGCCCTGTATGTAGTATCGGGGGCATCAAGATGCACCTCTACGGCGTAATCAATGTCGCTCCATTCCGATACCTGTCCCTGTGGCCCTACTGCCCTGACAAAGAGTGTCCCTTTGTCACCTTCTTCGACATTATCAAGGAGCGTCTCATTAGATTTGGCGATCGTAGTATCCGTGCCGTTCTTGACTTCATATCTGGCAGCGCCACTGACGGCGTCCCAAGTGAACTTAAGAGCCTTCTGGTCCTTCTGGTACACGGTCTTCAAGTTGGCCGGGGCCTCGGGCGCGGGAGCTTCCGCCTCAGTCGTTTCAGCCGTAACTTCGGGATCCTGTTCCCGTGAGCCGTCACTGACTGCGTTCTGTGCCGAGCAGCCGGCGATCAATACCGAAGCACACAGGAGCAATCCTGCAAATCTGATCTGTTTCTTCATAATAACACCTCATTTCGCGTGGCTTGGAAATATTTCGATAAGCCAGTAATTATCATTTGATCCGAGTGACATCATGAACTTCTGATCCACTTCATGAGTCTTCATCCAGTAGAAGCCGTTGTCGGGCTTGCCAAACACAAGTTCCAGATTAGAGGAAAGTTCTTCATGATACATCTTCAACATCCCTATACTGACAAGATCCGGCGCCAGTTCATTGTCGGAATACTCATACCGGCAGATGATGAAAGACCCAAACCTCATGGGATCCATTTCCCGTCCCCGCCGGTCCTGAAACTGTCCCTGCGGCATCCCCCGCATGTTATCGTCAACGTAAGCCCTGTTCTTTGATGTCTCCTTGTCGACCACATCATAAAATCCTGCAGCTTCCTCGCTGACCTCGGGCTTCCTGTTCATCACGCCCGCAGTAGTCCTCAACAGGCGGTGGAGCATATCGTCTTCATGAAGATCGCGGATCCTGATCTCGACTACCGTCTTTCCGCCGTTCTGCGAGATATTGCACATATACGCGTGCCTGTGCGCATACTCCTGCAGACTGTCGAGATCAAGCAGGCACGACTCAAAATAAGTACAGTCCATCGGATTGATCATCCCCGTAGTCGTCACCGTCATACTCTTCCACTCCGAGCAGTACTCCGTCCCGCCGATCTCCTTGACGGTCCTGATATCAAACTTCCGGTTCCCCGCATCTCTCCTGTCAAGCCGGAAAAAATTCTCCGGCGCACTGACCGTCATCGTCTCAGTCTCATTGCCCTTATCATCAAAACACTTTATCTCATACCTTGCAGCATCCTCAACCGGCTCCCAGATCACGTAGTTATACTTGCCGTCAACCTGGCTCGTCAGAGTCTTCGGAGCCGTGACATAGATGTCTATGCTGTATTCGATCTTTGCCCATTCCGACGTATTCCCGTCTTCCCCGCAGGCACGGACCTCGAGCAGGCCGCTGTCGCCCTCCTTCACATCTTCGAAATAGCCATAGTTATCAGCAGTCATTTCAACTACATCGCCGCACTTATACTCGTAATTGACGGCGCCTTCGACCTTATCCCAGGCAAGCTTGATCTCCCTGTCATCATCGTGAAAATAGTATTTGAGGTTGGCAGGAGCCGGCAAAGCCTCTGTGGTCTTTGTCCCGTTACAGCCCGCGGTGACCATGATGACGGCCATTATGGTCATCATCAGGATCAAGATTGAGATCTTTTGTAGATTATTGCGACCTTTTGATATTTTTTGCACCATAAGATTATTATAGCACTAGCAGAGCAACTGAATCCGGATAATCTGCCAGCACCGGCCAACTAAAAACGGCCACCCCATCCGGGGTGACCGCCGTTGCCGTTGATCGACTTAAGCTTATTCAGGCTTCTTTGTTCCGCACTCGCTGCAGAAGTTAGATGTGTTGCCTGTCTTGCCGCACTGAGGGCATGTCCAGCCTGCGGGAGCGGGCTCGGGCTTCTTTGTGCCACAGTTGCCGCAGAAGTTAGATGTGTTGTCAGCCTTGCCGCATGAAGGGCATGTCCATGCACCTGCTGCGGGAGCGGGCTCGGGCTTCTTTGTTCCGCAGTTACCACAGAAGTTAGCTGTATTGCCGGTCTTGCCGCACTGAGGGCATGTCCAGCCTGCGGGAGCTGCTGCACCTGCTACTACGCCGCCAACAACGCCTGCGCCTGCGGCCTGAGCTGCTGCCTGCTGCTGTGCCTGCATCTGCTGCTGCTGACCCATGTAATTAAATGCTGCATTCGTAGCACCCATCTGGCCAACGCCGCCAACCAAGCCCATACCCATGAGACCTGTTGCTGCGCCTGCAGAGTTGCCTGCTGCCGTGTTGAGCGCCTCTGTCTGGCCAAGGACTGCAGCTGCTGCCAAAGCGTTGGGATCTGCACCAAACATCTTGGACTGATCGACCTGCTCGATCCTCTCACGTGACTTGTCGTCAGGTGTGATAACAGCGATAGCAACTTCGTCTACTACGATACCTCTTGCCTGGAGCCAGTCCTCATCAAGAGCGTCACGCATGTAATTCCTGAGTCTTGTCTTCTCCGTAGGGAGATTAGCGAACATGATCTTGTCAACGCCGCCGCAACGGTTAACAACCTCTGTCAGGTGATCGAGGAATTCCATTCTCGGCTGGAGCATGTCAGCGGGCTTGCCCATGAGGTCAAGAACCTTATACTCGCCTGCGATGTTGGAGGAAACCTTCTTGAAGAAAGCTACCGGATCTTCGATCCTGAAAGAGAACTTACCGTTCATGCTGATGTAGATGTTCCTGTATTCAGGGTCAGCGTAAGGGATCGGCTTAGGTGTGCCGAAGTTCTGATCCCTGATCTCACGGAGGTTAACGAAGTAAACGCGCTGCTGCTTTGTGAGCTCGCCGCCTGCTCTCATCCTCTCCCATGCATCAGCAACTACTTTCTTGGCATTTGTCAGGAAGTGTGAATCGCCGAGGAGTGAAGGAGCCGTTGTGGAATCCCACTGATAGCGTCCTGCCTTCGTTGTAAAATCGATAACCTCACCGTTATCAACGAGCAAGAGAGCAGTTCCCTCGGGAACGAGGATGATGGAACCGTTGGAGATAACTTCGGTATCACCCTTGTTATTGCCCTTAACGATCCTTGTTGCACCTCTTCTTACCAGAACATCCTGACCAAGTGAATCACACTTGAACACTTCAATGTACTGATCCTGAACCTCTGAAACTACAGCATCTCTGGCTGTGCTTACTACATTGGTAATCAATGAAATCAAACCCATTTCATATCCCTCCTGTTAATAATTTCACGATTGACTCGCTGAGGATAATTATAGCATTTTAGAAAAATCTGCTCAATAGTTATAGAAGATAGTTCGCTCCAATTTGATGATCTCGGGCGCCGCGAAAGTGATCCCCTCGCTTACCGCCTGATCGTACACTGAACTCCACATGGAAGATGCAACGAGCGGAATGCCCGTAACAGCTGATGCTTCGAGCACCATCTTCTCGCCTTCAAGGACGTTTGCGGGGGTGGTGAGTTCGAGCAGATTCGTATTATTGATGTATCCGTTGATCTTAAGTCCGGCCGCCTGTTCAAGCTCGGCGCTCATCGCCGCGATCTGCTCAGGAGTCGATGTGAACGGGCGGTTGCAGTTGACTGCCATGAGGAGCGTGTAATCGAATGATTCGAACCTCTCCTTCAGCGACCCCAAGATGACGGCGCCCATATCCTCGCCGCCGATGTCGAAGACGCCGCGGTAGGACGGGTCGTCGAAGATAACGTACATTTCGCCGCCTAAGACGGGGGCATCGACGTTTGTGCCGGCGTAGGCGGGGCTGATCAGGCGGATGTTGTTGTCGCTTAAGATCTTCGCCGCGTCACTTGAGCGGTAGTATGGATTCACGATGTCCATGTCGGCCAGAAGCAGGTTCTGGGAAGGTGACTCGCGGCGCATGCCAAGCGCGATGTTGACGGACAGTTCGGACTTGCCGGAACCGTAAGCGCCGATCACTACAGTAAGTTTTTTGTCATTAAGAAATCTATTCATCTCTGTCTCCCGGGAAACACATCATCAGAGCATCCGGACACACCTCAAACCTGATGCGGTGGCCGAAGAAGTCTTCGCCGTCGTAGTTGCCCTGGAGCTGGTAGGACGGGTCGGTCGAAGTGATGATGCCGCTCGTCGTCCTGAACATGTGGATGCCCGGCTGTCCCTTGTGCCTGCCCGAACGGTATTTGAGGATGAGGCCAACGGCGCGCCCGAACGGCACGTCATCCACTGAGCACACATCGATGATGCCGTCGTCGAGCTTTGCCTCGGGCGCGGGGCAGAACCCGTCACCATAGTACTTGCCGTTGCACAGGCTGATCAGTGTGTTAACGCTTGATGATGATTGATATGTCTCGCCCGATTCCAACTCGAGCTTGTACGAGAAATTAGATGCCCTGTTCTTCATTATCCCCTTGAGAGCACACCTGGGGTATGCCGTCTTCCTGACAAAACTGGAGTTAGGCTTGGCGAGGACCATGGCTTTGGCTGCAGCCTGCACCTTGGTGTCAAGGCCGATCGATGCCACGTTGATGCAGTACCTTGACCACATCGCCAAGTGGTTACCCATCGCGTCGTACGAGTCGATGCGGATCAGGTCGATCTTGTGGGGCTTGAATGTATCGAGCGATTCGAGGCTCGCCTTCAGGTCGGGAGTCTTATGTCCGAAGATGGTCTTCGACAGGTCATTGCCCGTCCCGAAAGGAAGGCATATGAGCGGTGTGTTCGTGAACGCCAGGGCATTGCATACCTCATTGATCGTTCCGTCGCCGCCGCAGGACACGACAGTGACGCGGGAACCGTATTTCTCGCTGATCTCGGCCGCGATATCGCCTGCATGTCCGGAATATTCGGTATACCTGAACTCAAAGTGGGCGCGGTCATCGGCAGGGATCATCTCCAGAGCCCTTTCGAGTGTCTTGAGCGATTTCTGGTCCGCCCTTCCGCTGATAATAAAGATATACCGTCTCTTCATGTTAGTTTGCCGTAAGTCCGTAGACCGTGTTCACTACGTCTTCGATCGTGACGATCTCGTCTAACTCCTCATCGGGAAGGCGGATGTCGTATGCCTCCTCCACGTCGATCACGAGTTCATAGAGCTGCAGTGAATCAAGTATCAGATCGTCCCTCAGGCTCAGGTCCATGCTGATGTCTGTAGGGGACATATTGAGTGTCTGTGTCAGAGTCCTGACGATGTAATCAAAGATCTTGTCTTTCTCCTTGATCATATCGTCATTGTTACGTTCTCGGGGGCCCGAAGGGTCTTCCATCTTGTGTCTCCTTTATCCGTTTGTTGTATTAGCATTAGTCTCATCGACTATGTCACGTGCCGTCTTCCTGATCGATGATTTCTCGTCCAAACCCTCGTATCTCAGGAGCAGGTCTTCGATCTTGACATCGATATCCTTGACCAGAGCGAGGAGCTTCTCCCTGTCATCATCGCCATAAGGCTCCAGGATCCTCTTGGCCAGCACCCTGTGGAACTTGCTGTGCATCCTGCACGCCAGTTTCCCCTCGCGGGTCAGACTGATCCTCACGATCCTCTTGTCACGGTCGTCACGTCTCCTGTCGACATAGCCCTTCTTCACCAGCCTGTCGATCGACACCGTCAGTGTCCCCGTCGTGATCCCGAGCGTCTGGGCCGTCTGGCTCATCGTCCTGGCCTCATAAGGTCCGATCGCAGTCAGCGTATGCATCTCCGCCAGCGACAGGTCCGAGAAATACCCCTTCTGCAAAGACTTCTCCTCTGTCAGGAGCACGTTCTCAAAGATCCGCACCAGCGAATATGACATCTCTTCAACATCTGAACTCATCCGCGCCTGAAGACCTCCTTCACCGGCCGTGACCGACCATATCAGCTTATTATATTTGATTTTTATCTTTTGTGAAAGGGTGTTTTAGTGACACGCTTGGACTGGGGTGACCTTGCTGCCGTGTCCCTGGTGATACGGAACTGTTAGCGTTCGCCAACTCGCAAGTAAATCGTGATTTTTACGCAAGTGACTTGCGTAAAAAACGGCTTTTTGTTGCGAGTCGATTTGCTGATAGCGCCTGGTGCGATTATATCTTGAGAACCTCCCCCTTTTACAATATAATCTATTTGTTTATTTACCGGGGGATAGATATGGATAACGATCAGAATAGTATTCAGAACAGTTTGGACAATTTGGATCTTGAGCAGCAGTTTCAGCCGTTGCAGCCGGCTCAGCCGCCGAAGAAGTACGACCAGTATCCGACAGATACTGTAAACCAGCTTTACTCACAGTTTAGCCAGCCGAAGCAGGCGCAGCCTGCGCAAGCACCTCAGCAGTTCCAGCCGATGTACTCACCTGCACCACAGCCTGCTCCGCAGGCACCCGTGCAACCGGCACCTCAGCCGATCCTCGGTCCTCAGTCTGCTCCGGCTCCTCAACCGACTTACGCTCCTGTTCAGCCCACCCAACCTGTTCCTCAGGCTCAACCTGCTCCGCAGGCTCCCGTACAGCCCTATTTCCATCCGAACACTTACATCCCGGCAAGCCAGTACGCTCAGCAGCCTCAGTTTGCTCAGCCGGCCCAAACGCCTGCTTATCAGTACACTCCGGCTCAGCAGAGCCGGTACTCCCAGTACGGCAGATACACGGCAAGGCCGTTCGATCCGCAGCAGGCGGCCAAAGAACAGCAGATCGATTTCATCGTTAAGAAGACAAAGTCCAAGGTCTATCACCGCTACAACTGGGGTTCTCTGGCGATCCTTTTCCAGATGGTCGCAGCGACTTCCATCGTTACGGTCATCGAGATCGTGATGATGGTCTTCTATGCGCTGCAAAACGGGAAGATGGAGATCGGCAGTATCCAGGATATGCTCACTGAGTACAACATGTTCCTCGCGGGCATCGCATACGTTCCGGTCAATGTGATAGTCGCCATCGTTGTCTTGAAGCTAAGCAAGACAGGGCGCCTCATGGACTACATCAAAAAGCCGCAGATCAGCATACTCGACATCTTTCTTGCGACTGTCGCGTGTGTCGGCATCTCATGTGTCAACTCGCTGCTGATGAAGGGGCTCGATCTCCTCAGTTCATCCGGTGACAGCGAACCCGGGGCCCTTGACAACATTGTCGAAAGCGGGCTCTTCTCCGGAAGCCCCATTGTCATACTCGGCTCTATAGCCTACATCGTTATCCTTGGACCCATCACCGAAGAGATCCTTCTCCGCGGCTGCGTCCTTCCGTGCACATCGCACATCAGTCCGAGATTCGCCGTCATAGTATCGTCGATCCTTTTCGGGCTGATGCACGGCAATATCCCGCAGATCTTTAATGCTACCTTGCTAGGTCTCCTGATCGGCTACGTCACGATCAAGTGCAAGTCGCTCATCCCGGGCATGATCATGCACATCGCGAATAATTTCGTATCGATCGCAGAGTCGTACCTCATGGAGTTATTCCCCAGGCGCGCGGAAGCCCTGGATGTGCTCGTATCCTTCATGATCGCAGCCGCAGGCGTCGTCTGCATCATCATCCTATTCAACCGTCTCGGCCGTATCCACGACCAGAACGACAGGCTTCCGATAAACCTCCCTGTTCCCGCCGAAGCCATCGTCATCACCAAGATGCGCGGCAATCGCCTGACTGTCGGCACTTTCATGTCGACCTGGGCATTCTGGGTAGTTGCAGGGTTTGCCACCATCACTTCGCTATTGATGATGTTTGTCTGATCAGGTTTGAGATAAATGTAAAAGGTCCGCCCCGTTCAAAACGGAGTGGCCCTTATCTTTTACCAGATACTTTGCATCAAGCCTGATCAATGTACTTCACTGCCTCGTCATAGAATATATACAAGGCTTTTACGACGTTCTCCAGAACGGACATAACTGTTTTTGTCTGCCTGCGCAGACTAATCTTCAATCTAACCCGCTCTAGTTTGAGCTTTTGTCTGCGTGCTTAATTCTTCCCAGGCTTACCCTGATGCCTGTTTCCGTGAGTTCCCGCGGCCTGCGCCCTGGTGCCGGTGCTTCCATTATCCGCAACCGGAGCTGATCCCGCTGCCGGCACACTCCCGCCTTTCTTCGCCGCCGTTCCCGCAACTGGCGCTCCCGCTACTCCCGCAACCACCTTAGAAGCAGCGTGCGCGGGCTCTTTCTTCTTCTTGATATGCGCGCCGACGATCTCGGAGATGTCGCTGATGGTGACAAAAGCGGAGCCGTCGGCGTCGTTGACGATCTTCTTGATGGTGGAGACCTCGATCCTGGTGATGACGCAGTAGAGGACTGTCTTTGTGCCGCTGCTGATGCGGCCCTTTCCCTCCATCATGGTGCAGGTGCGACCAAGGCGTGTATGGATCGCATCGGCGATCTCTTCGCCGTGATCGGTGATGATCATGACTGACTTCGCCTGCTCCATGCCGTGCTCGACGATGTCGATGACCTTGGATGTGATAAAGTACGTCAACAAGCTGTAAAGTGCCCTGTCCAGACCGAAAAGGACGCCTGCAACACCGTATATAACAATGTTAAATCCCAGTACTATCTGGCCTACGGACAGGTCGAGCTTCTTGCTGATGAGGAGGGCGACGATCTCCGTGCCGTCCAGGCAGCCGCCGCTCTTGAGGATCAGTCCGACGCCAAGGCCGAGGAGGACGCCGCCGAAGACGACGACCAGGATCTCTTTGTCGGTGATTGCTTTCATTTCCTCAAAGACGCTGAGGAAGATGGAGAAAGTGACCATCGCGAACACTGCTTTCGCGAGGAAGAGGCGTCCGAGCCTCTTGAAGCCGACGATGAGGAACGGGATGTTTATGATGACCGTCAGGATACCGATCTGCACCGGCAGGTACTTGCTCAGGATCATGGAGACGCCGACGACGCCTCCGTCGAGGATCGTGAACGGCACGAGGAATTCCTCCAGCGCGAAAGCCGCGACCGCAGAACCTATCGCGATCATGATAAACGGGATTATGTAGTGTTTGATTATCCTTGCTGCTTTAGTCATGTGAACAGTTTAACACAACCTTACGATTCTTCCTCTTCCCTGCGTCTTCTGAAGAAGAAGTATCTGCTGACAGCAACGCCTGCCGTCAGGGCGCACAGTGTGCTTACGCTCAGGTTGAATGATGTCTCAAGACCTGTCGGGATGACGCCCTCGCGGGTGTTGATGAAGAGCACGAAATGATTATCATCGATATTTCCTGATACCGTACCGGTATCACTTGTATGTACGCCATCAAGGCGTCCGTCACTCTGATAACCCTTAGTATCCTCTGTGACAGTAAATTTTGTATGTTCATCCAATCCTGTAAACACAATAGTATCTTCATGTGAGAGGGTTATCCTAACGATACCGAGATCACTTGCAGAAAGAGTACGTGTTTCAGTCGTTCCGTTATTCTTCTGAGTATAGAATGTTCCTACATAAGGATTGTTGGAAGCATCAGTCAACTTAACTGTCATAGGAAACTCTTCTGTCTTGTTTCCCATATTCCCTGCAACCTTCTTAGAGATCGACAGATCACTGGATACAGGATTGTTGTATATAAGCAATGTATAGATTACTCTCTTCTCTCCGGCTTCTTCAACTTCCTCTTCAAGAACCTGAACCTCAGGATGAACCTCATTCAACCTGATATCTCCTGTTTCAGTAACCGTAAAACGAACGTAGTAACTCAGCCCGTGGTGCGTCGAAGGAGTAGATATCTCGCGCAATTCATATGTTCCAGGGGCAAGAGTGTTATCGATCCTTGGAACGATACCATTAACATCAGTATACAAGTGCTCATATCCTGCCATTGGATTAAAATCGACTACCGTAACACTACCGACTGTTCTCTGTCTATGCAGTGCAAACTCTACGCCTTCAACAGGATCGTGAGTAGCCTTATCTTTCTTCGATACAGAGAAATTATATCTTATGTTTTTGACTGTGATCTCAGGGGATGCAGGACCCGCATCATATTCATATCTGCTCTGGTCTGTTGTGTTGTTAGCAGTAACAACGATAGTGCCATCATTATTCATCCTGACAGTAAGAGGCTGCTTCAGGCCGGCAAAACCTGCAGGGGACTTCTTCTCAACGAGAGTATAATTGATACCTTTGCGCAGATATGCCGTTGTTACAAATCCCGTATCATCCGAACTGAAAGATCCGATAAGCTTATCTTCATTATCATACAGATCAAATACTGCACCTTCTAGAGGATTGTCATGCATATCTTCCTTGTAGATATCGATACCGGCACGTGAATTTGTAATCCTGTCAATACGGATGTTGTTTCCGGTTGCTTCGGTATTCTCAGCATAGTTGACGTTATAAGTAAACTCTGAACTATCTGTATCACCCTTGAGCTTACCATTAAGCTTTATCTCTCCACCCTGTGCAACCGGAGTAATACTTGAATAACTTGTTACCTCACCCGTAGATTCATCAACCACCGGATCGGTGATGCTGACTTCTCTGATGTGATAATTATCAAGAGTCTTTCCGGACTCAAGGCTCGCAAAATACCAATACAAACTGTTCTTTGTAAACTTAAGTCTGTATATGGATTGTGGGATCAACGTGTCATCTACATACGCAGCAAAATACGTTGCATCACGTTCTGATACGTATTTCTGGTCAGTCCAATCCTTGTAGATCCTTATACCATATCCTCTGAGATTGTTAACGATGACAAAAGGATCTTTGCCGTTTTCGACAGTTCCTACAGCCTCAACAGTATCTTCCGTGTACGTTGTATCACCATCATCCTCATAAATGTAATAGCTGTATCTCGAATAACCATCAGGGATCTCAGTATAACGTTCTTCGACCTGATACTGTGCTCCTGCCAGAAGTTCTCTGATTTCCACATAATAGAACGCCGGTATCTTGGAAACTGATCCGTACATTGATGTTGAGAAGCTGGCAGACTTTTTTTGATCGGCAGAAAGTTGCGAATAATCAGTGATACCTTCACCTATCTTGACGAACTTCTTTGTAGCAGAATCCCAACAGCAATAGTTTCCGTCCGGATCCTTTACGTGATATGTATACATATTTGCAGCCGTAAGACTAGACTCATGCTCTGTTGCAAAATAGAGACGGAAGTCAAACGGAGTCTCATCATTTCTTAATTCATTTTCCGGGGCGATACCATGCTCATCATAGAGTTTCTTCTGGAAAGTAAGTGTTCTCAGTGCGTCCTGATCTACATAGTTCTCGTACTCAACACTGGTACGATCTTTGACGGGGGCACCGGGGATCGCATAATCAAGACGGTTAAATCCTGCGGGAGGATTAGCCGGAGCAACACCGGTTACCTCCTCACCGTTACACTTAACCATATCGTAGATATCAGGGCTGACTCCGCACTCCTTGACATAGTAATTTATTACATTATCCGGAATTATGATCTCACAGGATTCACCTGGTTTGAGGAAGAAAACGCCTTCGTAAGGAAGCCCATCAATTACATAATTGTTAGCAACGTATTTCACCGGTGTATTCGTACCTCGATAGTATACATGGATGTCTTCAGATTGGTTAGTTATCTGTTCATAATCCCGTGGTGGCTGTCCTTCTTCTCCACGAGGCTGATAGAATATCTGGAAGGGGAATTCCGCGTTAAATGTGGCAGCATTCTCAACGCCTCTCAATTCCTTGCTCAAGATTACTGTTCCGGGTCTTACCGAGGACTGATTGAATCTCATATGGAGGTTTGAAGCACCTTTACCACGCTCCATGTAGAATACCCTCATGGTGTGTTTTGTATAGTCTTTAAATATATACTGACCTTGCGAGTTCTGCTTGAAGTTATCAGCAAGTTTAGTCTCAATCTCTTGCTGTGACATTTCTCTCTTCTCATAATTAGATCTAAAGAGATCATAGAGAGTAGTAGGTTCTCCGTTAACAACTACTTCACCTGTTCGGTAGTTGATCGATCCCGAGAGAGCACTATGGTTACCGCCAAGATCGATAACGAGTTCACCGTCAACATAAAGCCAGAAATCGTCATCTCCCGTGAACTCATAGATGATATCGTGTCCCCAGTCATCCAGACCGTTTGGTGTCTGCACAAAAGATGCCTCAAGTTCAAGACCGAAAGCATAGTTTGGAGTTTCCTTAATGAGATGCAGATTCTCATGCTTACGTGGATCTGTATCCGGCAATTCACGCTGTAAAGCATCATACATATTCTCGGGATTGCTTTTTGAAAATACTCCGGGCTGTATAGTGTTATACGGAAGGAACTGACCATGCTTCATGGAATTAGCACCCTTGGAATCATTCGTTCCTAATTCCTGATATACGGTGAAGTTGGATCCAACCTGACCATTTTCGTCTATGAGAGTAGCAAAGTTTTGTGTGCTGTCAAATTCAAAATAACCGGAACTCTTGTATGTAGAATCTGCAAACAGATGATTCACCTCAGTTAGCCTGCTCGAAACATAGAGATTTGCCATCGATTGTCCATTGCCATTCTTTGGATATCCATCAGATCCAAGATCTGTTGATAACAATCCGGGCTTAGGTGCGTACAGATGATTATCTGAGTTATCATCCAGGAATGTACACTGTTCACCGTTTTTCCAATTGTCACCGGTATAGGTGAAGTCTATCATCTTCATCTTGATACCATAATCATCGTTGTTTAAAGTAGTCACGGGATGCAGCTTCTCATTTACGGTGACTTCCTGTACGATAGCAAAATAGAAATCCTTTGATTCATCTGCAGGAACTTCATCCGTCAGCGGATAAGCTATTATTCTTTTTTTACTCGAATCGTTGGGATCTGTATCTGTTCTTACACCTGCGTAGGCATAGTTATCATCATCCCAAGCAATAATGGGCGTGTAGTATGCTTTGTCTTTTCTGCCGTTAAGATTCAATCCGATGGTGCTGGTGGAGAATACATCATCACTATCAGCATGAGGACATATGTAGTTTTCCGAGTATTCGTTAAAAAGCTCATAATAGCCATTCTCATTCTTGAAGACCGGTTCTTCATCTTCCCAATAATATGCAGTGAAATCCCAAAGCAACGTATTTATTCTGTCATCTATCCACTGTATCTCGTCACCTTCCTCGTATACACGGAATAGCGTGCCGTCGTGATTAACAGCATAGAATTCATATTTTTTGGAAGTCTCATTCCAAGTACGCGTATATATGATAACCTTTGATCCGTTAGTAACTTTAGGATCAGATACACTTACCTTTCTTGCTGAGTATGGAATCATGTAGTCAGAAGTGAGATCGGATAGATCAACAAGATTAAGCCACTTATTGTTATCTGAGGCAGCTGTAGATTTCTTGAAACCGTCTGTTGTAGTTCCGGAGAAGGATACATGATTCGCACCCACTTCAAGAGATATCTTTCCTGCATTATTACCAGTTCCGGGGACAACTGAAATAGGCTGATGTGTTGTTGACAGAGCCAATCCCGAATCAGTAATGTTCAGGTAATATGTCGTTCCGTCCAGAACAGTCCTTATGTAATACCTGTTATCTTCAAACCACTCGAATGTCCACATTGTCAGATCCTTATCATTAGGAACAAAGAGCTGATCCGAGTGATCTCCCTGCTTTGTGAGAACAGGCATTGCAAGTGCACCAAGATTATTACCTGTTACATTGCCCATCAAACCTTTACCGGAAACACCGGAATCATAGAACATAAGACCACGCGTCAAACCATCGATGTTGAGCGGATCTACATAATCTTCAGAATAAACATAGTACCAAAGGTTCAGCTTTGCATTTTTGTCATTTACTCCTGTATATGCGGCAAATGCCTTTCCGGCCTCATTTCCCTGTTGGTTAATACAGTACGTGCCACTTCCCTGTGCATAGAAGATCCCCGCACCAGCAGAATGATTTCCAATTGTAAACGCAGTAGCACTACTCTTGGAATCAACAAAACTCAGACTATTGCCATTCTGTAGTATATACTTGGGGGTATCTTCCTTAGTGTGGATATAATACTTGTTAGTCCCTGTAGCTGCCTCAAAGACATACGGAACGGATGTTGCTGACGGATATAATGTCTGTGCAGGCTGTGTCTTTGTGATACCTGTTCTACCTGCGTTTCCTCCGACATTTGTCTCCAAATCACCCGTAAAATAGTATCCGCTTGGATGACCAACATAGATTTCATCCGCATGTGCAGGAATCTCATCAAGTGATGTAATCTTCCTCCAACCTGTGCTTGCAGGATCATACGGCTCAGGTCCTTCCACTATCGCATACGCAGAGAAGCCGTCCGCCTCAAATACAATTTCCGTGCCATCCTCGCTCTTGACGCTCGTTGTCTCAACGACTTCAGGCTCAGCATCATCAGCAAAGTGTACAATGCTTAGTTCTTCACTCAATGTATCCTCAAGCTGGATCTTAACGTTAACTGTCGTACCCTCAGCAGGTTCATATTCAACGCCGTCCTTAACGATGCTGATGTCAAAGAATCTAACATATCCAACATCCTGACCATCCAATGCCTCTACAGTCTTGTTATAGTACTCGTCATAGTCATCACCGGATATGATTTCTTCAACCACCAGTTCTGCGTCATCAGGGATACCCGTGTCAGAATCATAGGAAGCTGTGACCTTGTATGTCTTACCTTCTGTGTCGATGATCGTCCTTGTGATCGTACCCTTTACCGTGTTGCCCTCAAGAGGCTCAGCAGGTGTGGGAACTGTATCTTCAGTCGTCTCAGAAGTCTCTTCACTTACAGCACTTTCGCTGCTCTCAGAAGACTCGGAAGGCATGCTCTCATCTTCCCTATCCTGTGCAGATGCAGGTGTGGGCTCAGATGTCTCGCTTTCGGAGCTCTCAGAACTCTCTGAACTTTCAACAGGTGCCTTTGTTGATTCCTCAGGCTCCTTCTTAGATTCTACCTTCTTACTCTCTTCCTTAGCTTCCTCTGTCTCAACAGCCACTGTCTCAGTAGGCTCCGTATCAACGAAGTCCTCGGCCAGTATTACTGCATTCGAGCTCAGGATGTTTGCTATAACAAGGATACATCCGACAAACTGTCTTAATCTCTTAGCCATCAGCTTCCTCCTTCCTGCGCTTCAGCGCGAGAATGAGGATAAAACCGCCGATCACAAGAGAAGCCACGCCGTAAGGCAGGAACTTGCTTATAGCCTCGCCCGTTGCCGGAACATAAGGACTGGGATCGGGATCTTCCACCGGCTCGTTTGTGAACTTTGCAGCCGAAGGTTTGAATAATCCGCCGTCAGAGAGGATTATCTTGGCATCGAGGATGCCGTTGTCGTCCTGTGTAACGAAAACCGTTACTGTATATTTTGTATCGTCGTAGATTACTTTCTTATTTTTGCCCGTGCGCTCATAAATCTTATACTGATATGTGCCGGGTTCTTCTATCTCTATTCCAAACTTGTCTTTGCCTGCCCCCTTGAAGACCAGTGTGTCTTTCTTGGGCATCGGAGCGTCGTCATCTATCTTCTCAATAACGACCTCATACTTCTCCTTACCGGAAGCGTCATTCTTAACGGTAACCGGTATGTACGCCATGATCGGCGTATTTCTGAATTCTGCATTCGCCGGGAAAACAAAGAAAAGGAGGACAGTCATAGCCGCCAGCACAGAAGCTGCTATCTTAAAGAGCTTTGTCTTAAGCATGAGACTGTCCTCCTTTCTCGTCAATTTTCCAAAATATAGGCGAACACGACGCATCTTTTTGTACTTGCGTCGCCTGCACATGTCGACAGGCAGAGAATCCTGTTGTCCCTGTCAAAACCCTGTGCCGCCAGGAACTGTTTCATTTCTTCGCTATTCGCGGGATCGAAAACCATTTCTTCTTTGGCATCCGTCCACATCGCATAAAACAGTTCGAGCTTATAGACCACCTTGCCGTCACGTCCGATCAGCAGTTCGCCATTCTTATGTGAGGCAAGATAGTCCTTGTCCAAAAATTCATCCAGTGCTCCGAACATCTTTCCATATTCCATGTGATGTCCGTAGATTATCGAGTACGGATCTGTGAAGTCCTTTGAATTCCTGCTGTCCAGAAAGATACTTCCCGACAGTGAGAATTCGCCGTACGGATCAAGGTTTAAGTACTGCGAATTATCGACTCCCTGCATGATCGGATAATCGATATTCGTATCATTCACCGTGATCCAACCGACCATGTCGTTCGTGATCGGCGAATCGTCATTCTCAGCGGCATTTACCTGATTCGGCTTAAATGCCAGGAGCGACCTGTCGTTCGCCTTATCGAAAACGTACCATGTGTCGTACATCGCATATATGACGACCAGGAGAGCTATTATGAAGATGCCCAGCATGGTCTTCTCATATATGGTGTTCATCACCTTCCAGAATTTAGTCATTTTCTGTCAGATCCGTTTTGCTTTTCTTAGTTTGTTTTATTGCTATGTGCTCTGATCACTCTGCATCTGATTCGTCATCAGCGTCTGCGAGCTCAAGAGCCTTCCTCTTTGCATTTCTTACTGTGAAGAATGCGATACCTGCTACAACGATAACTGCAACTACGATTACAGGTGTCATTGTGAGGAGTACGCCTGTAGGGATAACTCCCTGCTTGTCATTCGTGAAACCTGTGTGGATGTCACCGTCGCCTGTAGTAGAAGAATCATTATCGTCAACAGCGATAGTACCAGTTACTGCATCAGAAAGAGCATCATTTCCTGCGGCTCCGTCCCAGTTGATGGCAGAAACTGCCTGAGCGATACCTGCTGTAGATGTGTAATCCTCAGCATCCTCGATAAGAGCATAAGTTGTTCCTACAGGTAAACCGTTAACGATAATGTACTGACCGTGCTGGAGATAGAAATCGGTTGAAACTTCAGTAGCAGCTGTCAGATCAATAGTTGTGGGGTTTGCAATTCCTGCATAAGCTGCCTTTGTTGCCTTGTTAAGATTAGCAGCAGCGGGAACAGAAGCATCAGCATTAGAAACATCTACGGAAAGTTTAGAATCAACAGGTGATGTGAGCTTAAGTGTAAATTTGAAATACTTATCTCTGGATCCCTGGTTACCTGTTACGGTCTTACCGATAGTGATTGACTGGGATGTGTAATAGTTAATGTAGTTATCTGTCTTTGCAGCACCTGAAACGCCGTCAGTAGCACTAGAATTTACTTCGATCTGTTTTGTAGTGTTAATAGCATTACCGGATGTTGCAGAAGTGCTTGACGGAGGAGCAGCTGTGATCTTGCCGTCATACATGATATAACCTGTAACCTTCAGGATCTTGTTTCCGCTGGTCGCATCTGTTCCGTTATCTTCTACATAGATATCGAGTGTGCGGTAAAGATCGCCTTCAGTCGTAAGAGCAGTTGTGGAAACATCACAGTACATACCTGCAACAGCAGAATCAGCCTCTTTGATGTAATAACGGTATACACCGGGCTCTTTGAATTGTACCCCATTAGCTGCAGTATCCAGGTCAATTGTTATAGTCTTCTTATAAGTCTTGTAATTAGTTAAAAGAGTAGATGTCTCTGCAGTATCAGACGGAGCAAAAGCAACATCTGCAATAACAGGTGTACCTGTTCCGATGTAGACCGGTAATGTTGTGGATGTTCCTGCAATAGCAGACTCAGGTTTCTCGACCGTATACGAGAATGTTGCCGAAGGTGCAACTGCTGTCTGATCTACAAGTAAATACTTGGTAAACGTCGCATCTTTCGGCGTGATCGCGTCGTAGTCAGTTCCGGCGGCCAACGCAGGAACTACCACTGCTGCCGTCATGGCAGCTGTTACCAGCAATGCTGATAATCTTTTCCTAAATCCTTTCATTTCTTTTTCCTCCTATATTTTGAAAAATTTTGGAAAACTATGTTATATCCCTCTCAGGCGAAGAACAAGAACCACCTTGCCCTCACAATCCTTCAGGGGTATGGCCCCGTAAGTCCTGCTGTCACTGATATCGCTCCTGAAATCGTTCATCACGAAAAGAGTTCCCTCAGGCACCTGATACGGGAAGGTTATCTTCGCCCCTTCAGACGTTGTAGGATACACAACATCCTCCGAGATCCCGTAATCATTGACCTTTATGTACTCTCCGGAGATATCGACAACATCGCCTCCGACTGCCACTATCCTTCCAAAGCGGGTCTTGCCGTCAACCTTGTATGCTATCTCCTGCCCCGCCTCAAGCTTGCCGATCCTGTAAGTTATTACCAGATCTCCATCCTTGAGCATCGGATAAGAAGCATTGCCGTGGTTCACATGGATGCCGACCACAAACAAACACAAGACAACAACGACTGCGACTGTAATTGCGACCTTTATGAAGAATTCGACCGCAAAATCCTTCGAAGTCTTCTTGCGTTTCTTTGTTTTGACCGCCGGTTTAGTCTCCTTCACCGGGGCTGCCGCTTCGGTATTCTCTGCTATTTTCTTGTCTCCTTTCGTCATTTTTTGCCTACGCAAAAACATCGGGCATAGTAGTCCGATTTTGGACATTATAGCATAAATCCGTGTATTTGTTGTATTTATTAGTCATTTTGATGTAAATAAAATGTTTTTGTAATAATAGGTAGGCTGCGTGCAAACAGGTTTTGTTAGCTTTTGGCAGACAAAAGCTCAAACTAGCGCAGGTGAGATTGAGGGTTAGTCTGCGCACGCAGACAAAAGCAATATCAGCCACGATCAAACACGGCTCCATCCCTTTTCGCCATGCTCCCCCGAACATAACAAAGAGGGTGTCACCAGGGACACCCTCTCCGATTAACTCTCAAATGACTATTATTTCAGCCTTGCCTCAAGAGCTGCCTTCTGATCCTCGTAGCCGGGCTTGCCGAGCAGCGCGAACATGTTCTTCTTGTAAGCCTCAACGCCGGGCTGGTTGAAAGGATTTACGGACAGGATGTAACCTGAGATGCCGCAAGCCTTCTCGAAGAAGTAGATGAGCTCGCCGAGGTTGTATGCATTCTGTTCTTCCATATGGATGAGCATATTAGGAACCTTACCGTCAACATGTGCAAGTATCGTGCCCTGCATAGCCTTCTTGTTAACCTCGTTCATGTCCATGCCTGCGAGGAAGTTGAGTCCGTCGAGGTTCTTGGGATCCTTCGGGATCTCGAAGGAAGCACGGGGATTGTCTATAGCGACAACTGTCTCGAACATGATCCTTGCTCCGTCCTGGATGAACTGACCCATTGAGTGAAGGTCTGTTGTATTATCAACACCTGCAGGGAAGATTCCCCTTCCGTCCTTACCCTCGGACTCTCCGTAGAGCTGCTTCCACCATTCTGTCATATAGTGGAATGAAGGTTCGTAATTGACCATTACCTCTGTGGAATATCCTGATCTTAAGAGACAGTTACGTACTGCTGCATACTGATAGCAGGGATTCTCAGACAAAGGCATCTTCTTATATGCCTTGGAAGCATCCTTTGCACCCTTCATAAGTTCTCTGATATCGATACCGGCAACTGCGATAGGCAACAGTCCGACAGCCGTCAGGACAGAGAATCTGCCTCCGACATCATCAGGAACAACAAATGTCTCGTATCCTTCCTTATCAGCCAGTCCCTTAAGGGCTCCTCTTGCTTTATCTGTTGTGGCGTAGATACGGTTCTTGGCCTCATCCTTGCCGTACTTCTTCTCCATGTAAGCCTTCAGGACTCTGAAAGCGATAGCAGGCTCAGTTGTCGTACCGGACTTGGAGATAACATTTACAGATACATTCTTGCCTTCGAGAACATCGAGCATCTCGGCGAAATAAGTAGCAGAGATGGAGTTGCCGCAGAAGATGATCTGCGGAGCCTTCCTTGCTTTCTTGCCAAGCAGGTTAGCAAAAGAGTGGTTCAAGAGTTCGATAACAGCTCTCGCACCGAGATATGATCCGCCGATACCGATAACAACGAGCACATCGGAATCTCTTCTGATCTTCTGTGCTGCCTTACGGATCCTGGCAAATTCATCCTTGTCATATGCGTTGGGAAGATCGAGCCAGCCGAGAAAATCATTGCCGGGTCCGTTCTTCTTATGAAGCATGTCGTGGGCCGTCTTTACCTGCGGTTCCATTCTGTCAACAGCCTCCTGGCCGCCGATGAAGGGAAGAACATTGGAATAATCAAGTGTGATCATATATTTGTCTCCTTAAAATAAGATTCAATCCTCAAGAGTATATCACCGCGAAAGCGTTTCTTAAAGATTAAAATTGATCATATGTGTTATACTAACCCTATGAATGACAAGTCATCCTACACAAAAGCAGAAGCGAAGATACACATTCTCTATCTCGTGGACAGAGTCCCGGGAGTCACATACAGCATGCTCCGCGACAGCTGCATGCAGTCGTTATATGTGGATTTCTTCGATTTCTCGGATGCTTACGAGGAGCTGATCTCCGGCAACCTTATGGATAAAGTCCTTACAGAGGACTCCGTCGAGGTACTTAAGATCTCGGACGGCGGCAAAGCGGTCCTGTCAGACCTCATCGCCTCCATCAATGACAAGCTCCTCGCAGTCCTTGACACGATCGCCGCCGACCTTGCCAGGACCCGCAAAGAGAACGACAAGGTATCCTGCCGCAAAATGCTGACCGCCAACGGCTTCGAGGTCATCTTGAAATACAAGGATGAGAAGATCTGCTCGGAGACTAAGATCATATGCGCAAGCGAAGAAGAAGCTGACCGTCTTGCCCGCAACTGGAAGTCGGCGTCCGGGTCGTTGTTTGATTTTTTGAGCGGCGGAGCTGGTTGAACCGGCTTCCGCTAACGTAAGCCGTGACTAACTCACCATTATTTTGAATTTACTCTTTTATTATTGTTAGCCGCGACTAACTCACCGTTATTTTTGATTTACTCTACTTTTTTTGACGAGTAAAACCCGTTTTTGCGGTGACTCATCACAAATAAGCATTTACTCTACTTTTTTTGACGAGTAAAACCCGTTTTTGCGGTGAGTAAGATTTCCAATCATAAACTCTTCCCTGTCCCCACTGTCACACAAGTCGCTAATCTGATCAACCCAAGTCGCTCCCCGATAGCGGAGGACAGTCAAAATCGAGTAGGGGGAATTAAATCCCCCTCTCACACCACCGTACGTGCCGTTCGGCATACGGCGGTTCAATTTAACTTCAACGCGTGACGCTCATTGTAGTAATCAAGACAACTGATAAGACCTGCCCTGCTAAGCACCTCTTTTGAGATTGCCCGTATTACACAAGTCTTAGTCACGACCCATTGGTATCTGTCTCCACAATACGATGTCCGTCTTGCTAAGTCTTTGGAAACTCCGAGCTTTTGAAGTCCCCATTGCCTTTTACTTGGCACCTTCCATTGTTTCCAAATAATGGTTCTTAGTCTTGTCCTTAGATGTGCGTCAATGTCAGATATTGCCATCTTCATGTTTCCTAACGCAAAGTAATTTATCCAACCTCTCGTTACTTGGTTAATCTTCTCAATTCTCAATCCTAATCTCATTGATTGTTTCCTTTGTGTCAAGGCTTTGAGTCTGCGTTTGAACTTGGCAACAGAATCTTTATGTGGTCTGCTCTTCCATTCAAGTGTCTTGGGGTCTTTGTAGAATCCGAACCCGAGGTATTTGATTTTTGTCGGTCTGACTATCTTTGTCTTCTCCGCATTGACCTTGAGTCCGAGTTTTCTTTCTATCCAGGACGTGATGGAGTACATTACACGCTTTGCACTTGCTTCGCTCTTTAC
>DGUI01000012.1 GCA_002394605.1 Mageeibacillus sp. UBA4314 | reverse complement strand
GCATGCTGTTTTTCCGGAATCTGCAGACAATATCCTGGACATCGGCCGCCCATTGACTCTTTGTCCATGTTTTTGTCAATGTTTTTAATTTACATTGTTAGCGCCCGGCGATATTGACCGCTACGGGACCATCAAAAACGACCAATTTTAGCTCAAACAAAAAAGCCATTACGATAATCCTATATACTGATAATGCCAACACATCAGCGAAAGGAGCAAAATGAATCGTAATGACTTTAGAAGAACTATAACACAAGCATTAGACGAGATGAAGAAGGAGCAAGGCGATTCCTTTGAGCTATCCAAGGTAAACCTTGCTGAACTGGAGCGACGCACAGGAATAAGCCGCTCCAAACTTCGCAAACTCAAGCGTGACGGATTCGTATTCAAATCTCACGGCAATACCGGCCACAAGAGAAAGAGGTAGTTGTCGTCAGCCCCAGTGCCCGTTCGCGAAACGCCGGGGCTGAATTGCGAATAGCGCTGGTGCTCAGGTGGTGAATTGGTGGTGCTCAAGCGGCGAAAGAATCAGCCATGAACTTCAAACCAGGTCTTCTGCGAACCTGCAGATCCAGCACATCCTGCAACAATCCCTGCAAGGATTACAAAACAGCTAATACATGCGATCAACTTATTTCTCATAGGTTATCCTTTAATCTCAACAATTCATTGTAATTTAGAAAACCAACAGACTCCTTACAATGAGATCGGGCTGAAAAAGAACACTATCCAACTGTAAAAGGTGGTTTCTTCGTTACCGTGTTAAACTCTAGATTTCCTTCACCAACACCTGCTCCATATTCAACATAGCCCAAAAAACAAAGCTGTCCTTTCTTGTTGATAAATGGCTGAATGTACTTATAGGACACCCGCTTAAGGTTCGTCCTAATGCATTCTTTACTGTACCGATCTTTTGTATTACCAAAGCCATCCCCCGTCTTCTTATAAATACTCCTCACCGTCGCGAAAAACTTCTTATCTGTCGTGCCATAAGCCTTGATTACCTCTTTACCGCTCATCAATTTGCCGGTTTTAATCGAGATATTATAAGCATAGGATTCAAAATCTGCATCAAGCTCACAATTCTGTGTGAAGACTATTATGGAAACAACTCCTTTCCCGATATAATATGAATACTCCATTCTATATGGTTCTTCTTCCGTATTCCATTTGTATTTGCTTAATTCCCTCTTTATCTTTTTATTTACTGAAGAGGTATCCACACCTGATATGCTGACCTTAGGTATCCTGTAAGTATACTTGTGTCCATAAAACTTGAATGTTTTGTTCACAGCGTTTCTGACCTTAACAACCGGCTTAGGGGTAGGTGTTGGCTTAGGTGTAGGAGTTGGCTTAGGTGTAGGAGTGGCAGTTATTGCAGTAGTCGTCTCGGAAGGCAATGTTGATTCTACCGTTGTCTGCGAAGTTGTTGTCTCGGTAGTGGTAGTTTCAGAAGGTGATGTGTTTTTCGATGCAGCCACGTGGAGAAGCACTACAGCCCCTTTACTAACCTGAGTACCTGCTGCAACCCCCTGATGATAAACACTACCTTCCTTAACGCTATTGTTAACATTCTCAACAATTGAATATGACAGTCCCATATCAGAAAGGAGCTTGATAGCCGCAGCCTTCATCTTTCCAACAACATTGGGCATAACTAATCCATCTGTGGTTGTTGCGGACGGAACTGAACCACCGTTCTTTGATGCTGCCACATGGAGCAGAACGACAGTACCGTCAACCACTTTGCTGCCGGCGGCAACGCTTTGGTGATAAACAGTACCTTCCTGTACATTTTTGTTAACATTCTCTATAACCGAACAAGACAGTCCTCTACCTTCAAGAGTTTTGATGGCATCATCTTTTCTCATCCCTACTACATCTGGCACAGAACTCTTATCAATGGTGGTAACTGTGGTTTCAGTAGCAACAGTAGCTCGTGTTGTAGGGACTGTGTTATCTTTATAAAAGTTACATGCAGTAAATACTATAATGCTAATTGCAACGATCAGAGAGATAATTATCCCGTTTCTCATAACGTTGTGCTTATTCATATCTTTCTCTCCTCGTATGGTTTTTGCTCTCATCCTAAACTGTTGATATATTTTTTCGCATCGTTTGGCTTGAAATACTTAACCAACATCTTCTTGCCGGAAGACACTAATACAATTGTGCAGTCACAAGCGAACTTATACTCTCTGACGGTCTCCGCCTCGAAAGTTATCATCTTGCGGTTAACATTTGACCGCTTATACTGTATTACGCAATCGTTGATACCATCACCATTGATGTCCTTAACCGTAACATTCTTCTTGCCAATACCAAGGTGCTTTTGTATTGCAGCACCAATATCCGAGATCAATACAGGATCAACTTTAAAGTCTCTGGATTTAATCCCTTTAGCTTGTTTGAGTTCCTTAATAGAACCATACGTCTTAACAAACTTCTTGAACTTAGCCTTTGTGGTCTTTTTGCCATTTACATAGTATAAATAGGAATATGTGTCGTCATCACCGAAATAGTCTGGATCGACATCATAATAAGCCTCTGTTACAAGTTTATTCTTTTTAAAACTTAGATACCACTCTGCCAAAATATCCATCATACCGGCTCTGCCACATTGCAGTATGAATTTTTTCTTCTTTGTGGAATAACTTGGCGTCATTCCAGCATTCCAGTGATCCATCATAAAAGCGCCGAGTTTTCCATTACGCGAAAACGATATCATCCATTTTGTTCCTTTAAGAGCAATCCAATCCTCAATACCATCGCCGTTAACATCGTATCTGTACTGTTCAGATTTGTTCCATCCGTTTGTATACATATATGCGATAGCATCTTCGCTTATAGTTCCAATAATTTTCTTGTTATAAGTCGGCTTCGGAGTCGGTGTAGGCGTAGGTGTTGGTGTAGGCGTTGGAGTTGGTGAAGGAGAAGGTGTAGGAGTCGATGCTGTCGTAGTTGATTCCACGGTTTCCAAAGAACCAACATCAGTTGATCTGTTGAAATCTGAGTCTTCCTCTGTCTCCTCTGTAGCATTCACCTCATTATTTACCACGCTCTGATTAGTATTTCCAGACGTGCATGAACACATAGCGAGAGCCATTGCAGATATAAGAGACAAAGATGTTAGTTTATAAAATTCATTCATAGAAATTCTCCCACATATTGATTTAGTTATTCTACAATTGAGTTTTACGGATTTTTACAAACTCCATTGCTCTTAAACATATAAACCTTCTTACCAATCTTTTGGGAAGTATTGGCAAGCATCTTGCCATCTGCCCCTAAGTAATACCACTTGCCTGCGGTTTTCTTCCACTTTTTGGTCAAAGCAACTCCATTTTTATCGAGATAATACCAATCTCCTGTCAATGGATCTTTCTTCCAACCAGATTTCATCATCGCTCCACTTGAAGAGAATACATAAATCTTTCCACTGATTTTCTTTGCACCAATTATCATTGCTCCAGAAGATTTATTGAAGTAATACCACTTATTACTTAACTTCTTCCAACCAGTTTGGAATGAACCACTTTTGGTCGCATAGTACCAAGTGTTCTCATAATCAATCCACCCAGTTCTCATTATTCCGTCAGCATTAAAATAGTACCAATACTTGCCAATAAAGGCTTTACCAGTGACCATATACCCTTCTATATCAAAGTAGTAGTATTCCTTATTTATGAGCAACCAATCAGAAGTTATCCTAGAACCATTTTTAATGTAGAAATATCCTTTTTCATCTTCATTCCAACCATTCTCATTATATTCTGGTTCAGCGGGATTGCAAACATCCACATCAAGCGAATACTTGCTCAGATTACCACAACAATCGTAAGCATATATACAAGTATAATAATTGCCTGTTTCATCATCATAATCAGATGAATTTACGCGATACGTGTATCTATCACCATCTACACTCCCTTGAGGCCAAGGCTTAGAGATTTCGGATAAAGGTATACTCTCTGTGCTAGTTGGGAATTCTACTCTATCCAAACCACTTCCACCACTATCAATTACTTTGCATGATACTGTATATCCTTCAATTGATATATCACTCACAACTACATCTGATATAACCGGTTTAGATGACTCTATTGATGTTATGCCAGCATCAACCCAACTGCTGTTACCATAATCATCATAGGCATAAATCTGCGTAATATAATCGCCCTCTTCATTATTATAGTCTACCTTATTGATGGTACATGACCAAGTATTCCCATCTTTACTTCCCTTATGCCATATCGTATTATTCTGATCATTTTCTTGACTTGAATATGTCCAACTCGGGAATTTAACAGACGAAACGCCATTTCCGTTATCAGAAACAGTACAGGAAACTGTATAAGAAGAGTTTGTGCGATTTGTAATAATAACATCAGATATCGTCGGAGCATTACCAGGTGGTGTCACTTCAGATGTGTGTTTAGATCTATAAACACTGATTCCATCATCAGATTTTTTTAGGAAATAGGTAAAACTGCTCCAATTCATACGGGAACCATCTGAAGTCCACATGCCACCAAAATACACTTCTGAACTACCGGCATGATAACATACAACCCCAGAATCAGAAACAGAATACACCATCATCGTATGACGACTATCGGTTCCATCACTTTTGGTATAATCCATTTGTATGATATCACCTGGCCGTGACTGTAGAAACAATGCCTTAATCGTGTCCTCATTAAGAGTTCCGCTTGCGATAGTCAACGTACTGCCAATCTGATACAAATCAGAACTCGGATCCAGAGAATAAACATGGCTTGACTGACTAGGAAGGTCATGGCCAAAAAGCTCTCTTACCAAAACATTACAGAATCCAAAACAGGTTTTATATTTAGGGTAACTAGAGGGCGGAGAACCTCCTGGCTTAAACCCGGTGGTTTTCATTATTTCATCCAGTTTAGCCTTTATCGAATTATCTACAGTAACTTCAATCGCAATAAACTCTCCGCCTGCCAAAAATGATACTTTTGCTTTGCCTTTCCCAACAGCAATCATTTCCTTTTGATTATCTGAAATCTTGCAAACAGAATCATTTGAAGTCTTAATGTCTACATAAAAGAACACTTCTGTTTCATGTCCATTACATGGTGACACATAGATATTAATTGGAAGTTTGTCTCCAGGACTCATCAACACATCCGTTGATCGTACATACGGCTTTACATATGTTGAGACTGCCGTGATTTCATAGTCCTTATAATCGACGTTATTCTCTAGGACATTTCTGCTTGCTTCTTTAGATAGATCACGACCTAAATCCATTATCCAATAATACTCGTTATCTTTGATATAAACACCTATTCCTACTGAATGGTATTCAGGATTCATCATATTAGTATAATGAGGAGGAGAATTCTTCCAAGTAGATAATGCTATCTCAGCAGTATTACAACCCATTAGTGCGTTTTCTCCTACGCATAGTTTGGATACAGTACAAGCACCACTTCCATCAGGCCTAACATGACTTGATGTGTATAGAATAGAACTCTCTGCCGCACGAAGCATGGCTCCATCTAGAAGTTCAGCATCCATTGTGAGAGCATTAAGTCCAGATTTATCTCTCAAGTCATTGAGTTTGTCAAGCAATTCATAAGCTAATCTATAAGATACTTCACCTCCTAATAACTGAACTCCAAATTCAAAACCAAGATCAACTTCATAACCGGCATTTTTCATATATGTTGTTATCTGATTCTCATCTGGCGTAGCTGTTGATATTTCAGCAATCGAATCCCACTTATCAGCAAAAACTATCATTGGAAGAGTATAACTCCAATTACTTGTTGCTTTGCCCATTTCAACGGCAGCAGCCATACAGCTCTTATACAAATTGTTCAGGTGAGAACTAACGCTCATGATCTGATATCCTTCGTTGTGAACAAACACATTGGCAGGAATCTTGTTATAATTCAAATTATCAGCAATTGTCTGATCATCAGCATCTTTTATCTGTATGACATACAATTCAATACCAGTGGTCTTAAGAGTGCTATTCATTGCTTGAAGCAAGTTTTTCAATGTGGATGTTGAATAATTGCAATTACCTGAGAGATCCGCAAACATGATAATGGTGCCATTTTCCCCCATGACCATGTCCTTTTTATTATCAGGATTTCTTACATCCTGCAGTTCACCAACAGCTCTAATGGCATCAACAGAGTAACCGTTCAGATACGAATTTATAAAACTATAACTATTCGATATTGTTGCATTAACAACAATTCCCTTACTCGAGACCAAAATAAAAGACACTGCGAATAAACTAAAGAAAAAACGCCAAATCAACTTCCTATGTTTATCCATACTCTCTCCTCCTCAAAAACAAACAACTACACATAATAATTTTACAATTCTTCATGTAAATAAACAGAAAACTCTTCATTAATAAAGATAGACCGTGATGGCTTACCACCACGGTCCCAAGCTATAACTATAACTACTTGTCATTTCTTATTCTTACATACACCATCACTCTTGAACTTGTAAACCTTCTTGCCAATCTTCAATGACTTTCCCTTCACCATCTTTCCGTTGCTGCCGAAGTAGTACCACTTCTTGGACTTCTTGACCCACTTCTTGATATAGGCCTTGCCGTCTTTCTTCAAGTAGTAAGTATTGCCATTGGAATCCTTCTTCCAGCCGGACTTCTGCATTACGCCGCTCTTGTTGAAGAGATAGTAATACTTGCCGATCTTCTTGGCACCGGTGACCAAGGCACCGGCTTTATCAAAGTAATACCATTTCTTACTTAACTGCTTCCATCCGGCAACTCGATGTCCGCTCGACCCGAAATAGTACCACTTACTGCCAATAAGCTTCCACTTGGTAGCCATAATTCCGGTTTCAGGATCAAGGTAATATGTATACTTGCCTTCTTTCAACCATTCGGTAGCCATGACACCGGAAGTCTTATCAAAGAAGTACCAGTACCCGTCAATCTTGAACCAACCTACTACCATTTTGCCATCCCGCCCAGGATCAAGGTAGTATTTCTCACCATCTAACTCCAGCCATTCCGTCACGCGGTTGCCATTCTCATCTTCACAATAGATGTTTCCATTATCATCACCAAACCATGTGTACTCATGTTCAAGCTTTGCTGGGATAGGATTAGTCTTTATGGCGGTACACCCATCGCGTGTACAGTGAAAGGTCTTAACACCTTCCGCACCGTATGTAGGTTTTTTCGTGACTTCACCATCATCCCAACTGTGTCCAAGTTTCTTAATAGCTTTCGGTTCTGAAACTTCTGTCTTTCCCTCTTTATCACTGAACAGCCTGCCACAAACATTACACTTATAGCAATCTTCAACACCATCTTCCTCACACGTAGCCGGTTTACCAACTAACTGTTCAAGTTCGTGAGGCTTCACATTAAATATGACTTCGACCTTTGTTTCCTTGGCAGGCATTTTGAATGTAGTGCCCTCCAAAACATAGCCGTTAACTTTTATGGTTTTAAGCTCATAACAAGGGTCAGCCTTAACACATAGAATGATATCCTCTTCGTAATTAGCCTTTCCCTTGTTCGCAGTAGCAGAACCACAGCCGAAAATGCTAATATCTATTTTGTACTTAGTTTTCTTAAAGAACACTTCCACGACAGCGTTTTCAGGGCACATTTTGAAAGTTGTGCCTTCTATTTTTATACCATTGACCTTTATGACATCAATTTCATAACCGGTATCAGGAGAAACTGCTACAGTAATCTCATCATCTATAACTGCTTTTTCCATATCAACAAAGGCAGTTCCATGCTCAGGTTGTTTTACTGATACTGTGTATTCAATCTTCTTGAACGTAGCTTCAATAACAGCATCTTCAGTGCCAATTGTGAAAGATGAACCAATTATAGTTTTATTATTTATTTTGATGTCATAGAGGTAGTAGCCAGCAGATGGTACCGCAGTTACAATTACCTCTTCCCCTTCACTCGCCTTTTTCTTATCAACAGAAACTGTGCCGCCTGTAGTTTCATTTAATGAGATCTCATAGTATTTCTTGAAAGTTGCCCTTACTTCAGCAGAATAGTTTGAATCAGGCATAATATAATTTCCATTTTCATCAGGAGTTAATTCCTCAGTCTTATAGGAATTGTCCCAAATAACTTTTACAATCTCATAGCTGGTTTCAGGAATAATCGTCAGACTAACTACATCGGTACCGTAAGATCTTCCTTTACCTGAAACTGTACCATGTCCGTTATTTGCATAAGACACATTGTAATAATAGTGGAATACATTTTGTGACAAATCTGGAAAAGCTTTAGAGTTGTATGCCGATCTGTTTATTGCAATAGACTTAAGATTACTACAATTACCAAACGCTGAATCTCCAATAGAAGATACATTATATGGAATGATGATTCCTTCTAGCTTTGAACAGTTAAAAAATGCTGTAACTCCTATAGAGATTACATTTTCGGGAATCTTTATATCTGTTAAGTTTACACAATTACAGAAAGTCTCTCTGCCAATTGAAGTAATATCATTTGGCAGGGTAGCACTAACCAAATTACTACATGCATAAAATACACCATCTCCAAGTTTTTTCACGCTGTTCGGAATAATAATATTCTTAAGATTCTTACATGAAGCGAAAGTGTAATCTTCAATTGTGGTTATTTTCCCTGGAATTGAAATACTATTAAGACTTGAACAGCCGGAGAATGCACTTTTTCCAATAGTTTCTACACTATCTGGAATAGTGAAACTCGAAAAACTACAACCTTCAAAAGCATAATCCCCAATTGAAGTAACATTGTTTGACAAAGAAATATCTTTGATATTATCACATCCGCAGAACGTATAGTTACCGATTCTTGCGATCCTAGGATCAATAGTAATATCAAGTTTATCAACTTCGCTTATGTACCACGGAGTATACTTATAATTGTCTTCATAATATCCGTAATCATCCAAATGTATATAATCCTGCGATTCTCCTTTTCCAATTATATTCACACTGCTAATATTCACGCATCCGTAGAAACTGTCAGTGTTGTATGTTCCATTATTCGGAATCTTTATATTGCAGGGAATTGTTACATGTTTTAATCCAGTACAATTAGAAAACGCGTAAGGCCCAATTTCTATTAGGCTTTCAGGAAGTATTATGCTCTTTAAAGATGTACAATTTGCAAAGACTCCTGATGACAAATACTTTGAACCATCAGAAATTACTACTTCACCCGAAAGATTCTTACATTCAGCAAAAGCACTATACCCAATACCTATCGAATGAGGAAAAGATAGAGATTTAAGATTTGAACCCCTAAATGATTCATATCCGATTCCTTGTAGTGATTCTGGAAAATTCACTTGAGTTACTTTCGAATAAGCAAAAGCATAAGGACTTATTTCTGTTATACCTTCAGACAAATCAACAACAAGATTATCGCAACCAGAACAATACCAAGGAGTATATTGATAAAGATCATTATACTCACCGATATAATCCTGCATTTTCCCAGTACCTGTAAGAGTAACATGATTTATAGAAGTACATCCCTTAAACACATCTGCATACTTATCCCAACTATATGATCTGGAAATCTCAGTTCCAATTGGAAGAGTAATATCTTTTAGATTACTGCAATTAGAAAATGCGAAAGGATAGACTCTTTCAACGCTTTCAGGTATTACAACACCTTCCAACGAAGAACAGTTCTTAAATGTGTCCTGATCTATAAATGGTATTCCTTCAGGCAACTCAAAAGTCCCTTGTAATTTCGTACAATCGCAGAAGACACCACTTTCTATTCTTTTTATTTCTAGAGGAAGCGATACACTCGTCAAATCTCCACAGCTTCCAAAACAATATGAACAAAGAACACCGAAGTCATCTGGCAAAACTACACTTTCAAGGCTGTTGCATTTATAGAAGCAATTGCTTCCAATAGACAATACACCGATTCTTTCGCTTTTTAGATCAATGGTTATAGTCTCATTACCATCATATTCTCGCCAACCTTCATAGCCGAAGTATAATGTATTTACAAGGACAACATAAAAGAATGGTGTATGAGCGTGGAAAATCGTTGATAAAGGTTTCCCGTCAAAATCAACGAATATCTTAATTAATGCAAAGCAAACAGGAAATTCACTTTTTAGAGAGTATAACAGCGAATTCAATATTGTTTTGCTTTCGAGCAAAACTGCTGCACTAGTTACCTCTGAACCGGTATATTCAGAAATATCATCAATCATTTTCTTATTCTCGTCATAAAAATCTCTAAAACCATCTTTGGTCATAGCCTTTAAGGTTTCTTCATTAGCTTCGATAAAACCGACCATTTTTTGATAAATCGAGTCAAAAGACTGGGCTAAAGCGAAAAGTTCATAAACACCGGTTACTTTTAGAATTGATAACTTTGCCACATGGATTCCTAATATTTTTGTTAATGTGAACTTGTTATTCCAAATCAAACTTGATAGTGAAACGTCAGTATGACCACCTAAAGCATAAGCGATAAATTTAAATAATACCTGGTATTTATCAGATAAAAAAACTTTTCTGGAACTAACATTCTCATGTAAAAAATCCAATAATTTGTATGGATTATCCTCTGAAAGACATGTTTTACCACAAATCCTTTTGAATTGTTTATAAACATTATCTTTGATAGGCAGACTAGAACATCCATATACATCAATGTCTTGACCATGTCTAGAATACTTGCAATCCTTCCAATCTTCCATTGGTAAAAGCGTAATCAAATCGCCGGGATTGTTGAAATTGAACAGATTTTTTAAAGATTTATCGGTAGCCATACTCACAGAAGGACATGCAAAAGTATAACCAAAAATCTGTTTTTCTGGTATGTTAGTGCATCTTGTAAATTGATATGTCAAAATGTTCGCAACAGCAGCACCTCTACTATGGCCAGTAAATAACAGTATTGTTTTGTCTGAGGCTACATCATCGCTATTTATAATGTCGAACAACTCATTATAAATTATACTGGCAGCCTTGTGAAATCCAGCATGATCCTTACCACCATTAAGATTCTCATCATATAGGTTAAAATCACTAAACCATTCAGCATTTTTGGCTGTTCCTCTTATTGGAACACAATAAACGGTATAATCATCCACCATTTTTTTTGCAATCGTATATGCAACATAGTCATTATCTTCATAGGTTAGTTTTCTTTCATAGCTAACTTTTTGGCTCAAAATTTCATCGACCATCAAGCCACGATAACGACGCTCATAGGCATCATTTTTCTCATCATAATGAAAACCCAAAACATCATTAATCGTATCACGATCATATGCTGATGCTGCTAAAGCGACACACATCTTTGCCATTTCACCATTTAATACTGTAGCATCTTGAAGGAACAAACAATTGCTGTACATAAAATAAGACTTGATCTGTTCGTCGCTACTCGTACCTTCGTAAGAGTATTCCACACGCTCCCAATTGTATTTGGAAGCTGAAGGGTCATAATACGTTGCCGCATTTGAAATAATATATCCGAAGATAAGAAATGTAATAACTATTATTATAGGGATTCTCCGTTTCATATCATTCTCCTATACAAAAAATATACTGTTTCGATGCAACAATTATTCCTATTCAAAAACAAAACAACAACGTCATAACAGCTGCCATGGAAACAGATATGATCTTCTCAATACTCATACGACCGCACCTCCCAATAAATAATATTATACCCTCCGGATGTAACGTTTTCTCCGTACAGTATGTTAATAAAATGATAACTATTATTGTTAACTATACTTATTGCAATGAAAAACCGCCCATACAGGCGGCCTTCAACTCCATCAAATCCTGATCAGGCTTCACAACACATCCTCCATATACGTCTTCAGAGGCTTCATCTCCAGCGACTCATAAAACGCCCTCGCCCTGGGGTTCATCTCCCAGACGTTGAGAGTGATGTGGTAACACCCGATCTGCTTGGCATACTCGCGCACATATGAATACAGCTGGCGGCCGATCTTCTGCCCGCGGCAGTTCTCGTCAACGCAGAGGTCGTCGATATAAAATGTCTTCATGTAAGGGCGGATGTTGTCGCCTTCAATGACCTCGATAATGCCAAAGCAGTATCCTAAAACTAGCCCGTCATCATCAACGTAAACGAATACCGGGCGGCTGTCGTCGCTAAGAAGTTCAAGGATCTCGGAGTCGGTGTATTTCGTGCCGATCTTGAACAGGTCCGGTCTGCCCTCGTGATGGATGAGGTCGATCTGGGAAAGAAGGTGCTGGATCCTTCCGATGTCCTCAGGAATTGCTCTTCTTATCATCTGATGCCCCCTCTTCAACTCCCGTAATCGTCAGCTTGGCAGACTCAGGAGAAACAGACGCAGGAGCCTCCACTTTCGCGCTGGAAGCTGCACTCTCAGCCTCCTTCTTCGCCTTCATCTCAGCAAGATACTGCGCTGCGTCATCGATGGCGACATCGAGGTCGCTTCCGGTATCGACATTGAGAGGCGGACGCTTGAACAGGATATCGTACATAACGGGAACGATATAGAGTGTCATGAATGTTGCGTAGATGAGACCGCCTGCGATAACGACTGCCATGCCGCGTCCGAGCTGTGTGCTCATGCCTGTTCCGAAGATCATCATGGACATGGCCAGGATCGTCGTGAGAGCTGTCATGAGGATAGGTCTCATTCTCGTCTTACCTGTGGCGATAAGCGCATCCCAGCGCTCCATTCCGCCTATTCTGAGCTGGTTCGCGTAGTCAACATACACGATACCGTTATTAACGACAGTACCCATCAATATGACGAATCCCAGGAGCGAGAGCATCGACAGAGGGATGCCTGCGATCAGGAGTCCGAACATACCGCCAGTGAACGCCAGAGGGATGGTGAACATGATGATGAAAGGTGACAGGAGACTCTGGAACTGTGCGACCATTATGAGGTAGACGAACAGCAGTGCCAGCGCAGCCATCTCGACCATCTGGACGACCATCTCCATTACTTCGCTCGACTCACCTGCGATCTCGACCGTATATCCGTCCGGAACTGTCTTTGCATATTCCTCGATCTTCGGCTCGAGCTCACGAGACAGGAGCGTCGTGTTATAGCCTTCCTTGGTCGTGGAAGAGACTGTTACGTAGTGTGCTAAGTTCTTGCGCTTCATGGAGTTGGAAGACTTGGTCTCGACCACGGTCGCGAACTCGGACAGCTTATGTGTCTTGAGTTCTTCCTTCTCTTCTTCCTCTTCCTTATCCTTATCTTCGTCTTCGTCCTTATCCTCATCTCCGGTCATGCTGCCGAAGTCGATCGACATTCCAGAAGACCCTGACATACCCGACATACCGGACATTCCTGACATGCCGGAAGCACCTGCTGATGCAGCAGTCATGTCGACTTCGTCGAACTCGACATCCATTAATGTCTCTTTGGTAATAGTATCTGTATTATTGATGATCTCCACGTTCATCTGCTCGCCGTTGACGGTGATGGACGTAGCCGTTACTTTCTCGGATGTGTGCTCAAGGATGCCCGCGTAGATCTGAGCGACCGTCAGGCCGTACTTCATCGCCTTGTCACGGTCGACGATGACCTGGAGCGTATCAGCGCCCTCCGTAAATGCGTCAGTGATCTCGTCGATACCGTCCTGCCCTTCGAGGATCTTGCGCACGTCGAGGCTTATCTTCTCGAGTTCCTTATAATCGTCACCATAGATGTTTACTGACAGACCGCTTCCTCCGAACATGGCCGACGTATCCATCATCTGGCTCGCCTGGACCTTGATCTCGCCCGGGAACTCTGCTACCTGCTCTTCGATCACTTTGCCCGTCGCCTTGACCATCTCGGCTGATGTGCCTTCAGGCAGGAGAACGGAGACTATGTATCTGCCGTATGAGCCTGAGGTAGCGGCACCCATTGCTCCTCCGAAGAATCCGGTCATGCTCGAACTGTCCATGGCACCGATGTTCTCGACGCCTTCCACCGTAAGGAGCTTATCTATGATCTGCTCGACCTCCTCGAAAGACTCCTCCTTCGTCATCTCCTCCGGGGTCTCCACGTTGATCTGGATCTCATTGGTGATCATTTCGGGGATGTATACAATACCCATCCTGAACACCTGCCATACGGAGAAGGCAAGGAGTCCTATTGCCAGCAGGAGTGGTATGAACTTGAACTTAAGGCAGAACTGGAGAGACTTGCCGTAACCGTTCAACATCTTGTCGAAGAGCTTGTGCTCCTTCTGCTTCGTCTTGCGCATCAGTGTGCTTGATGATGCGGGAACGACTGTAAGGGCTATGGCCAGCGATCCTACGAGACAGAAGCCGATGGACAGGGCCATGGGGTACAGGAGCGTCTTGACCGTGCCGCTTGCGAATACCGCGGGAAGGAATACGCAGACGGTGGTCAGGGTCGATGATATGATAGCGCCTCTAACCTGCTTTGCACCCTGAACGGCCGCACGCGGAGCCGGAAGTCCCAGACCCCTGAGTCGGAATATGTTCTCCATGACGACGACCGAGTTGTCAACGAGCATTCCTATGCCGAGCGACAGACCCGACAGCGTCATGACATTGAGCTGCAGCCCTGCGAAATACATGAGCACGATGGCGAAGAGCACCGACAGAGGAATACTGATCGCAACAACGATGGTGGGCTTTATCGCCCTTAAGAACAGAGCAAGGATGACGATGGCCAGGATGGCACCGATTATCATGCTCTGGAACACGGAGGAGACGATCATCTTGATGTAATCGCCCTGGTCCATGACATTTACAAAATTAGTTCCGGGATATTTCTCCTCGAGTTCCTTCAGTGCCGCGTTGCATGCCTTGGACACGTCATTTGTGCCGGCACTTGAAGACTTGTAGATACAAAGGATGATGGAATCGGAACTGTTGAGCCTGCTAAAGGACTCACCCGAATTGTCGATGATGGTGATGTCAGCTATGTCCTCGAGTCTTACGACGCCGATGATCTCGTTGTCAATGAGAAGAGCTGAAGCGATCTGATCCTTGGATGAGAATTCCTCACCGACACGGAGGAGCCATGAGTTATCGTTCTTATCATCTATATAGCCGACAGGCATCGCAAAGTTCTGCGCATATATGAGCTGGGACAATGTCTTGGGAGAGATGAGCGCATCCGCGTTGGCATTCTCGAGAGCCTTCTCCTTTGCATCGTCATACTGCTTCTGAGCCATGTCGAGCTGGGCCTGTGCACTGGACAGCGTTGAAGATGCCGTTGCAAATCCTACTGCCGCATCGAGCTGCCCCTGTGTAAGTCCGGAGAACATCTTCTCCAGACCCTTGAGCATCGAGGGAAGAGAATCGACCTGCTTGGACAATCCGTCAAGGGACTTGCTTGCCTGCTTCAGGACCTTACTGAGCTGTCCGGATATGTCAGCATCCTGTATAGTCTGAATGAGAGATATCGCCTGGCTGATCGCGGAAGATACCCTTCTTGTCGTAGTAATAAGCCTGTTGAATGATGAGCCGTCAACATCAGCGCCTGCCTGGTCGAGCATATCTATGACCTGGTCGATGAGGGTAACGAGCTGCTTGGTCCTCTCCTTGTCAACACCTGACGCCTCAAGGTTAGCCGTCGTCAGCTTGTCCATGGCTTTCCTGTAGTCCTTGGCAGCCTCATCATATGTAGCCTTAGCCTTGTCGTAAGGCTTCTTTGCTTTCTTGACGGCAGTTGTGGCTTCATCAAGTGCTGCCACTAATTCTTTATATTCCTCAGAAGTAGGATCGGCAGACGGGTCAGCCATGTAGGCATCCAATGCTGCCTGGGCTTCTGTCTGCTTCTGAAGGGCATCATTATACTTCTTCTCCAGGGGATCGAGCTCCTTTTTGGCAGCATCCATCACCTTCTTGGTCTTATCGACCTTCTTCTGGGCATTGTTGACCTTCTCTTCAGCCTTGTCGGGCTGCTGCTTCATGTTCTTGCGGAGCTCCTTGAGCTTGCCCTTCAGATCCTTGATGTATTTCTTGATCGTCTTTGCAAGACCGGGTGCCTGCTTGTCCAGCTTGTCGAAGATGGCAGAAGACATTGTGGAACCGAACTTCTTCTGTGAGCTCTCCAGCTTCTTCTGGGCATCGTCGAGTTTCTCCTTGGCATCGTCCAGCTTCTCCTGGGCATCCTTGAGCTTCTCGTCCGTCTTCTCCAGGATCCTGTCATTGAGCTTGTCTATCTTCTTCTGGTTAAGTTCCACCTGAACGGTCTTCTCAACAAGACCGATCGTGCTTACGGACGCAACGCCGTCCTCTCGCGATACGTACGGAATGACATCGTTATCCACGAATTCCGACAGCTGATATATGTCATACCCCTCACGTTCCACGGCCACATACATTGTCGCCAGCATATCCATGCTGATCTCCATTATGTTAGGGGTGGACGTTCCTTCCGGTAGGGTGCTCTCTATCTGGTTCAAGGCCGATGACACTCGGACCATCGCCGTATTCATGTCAGTTCCGTCCGCGAACTCGAGCTGTATCATGGAATAGTTCTCGGCACTGGTGGACATAACGTTCTCGACGCCGGAGATGGTTCCTAATGAATTCTCGAGGGGGACTGTAAGCTGGTCTTCAACTTTCTCAGGGCTCGCACCGGGGTAGGATGTGACTACGATAAGGTAAGGAAGACTGATCTCGGGAAGGAGATCCATCTGAAGATTGCTAAGAGACACGCCTCCGAGAGCAATAATGATTATCGCTGCCACGAGGATCGTGAAAGGCTTCTTTACACTCAGTTTTTCCATACAATAACCACCTAATCCGCCTGTAAGGCGATCTTAGAGCCCAAACAACTTGGATATTTTACTATTAGCCTTCCAGTTTAGCAAGCATCAGATTCCTAGCTTCTTCACCTAATTCTTCAGAAGAAAGGCTCGTAACTTTGTTGATATCGAAACATTCAAGCACATCGAAGTATAGATGCGTCCTCTTGAAAGGGTAATTCCCCTTGATATCCTCTCCTCCCTTAATAGTCGTAACAACTACGGGGACCTTTGCCTTCTGCGCGATCTTGAACATTCCGTTGTGGAACTTGAGGAGTTTGAGTTTCTTGCTCCTGGTCCCCTCCGGATAGACTGCTATCGATACTTCATCGCGCTTGATGAGATCGACGGCATCGATTATCGTCTTCATCGAATTCCTGGGGTTGCTCCTGTCGATCGGAAGGAAGCAGCATTTTCTGATGATCCTGCCGTAGAGGAACACGTTGAAGTTCTCCGGCTTGGAGATAAACGCGAGATCATACTTCCTGTAAACATACCATGATATGATCGGATCGAAATTGCTCCTGTGGTTGCACACCAGAAGGAACCTTCCAGAAGGTATCTTCTCAAATCCCGACGTGTGTATCTTAAGGCGGAGGATCCTACATGCTATCCCCGTGGAGCTGTACAGCAGCCAGCGGTAAAACCTGCTGTTGTGGTCGTATGTCATGACCTTCTTGCTGATGAACATCGGCGTGATGAGCCAGATGGCAAGATAGATCACTACCACAGCCAGGACTGCGAATAATATGCCTAACAGAATCCATTTCAAGATCATCTATAAACTGTCCTTTCTATTATCAGAGCTTAAAGCCGAGCGGCAGGAGCTCTGAGAGATTATGGACCTCCGGTCCGTTCTCGTCACCTGTCATGATGACGAGGAAAGAGTCAGCATCGCAGAACTCGCTCATTACCTGACGGCATACACCGCAGGGCGGGCATTTCGAGCGTGCCTCCTCATCCTTCATGCCTCCGGCGATGGCGATCGCCTGGAAATCAGAGGGTTTTGTATAGCCGTCGCCAACTGCCTTGTAGAAAGCAACTCTCTCGGCGCAACACGTAGGAGTATACGCAGAATTCTCGATATTGCAACCCAGATAGACTTTCTCATCCGTCGTGAGAAGGGCTGCCCCCACGGTAAATCCGGAGTAAGGAGCATATGCCATATCCCTTGCCTTGCAGGCTTCATCGTATAACTGGTAAAAATCCAATCTCTTCATAAAAGATACCTCCGTTAACGGTCTAATCTTACTATTATCACTTCTCCTGGCTGGAGATTGTAACGTCTGTATGAGTTCGTGAGCCTCTTCGTATTTATGAGCTTACCCGTCATCGAGTACCGCTTCACGGCAGAACTGGTGAAAGTCCTCGATGCATTATACATGATGAACTGGCTCTGGCTGTCTGATGTGTTGGCAACAACAAGGAATCCCACCTCAGGCGAATCGAACTGTGACACCTTGCAGGCATCCTTGAATCTCTCGACCGTCTGTCCGCTCTTGTCACTTAAGGGATCCGTCAGGTTCGCATACATCCTGCCGCAGCCGCCGATCTCCTTGATCAGTGCCATCATGTCGAGGATCATGCGCATGTCGCTTCCGCCTGCGAAGACCCCGTCATCATCATACTCAGACGGCTTAAAGGATGCATCGCAGTCGATCATTACCATGTCGGCAAAATAAGCGTCATCACTCAGGACCGCCGCCATGTACTGCGCGATGTTGAACTGTCCTTCAAATTCGAGGGAGCTTATGAACTCGCCCCTGTCCCTTCCCGTCGATACACGCGGTATGCTGTTCCTCGTCCTGTCGTAGGCCTTTGTCAGGATCTGTGCATAGCTCATCTCCTGATCGCCCTGCGGTATCACCGTCGAGATCTTCATGGAAGAAGAGTGCGCATCGGCAGATGACAGGATCATTCCGTTCTCATAGTTCATTCCGTCGATAAAGACTATCTTATCCTTGATGTCCGTGTACATCTCCGCCTTGGTTATCATGCTCATTACATAGTCAACAAAGCTTCCGCGCTGGACGTCGCTGTCGAAGCACCCTTCTGTATCCGCGATCTCGAAATATATCTTATCGAACTGCCTGCTCCACGGAAGCGCCGTCCCGTTCTTGATACGGAGCGATCCGTATTCAGATGACACGGATCCGCACAGATATGTGACCATGTTGTTTATGAGTTCCGGCGAAGTATATGATCCCAGGACGAACCAGGGATTTGATGAGGAATCCTTGACGAGCCTTAAGCTCCTCTCAAGTGACCTTACGTCAGATACCTGTGTCGTATGTCCGTCACGCTTTACATAGCCCGCACCTGAAGAGAGCGCAGCAGTTCCCCAGAAGACCTTATCTGAGAATCCTGTCGTTCCGATGCTCAGGTTATTGAGCCTTATCACCTCCGGAACGGCGCTCTTCACGCCTTCGGTAAATGCCTGCGGGATGTCAGCCTTGCCGGCCTGGTCCGTGCCTACAAAGACCTGGTCGATAAGGACGGAACCTACGCCGTCAAAAGCGATGTTGAACCTTAACGTATCATCAGATAGCATCGTGTCATTGACTGCAAATACGGCAGAATACTCCGCATACTCGTCATCGATCCCGCTTGCAGTAAGCCCCTGCTTGCCGAACGACTTGCCCGTGAGCCATACGCGTACGTTCTCGGGGGTCATCGAAGAGTTGTCGCCCTTCAGGAACACGCTAATCCTGTAGAACTTATCCTTGGCGAAATTATCATTCACGGTTCCCGTGAGCTTCTGGGAGAGGATGTGCGTATTGTCAGTGATGCCGCTCATCCTTACCGCATACTGTCCGTCAAAGCCGTCGATCGACAGATCCGCCCTCGTACCTTCGCCATAAGCATCCCAGGAACCTTCCACGCCTGAAGCAGACCATCCGCCGTCTTCCGTAACGGCAAGCGACACCTGCGAATCAGTCATCCTGATAAAGCAGATATCACCCATCTGGATCGAGTCGTCAGGGACCTGTTCGAAAAGGGTAAAATCAGACAGCACGGCTGCAGAATAGAGCTTGTCGGGTTCTGCTATCATCACCCTGTTGCCGGGCGCGGGAAAGACATTATTGATCGTCTCGTTCTCGGCAGAGATGATGATCCTCTCATCAGTATCTTCGAGGATCAGCACAGCCGTATTATCATCCGTTGATACGACGATCTGTCCGTTGTCAGTGACGACGATGGACTTTGCAGTGGCATTGCCTGATGATGTCGCCGCAAGGAGCTTTGCCTCTTCTCCGCCCGTCATGTCAATGATCGTGATCGTACCGTCGGTGTTGAGGATATAGGCTTTGTCATTGCGGCAGAATACCTTTGCTGCTGTCCTGTCTTCATAGATGCTGCCGGCATCTACAGGAGCATAGACAAGTCCGTTGGCGGATCTGTATATGCTGCCGTCATCAAGGATGGCGATGACCGCATCAGCTGAAGCGCCGATCATGGCAACTCCCGATGATGCGGGGATACTGACCTTGTGATAAGCGCCGGCGCTGAAGACATAGAGGTCTTTGGTCTCCGTAAGTATCGTCACTACATTATCAGTTGCAGCGCATTCTTTAACGCTCATGTATGCAGAATCGCCAACATCGTTCATCTCCGCGAAGACCTTGCCGTCAGCAGAATAATAGATGACGCCGTCATGCGTTACGGCATAGATGTATGTGTTGTTGCAGCATATGTCAGCAAAGCTCACGTTGCCGCCGTCATAGAACCTTAAGAGCTGTTCCGAAGTCACATCGGCGATGACCGTTCCGGCATCGGTAAGAGCCGCCACGGTGTTCTGCAGAACGCATGTCTTTGTGATGTGTGAATTCGATGCGAAATAATCCGCTATCAGTATGTCCGATCTCTGACCAAGCCTTGCCGATTCGTATGACTCGATCTCACCCTCATACCTAAGGAGCATGTGTCCGTCGCCGTCGATCGATACGACCCTGACGTCAGCGCCTGCTATTACGGTCGTGTTGATGTCATTGGCAGCGACGTCGTCAGGTGCAAAATAAAGTGACTTGCCCTGACAGTCGAGGACTGTTATCGAATGATACTGATCCTCTTTCTCAAACGAAGGATCGATAATGAGATTTACGTTCGGGATGTAGTCGAGATTGAGTCCGACACCGTTATATGTGACATTCTGACTGTCGTCCGTCATCGAGATCGACACGAGCTCAGACCTGAATCCGAATATTCCGAGCACGAGAAGGATAACGGTAGACAGAAAGAGGAGCATGGCAACTATAAAGAGAACGAGGATGACCCTCTTGCGTCTCAGATTGCCAAACCTGAACGTCTCAAGCCTGCTCACCGGAATCGACCTCCTCTGCCAATCTGGCGCGGTTTATGTCACGCCTCTTGAGAACCTGATAACCGAGTATCATCCCCGCAGGCAGGAACATAAGGATCTGGAGCGTAAAGAATCCCGGGATCTGTTCCCTCTTGACTCCCAGCGAATCGCCGATTATGTATACGGCAGATCCAAAGAAATTGAATACCGAGTGTATGACCATAGAGACAAAGATGCTGTCAAAAGCATAATATGCCAGCCCTATGATAAGTCCTGCCGCAAGGGCATATCCGATGTGTACGCTCACGCCGTGCATGAATCCGAATATCACTGCTGACAGGATCACTGCCCACGCAGCATTGAGCTTCCTGTTGATCGCACCGTAGATGATGCCCCTGAACGTAAACTCCTCCGAGATCGGAACAAGGAACGTCAGAGTGAACGCATAAAGGAGCTGGTCCCACACGGGATATACCACCTCCGGCTTATATGCCTCGACCGAATCCTTATACTTCTCGACTGCTTCGCTGAGGTCCTCCTGCACGACGCTCATGATGTTGACGATGTACATGTAGAACGTAACAAATCCGAGTATCGCGAAAGCGATCACGATACCTGATACGACCCCGGAAAATCCCGGCTTGTTGAACCTGATCAGATTCGCCTTCTTATTCTCGTGCATCCGGCCCTCGACCCTGGAGAATATGTAAAGGAGCACCGCTGCTATGATGGCACTGATAAAATAAAACGAACCGACATAGTACGTGTAGTTGATCTTCAGGAACAGCATCGTGAAAGCGACAATATAGTCAGCCCCGAACAGGATGACGATGGCAAGCACGATCTTGCATATGACCGCGAGTATTCCGAGGATCTTATTCCACACGGGACTTCTGGCAGTATCCAATCACATTCCTCCGATAGTCTTGACCTTCATGTCGGGTCTTACCGACCCGTAATACCTGCGCATAAAGCACACGAAAGCAGTCTCCAGTTCGATCGGATCCTTGATCGAATAGAAGTACTGGTCACCCGTCACCGAGAACTCCGTCTGCATTATCACCAGCTCCGGGTTCTTGTGTGACCCGTCATCCGGCACATAGTTGTACATCACGATGTACTCCTTCTTCTGCATCACGAAAGTATCGATAACCGACAGATAGTAATCCTTCCTGCTGTAAGGATCACGGATAACGATCAGCTCGTTATCATTCTTGTCGCTTATCCTCTCGGGCTTCTTGCCCGACTTGGGCTGTGTCTTGCGCCTGTTACTCTTCATCTGATGTCAATAGAGAGCCTTGGGTAAACTATATCGCCTACCCTGTCAGTTCTCCTCATCCTCATCATCGTCGATGTCTTCGAACATCTCGTCGCAGAGATCATCGTAGTAATCGTAGATGACGTCTTCCTTATCTTCATCCAGAGTCTTGAGGAGCACTTCGCCGCCCTCTTCCTCTGTCTCTTCCATGATGACCATCTCAGCCTCATCCTCGTCCTCATCAGTGATGAGCACAACGTAAGATGAACCGTTCAGTTCAAACCTGTCAGCCAGAACAAAGCTTACTCTCTCACCCGTTTCCTGATCTTCGAGTTCAACGATATAATCACGATCTTCGTTTTCCATATTAAGCCTCCGGTACATGTTATAGTCGACGCAGTGCACACTGCGACATTTTATTTTAGCATATTAGAGTATTAATAAAAAGGGTAGGTTGATATGCCGTCTTAATGCAGCGGCGAATCGAGATACTCCTGCAGTATGATCTCAGCGGCGACCTGATCGATCACTTTCTTCTGCTTCTTCGCCTTCATGTTCGTATCGTGAAGGTACCTCGATGCAATAACAGTCGTGAAGCGCTCGTCCTTCAGATGGATGGTAAGTCCGGTCATCTCCTCGAGCTTTCCCTTGAACTCCAGTGCCTTCCTCTCGGACTCAGACTCCGTGCCGTCAGTACGCTTCGGCTGCCCCAAAACGATCTCCGTCACGTTCTTCTCCCTGACGATCTCGCAGATGCGGTTAAGCGCCCACTCATCGTCCGTCCCGTTCCAGTTCACCGTCTCAAAACCCTTGGCGATAATGCGCAACTCATCAGACAAGGCCACCCCAATGTGCCTCATCCCGAAATCTATGCCCATGACTCTTCCCATCACAGCTTAGAACAATACTCAGAGATAATTACTTCCAACAGCTCGTCCCTGTCGATCCTCTTGATGTATCCGCGAGCGCCCTTGTAACTTGTAATGTAAGTGGGATCCCCGGAAATAAAGTATCCGACCAGCTGATTGATGGGGTTATAACCCTTCTCCTTCAAAGCACCGTAAACATACGTCATAAGCACTCTGACGTTCGCCGAACGATCTCCCGAGAAATTAAACTTTGTGGTATTAGTATCCAATTCCTGAATCCTCCACTTACTTGTGTATAGGTTATTTTAGCACAGATTAATGACGGATTGGATATTTTTTTATTATTTTGGGGAAAAAGATGGTAAATGGGAGTGGTAAAATATAATCAGTTTTTCAATTCGTTTTGAGAAAATAGTTTATTGATCAAGGAGGTCCACTATGGCAGGTTGGGGCGTAGACGCAGGTAAAAGAGAGGCAATTGGAAACGAAGACGATCTGTATGTAGTCATCCAGGTAGTCTTGACCGAAAGATTTCTTGGCGCAAGTTCAGGTATCTCAAGTCTTACAAATCTTCAGAACGTAATCAACGAGCAGGCACGGAAAGGTTACAGATTACACACCATTTCCACAGCATCTTCAGGAACCAAGGGCTTCCTTGGAGGAGATAAGATCCAGGCCACCATGGTCTTCGAAAAGATCGCAGACTTCTTCACTACTCCGGTTGAGAGCCAGGAGGTATCAGCACCTCAGGATACTGAAATGTGATCTTAATAGCGTTTGGATTAGTTTGAATTGTATCGGAGAGACTGGAGATGAGGTATCTTCAGTCTCTTTTTGTTGACACTGGCGGCAACAGATCTTACTCGTCGAAAAAACGGGGTCTACTCTACAATTTTTGTAGAGTAAATCGAATATAGCGGTGAGTCACCAAAAAATGGAGGGTTACTCTACAATTATTGTAGAGTAAATCAAAAATAGCGGTGAGTTAGCAACTGGTAACGCCATGATCCAGTCGCCCCCCGCCAGCGAAGGATACCTTTGCGAGCGGACTTCCGCAGAAATTGTGCTTAGCACAATTTTGAGGACTGGAGCGAGCAAAGCGTATCCGAAGCGCTTCCGGAGCGCTATTTACAACAACGTTTTACAACGTTAACCGTTCATTAACAAACCCGCAAAATCGTTCAAATTACAGGTGGTAAAGTATAATCATAGAAGTTGTATAGAGATACCCCCTCTATCAAATGATTAGTCACTTTGGGAGCTGCTTCTTCCTTCTCTGGGCGGCTCCCATTTTTATGCACGAAGCCGCGCAAAGACCGCACACAAACACTATTACAGGACTTTCGCCAGGAACGTCTTCAGCCTTTCATTCTCGGGGTTGTTGAACACGCTGTCGGGGGTGCCTTCGACGATGATCTTGCCGGCGTCCATGAAGATGACGCGGGAGGCGACTTCCCTTGCAAAACCCATTTCGTGGGTGACGACAGCCATGGTCATGCCGGCCTTGGCGAGGTCTTTCATAACGTCCAAGACTTCGCCGACCATCTCTGGGTCGAGTGCTGACGTGGGCTCGTCGAACAGGAGGACGTCAGGAGACATGGCGAGGGCGCGGACGATCGCGATCCTCTGCTTCTGGCCGCCTGAGAGCTGGTTCGGGTAGGCGTTTGCACGGTCCTGGAGAGCGACCTTGGTGAGGAGCTCCATCGCTTTCGCTTCGGCTTCCTCCCGGCTCATCTTGAGGAGCTTCATCGGGCCGATCGTCATGTTCTTCAGGATCGTCATATGCGGGAAGAGGTTGAAGTGCTGGAACACCATGCCCATCTTCATCCTCAGTTTGTTGATGTCATTCTTGGGCGACATTATGTCCTGCCCTTCAAAAAGGATCTGCCCGGAAGTCGGCTGCTCGAGGAGATTGAGTGACCTCAGCAGAGTGGATTTGCCAGAGCCTGAGGGGCCGATTATGACGACCACGTCGCCCTTGTTGATGTCGAGAGTGACGCCGTCGAGCGCCTTGATCTCGCCGTCGTTGAAGTGCTTCTTGAGGTCGTTGACCCGGATGAGAGGCTGGTCTGAAATTGACTTATCGCTCACTGTTCCTCAGCCTCCTTTCGAGCATGGATACGAGTTTTGAGAAGAATATGACGATGATCAGGTAGATCAGCGCCACCGTCAGAAGGGGCATGTACGCGGTGTAAGTGCGGCTCCTTATGATGTCGCCGCCTTTCGTCAGGTCCTCAAGGCCGATGTAGCCGGATACGGATGTCTCCTTGAGCAGGACGATGAACTCGTTCGCGAGCGCCGGCAGGACGTTCTTAAAAGCCTGCGGCACGATGATGTACACCATCGTCTGCACATAATTAAAGCCGAGCGACCTGCCCGCCTCGAACTGGCCGTTGTCGATGCTCATGATGCCCGACCTCACGATCTCGGCGACGTACGCGCCGGAGTTGATGCCGAAGGCCAATATCGATACTAACAGCTTATTCTTCGACGACGCGAAAATGATAAAGTACATGATCATCAGCTGCACGACCACAGGAGTTCCCCTGATGACAGTCAGGTACAGATGGACTATCTTGTTCACGATACACAGTACGACCTTGCCGAATCCCTGGCGCATCTCAGGGTAGATCTTGTCATAAGTCGACCTCACGATCGCACACACAAATCCGAGCGCAATACCCAGGAGCACCGCGAAAAAGGTCACGAGCATCGTAAAGCCCAAGCCCTTGAGTATAAAAAGGTACCTGTCGTCCTTAATGAAATTCAGTATAAACTGATCGACAAGCTTATCGATCCAATCAGCGAGCCAATCCGGCCACATAACACTCAAACGCAAGACACTGCCCTCCGGTAAATTGCAATCGTTCCTTGTCTATAATAAGAGGCGGACGGATAAAAAGCAAGTGTGAAGGACGCCTTTAATCCCCCTGCTCACAGGATCGTGCATAAAAAGAAGCTGCCTTATGGCAAGGCAGCTTCCCGTAATCCTTTATGCTCAGCTTAAAGCTTACTTTGAAGGAATGTACTTCTCAACGATCTTAGCGATCGTGCCGTCGTCTGTGAGAGCCTTGAGAGCATCATTTACCTTGTTCATGAGCACTGTGTTCTCCTTGTTGAAGCACATAGCGTAGTCCTCATCTGCGTAAGGTGTCTCGAGGATCTTGAGTCCTGCATTTGCAGCAACGAAAGCCTTAGCAGGCTCGTTGTCGATAACGACTGCATCAACCTGGCCGTTTGTAAGAGCAAGAACTGCGTCAGCGCCCTTGTTGAATCTCTCAACCTTCTCTACTTCCTCAGAGATGTAGATGTCACCTGTTGTTCCCTGCTGTACGCCTACGCTGTAGTTACCGCTTGTCAGTGAAGCAACGTCAGTGATGGGTGAACCTTCCTTAACGATGATCACCTGGATGCCCTTAGCATAAGGTGTAGAGAAATTAACGTTCTGGAGTCTGTCCTCCGTAACTGTCATGCCTGCGCAGCCGAGGTCATACTTGTTAGCCTGAACGCCTGTGATGATGGAATCGAACTCAACATCCTGGATCTCGAGTGTGAGACCGAGCTTATCTGCAACTGCAGCAGCGATCTCAGCGTCGATACCTACGATCTTGTCGCCCTCATAGTACTCATAAGGCGGGAAGAAAGCATTTGTAGCCATAACGAGCTTGCCTTCCTCTACTGTGAACTTCTCGCTTCCGGAAGACTCGCTTGACTTAGCCTCACCCTTAGAGCAGCCTGCGAAAGCAAGTCCCATAGCGCCAACGAGCACTACAGAAGCAACCTTCATAACAAAATTCTTCATAATCAAACTCTCCTGTTTGTCATAATTCAGGTCCGCCATCTAACGGACCAACTTGCATTATATTGCATTTGTCCGCAAGGTGCATTTATGAATATTAATAATAATGCAGGCTGATATCAGTTTTTTTTGAACAGATTTTACAGTAAAAGCGGTTTGATCTTCGTGTCGAAACATGTTTATATTGTGTTATAGAAAACACACAGTAAAGGGGGAATGTTATATGTTGACAGATGCGATAAATGGCAGGATAAGATACCTTAGGAAACTGATCAGGATGAAGGAGGAAGCGGTGGCGAAGGCACCCGAGGGGAGGCTGAAGATAAGGAATGTCAATGGCAAGACCAGGTTCTATGTCCTTGACAATGATCGCGACAGATACCTGAGTATTGAGGAGGCCCCGCTTATCAAGGCTCTTGCCCAGAAATCCTACGACCTCGATCTTTTGTCACACGCAAAGCAGGAATTAAGAATCCTTGAGAATGCGGCAGCCCGCTATCCTGCTCCCGTTGAGCAGCTTTATGATGAACTGAGCGAACTGCGTCAGGATCTGGTAAAGCCCTTTGTTAAGCCGGATCATCAGCTCCTTCAGGAGTGGTATGCCCGCCCGTTCAAGCCCAAGCCCAAAGGCGACTCAGTCCCGGTCATCTTAACCGAGCGCGGCGAACGCGTCCGCTCCAAATCCGAGAAGATCATCGCCGATTATTACTACCACCACGGCATCCTGTACAAGTACGAGTGCCCGCTCAGGTTCAACACCACGATCCGCGGCTACAGCTATGAGATCCACCCCGACTTTACCCTTTTCAGCATGAAGCACCGCACCGAGATCTACCACGAGCACCTCGGCATGATGGACCGTTCAAGCTATTACCTCAGCAGAATGGCACTTCTCAAGAATTATGAAGATAACGGCTATCTGATCGGCGAGCGGCTGCTGATCACATTTGAGACAGAGGAGTTCTCGCTGGATTTTAGGAACCTGGAAGCAAAGCTCCGGATCATGCTGTAAACCCGAAATGGAGATTTTCACGAATTGGGTTTACATTTTGAGGCAAAAATAAACCCATTTTCCGTTTTTTGCTACAATTGGGTTTACACGGGCGCCGTCCGCGTAAACCCATTTTGCCATGTTTGCTAAGTTTGGGTTTACTTTCCGGCATTTTGATAAACCCGATTCCCGATTTTTGAGGATCTGGGTTTACATCAGGCTCTAAACTACCCGCCCGAAAGCATCCTCCGGCGGGCAAACCCCACCTGTCACACAAGAGTAACAGTGTTACATTCAAAAAAAGTGCTATAATTGTAAACTGATATTAAATAAAACAAAACTTAAGGTGATATAGATGGTCTTTTCGAGTCTTTTCTTCGTGTTCGTGTTCTTACCACTGAACCTGATCTTTTATTTTCTGACAAAGTCGCAGAAAGCTAAGAATTACATTATGCTTGTCTTCTCCCTCATCTTCTATGCATGGGGCGAGCCGATCGCGGTCTTCCTGATGATCGGAATGGCGCTGGCGGATTATCTGATCGCGCGGGGCATCTCAGCGGTGGGCGCCAAGTCGAAAGTCGCGAAGACGGGTCTTATTCTGGCGTGCCTGATCGACCTGGGCCTTCTCGGTTTGTTCAAGTATGCGACGTTCTTCGTCGGGCAGTTCCAGAATGTTTTCGGGGTGCCTGAGAATATTACGAAGATCACGCTGCCGATCGGTATCTCATTCTACACTTTCCAGCTTCTGTCCTACGTCGTTGACGTTTACAGGGGCGAGGTCGAGGCGCAGAAGAGCTTCCCGACGCTGCTCATGTATGTCAGCCTGTTCCATCAGTGTATCGCCGGACCTATCGTCCGCTACAGTGATGTCAACAAGGAGCTGATGAAGCGTAAGGTCACGATCACAGACTTATCTTACGGCATCACGAGGTTTACGGTGGGACTTGCCAAGAAAGCAGTCCTTGCCAACACCTGCGGCTCGATCGCGGATTCGCTCCTGGTGGCGGACAGCGTGCTGCCTGAAGAGGCGCTGAAGATAATACAGACAAGGCCTACGCTCGCACTGTGGGTCGGATGTCTGGCATTCATGTTCCAGATCTATCTTGATTTCTCCGCTTACTCCGACATGGCGATCGGTATGGGCCGCATGATCGGTTTCCACTATCTGGAGAACTTCAACTATCCTTATATCGCTAACTCAGTCACGGATTTCTGGCGCAGATGGCACATGTCGCTGTCGAGCTTCTTCCGTGATTATGTTTATATCCCTCTGGGCGGCAACAGGTGCTCGACCGGCAGGCAGATATTCAATCTCCTCGTCGTCTGGGCGCTGACCGGCTTCTGGCACGGTGCTTCGTGGAACTACATGCTGTGGGGTATCTACTACTTTGTATTCCTCGTCATCGAGAAATTCGTCCTCAAGCGTGCCCTCGAACAGATCCCCGTCATATCGAATATCGTGACGCTCGTGATCGTGTACTTCGGCTGGGTACTCTTCAAGTTCACGGATTTCAAGGTCTTAGGCGCTGCCATCAAGGGTATCTTCGGCGGCTCTGCTGCGGGCTTTACGGACTTTGAGACTTCAACGTCTGTCGGCACTTACATGATCTACCTGATCATCTGCGCCGTCGCCTGCACACCTGTCATCCCGGCTATCTCAAAACTCATCAACCGCAAGTACGAGCGTTCCCAGGGATCGCGCGCGGTCTTCGCCATCGCGACTGTCGCCTGCCCGATCATCTGCCTGCTGCTCGCTACGATATTCCTTGTCGGCGAGAGCTACAATCCTTTCCTCTACTGGAAATTCTGATGCCGCCGCGAAAGGAGTCAACACATGTTCAACAAAGATAAGATCAATTACAAAGTACTCGGAATAAACGTTTTCTCGATCGTCCTGATCCTGATGGCGATCGTGTCCTGGATCCCCGCTTTCCACCCCAAGGAATCCGAGGCCGAGAAGCGTGAACTTACGAAGTTCCCTGAGCTGACGGCAGAGTCGTTCTTCAGCGGAGAGTATTTCGCGGGGATAAGCGACTGGTTTGCGGATACTTTCCCCATGAGAGACCTGTTCCTGTCGATGAACACGGGGATCAATGCGGTCCTCAAACCCGCGAAGACACAGATCCACGGCGACGTAGAGCAGGGCGACGAGATCCCTGACGCGCCAATGCAGCCAACAGTTGGAACGGATACCCTCCCTACTGATAATACTGACCAGACTGACGTCACGGATAATACGCAGAACACCGAGCAGACGGGCGAGACGCAGAACACTGACGCACAGCCTACTGATACGAGTGCTGATGTAACCGATCCCGACATGTCAGATGTTCCTGTCGAGAAGCTCGGCGCCCTCCTGATCGTCGGCGATACGGGATATGAGTATTATAATTTCGTGCAGTCACTTGCTGACAAGTACATCTCCACGATGAACCGCGCAGGACAGCTCCTGAACGGCAAGGCCAACGTCTATTCCATGATCATCCCGACGAGCATGGACATCACGCTCCCCGCTTCAGTAAGAGAGACCATCACGAACGTATCCGACCAGAAGAAAGCGATCGACTACATGTACGGCTCCATGACCAATGTCAAGAAGGTCGAGCTCTACGATGTATTGAAGAACCACCGCAACGAGTACATCTACTACCGCAACGACCACCACTGGACAGCTGACGGCGCATGGCTCGCATACCTCCAGTTCGCAGAGGTCAGGGGCGGCGGACATGCAAACCTCGAGACTGATTTCACCAAGAGGGAGTTCGAGGGATTCAAGGGCACGTTCTTCAACGATTCCAACAAGGATCCCAAGCTCAACAACCCAGATACGGTCGTAGCATACACACCTGTCGCCACGAACAGCATCGAGATCACACAGAAGGACGGCACGCCGCTCGAGAACTGGCACGTCATCACCGACGTTACCAAGTGGGCAACGAGCTCCAAGTACAACACGTTCATCGGCGGTGACAACCCGTGGTCAGTCATCACCAACCCGAACAAGACTGACGGATCTGCGTGCCTGATCATCAAGGATTCCTTCGGCAACGCTTTCACGCCGTTCCTCGTACCTGATTACCAGTACGTCTACATCCTTGACTACAGATACTACAAGAAGATCTCGAACAAGAAGCTCACTGACGTTGTAGCGACATACAACATCAAGGATGTAATCTTCTGCAACAACATCTCGTCAACCCGAAACAAGACTCTTGTTCCCGCACTCGACGAGTTCGTTAAATAACTAACAGGATTAGGGAGAACAACAAATGAACAAGTTCACAAAGATCAGACCGGTGATCGCCGCATCACTCATCGCGGCATCACTTATGACATCATGCAGTTCAAAGCCTGAGGAGACATCAGAGACACCCAAGCCCTCGAGCATCTTCACACTGGCGCCCGGCGCTACGATGCCCGAGACGAGCGGTAACGGTGAGTCTCAGCCAGGTGAGTCTCAGCCCGGCGGTGAGACCCAGACTTCAGGCGATATCACGGAACCCTCCGCGACAATTACCGATCCCGACATGTCGGACGTCCCCGTCGAGAAACTAGGCGCGCTCCTCATCGTCGGCGATACCGGATACGAGTACTACAATTTCGTTGAGTCACTCGCAAACAAATACATCGAGATCGTAAGCCGCGCAGGCTCCACCCTGCAGGGCAAGGCAAACGTCTATTCCATGATCATCCCGACGAGCATGGACATCACCCTCCCTCAATCTGTCAGGGAGACGGTCACAAACGTTTCCGACCAGAAGAAAGCTATCGACTACATGTCCGGTTCAATGACAAACGTCAAGAAAGTCGAGATCTTCGACATTCTGAAGAACCACCGCAACGAGTACATCTACTACCGCAACGACCACCACTGGACGGCCGACGGCGCATGGTACGCATACCAGCAGTTCTGCAACGTCAGGGGCCGCGGCGGTGCCAGCCTCGACACTGATTTTACAAAGGTCCAGTACGACGGGTTCAAGGGAACTTTCTTCAACGATTCCAACAAGGATCCCAAGCTCAACAACCCTGATACCGTCACGGCATATAAGCCCGTTGCGACCAACCACATCGACATCATCCAGCAGAGCGGCGAGCCCCTCTCCTGGAACGTCGTAACTGACGTATCCACATGGGCTTCAAGCTCCAAATACAACACTTTCATCGGCGGCGATAATCCGTGGTCGGTGATCAATAACCCCAACAAGACAGACGGGTCTGCTTGCCTCATCATAAAGGATTCTTTCGGCAACGCGTTCACCCCGTTCCTCGTCCCCGACTACCAGTACGTTTACGTGCTCGACTTCAGGTATTATAAGAAGATATCTAACAACAAGTTGATCGACGTAGTTACCAAGTACGGGATACAAGATGTTATTATTGCGAATAATATTTCTGCAACGCGAAATAAAGGTCTCGTAGCTGCATTAGATGAGTTTGTGTAAGGTGAGTTGCATTAGAGTTGAGTTGATCAGAGCGACTGGAGGCGCCGCACCCGGGAGGGTGCGGCGTTCTATGTTGAGTTGGGTATTGGTGGGTTATTGTTGCCTGTCGAACGTGTCCCTGGTGGCACACTATTGTTAGCCGATGCTTACTCGCAAGTAAATCTGGATTTTTACGCAAGTGACTTGCGTAAAAATTGACTTTTTGTTGCGAGTCGCAAGTAAATCGCGTTTTTTACGCAAGTGACTTGCGTAAAAAACGGCTTTTTGTTGCGAGTCGAGTTGTTGGCAGCGGAGGATCCTATTCCGGAACGCTTACTTAAAACTATCCGGAGTCACCTCATACACCTTCTCCCACTTCATATCCGACACCACATAGACCTTAAAATTATCAAGATCATAAACGCACGACCACTGAGTCGCCGTATCCTCATAATCCTGCTTAACAGACTTCAGCAGATCCATCGCTTCATCAACTGTCAAAACTCCGTCGCATTCAGCCAGGCGCTGATCCAATACCTGATAACGTCCCTCGAACTTCAGTGCCTCAGGGTCAGTCATATACTCATTGCAGACGTGATCTGTCTCGATGATGCTCATTTCGTTATTGACCCACTCTGCGACGACCGAATGACCCGACTTATCAGTAATAAACAAATGGTAATTATAGACCGCCATCGAGTGGACATCGTACGACTTAAGGAAATCAACTGCTTCCTCGACCGTGGCGCACCTGTCGAGGATGTAGCGGATCGCGAGGAGCATGTAAGTTTCCGGTTTGTCCGTATCCGGGTGGGACGGGTTTTTGTCGAGACTTAAGATGCCGATGCCGAGACCTTTCTCGTTCATGCCGTCAAAAGTAACATACGGGAACGCCCTGCTCATCGCACGCCCGGTCAGAGATGTGACTTCGGCAATTGAGTCAGAACCGGTAAGATTGATTACTCTCATGTCGCAGACGCCGATCGAGCGGTAGCCGTCTGAAGGAGCCGTATATATTATCGTGCCGTCCGTGTTTCCGAGGTCAAAATTTCGACCGAACAGATGCGTCCCGTTGGCTGTCTTTGCGGAATAAGCGCTGCATCCGAAGGACGAGATATCGACCGACATCGGGATGCCGAAGAACAGCTCCTGGGACAGCGCATTCAGGTATTCAGATTCGGACGCGGGCTGGCGCTTCATCATGTCGTCGAGCTTGTAGTCGTTGTCAACTTTCGCCATGTAGAGGCCGGGGCAGTACTCCTTGACCGAGATCATGGTGGACAGATCGCCGCGCAGGATAAACGCCGTAACGCCGACCGCACCAACGATCACCAGCACTGTTCCCAACAAAAGCACGCGCGCTCTGAGGCGGATGCCGAGGAGCGCGTAGATCAGCACGATCACGCAGAAAATCCCAACACAAAGGGAAACAAATGCAACAGTGTTGAACACACCGATATCAACGGGCTTAAACGCATACTGAGTAATATTCTCGCGAAGTGCATTAACGCCCGCAGGCGAGACGCGCTCGGTGAGCACTTCGAGGGCGCGCTTGATCTTCGCCTCGTCGTAACCGATCTCTTCGTATTCACCTGTCCTGTAGAGTTCTCTCATGAAATCGAGGGAACTCTGAGTGATCTTGGTCTGAGCCGCAACTATGGACTCTTTGTCACGCGCATCGGTCGCGATCGCAGTCGCGGTGATCCTGCCGCTTGTGCCTTCACCAAGAGACGATACCATCCCCTTGTTGTAGCCCGCGACGGGATAGATGATGTAGTCGTCCGGGTCAACTTTGGTATCGAACATGAAGCGCACAAAATACAGATCGCCGCCCGCACTCTTTATGTCACTGGGATCCACCTCGAAAGTAACTTTCTCCCCCACCGCGATCTCCGGCTTCTCAGAAAGATCAACGATCCTTCCGGTGTCCTGCAGACTCCTGTCTTTAAGGATCCAGGCAGCACCATATGCCGCCGCCGACAAAACGATGAGAACGATTATAACAATAAGAAATCTTTTCCTTGCTTTGCTCATAGATCAGAAACCCAGGCTGTCATCGACGAGGATGACCTTGATCCTCCCCGGGTGCCTTGAGAACCTGGTGATCAGGAACTGGCAGCAGATCGTATCAGGCGACTTGCAGTCCATACAGGAACCGGTGACCGAGCATGGTGTCTTAAGCCCGAACCTCTGGGCGTTGACGGGCGCCGCCACATTGCGCGCCCTCTTCATTGCGGAATCGACATCTTTGCAGACCTTGTTCATGCCGACTATGAACAGCACGTTCTTAGGTCCCTGGCAGATGGCGGAGACGCGGTTGGCGTTGCCGTCTATGTTGACGAGGACACCGTCTTCTGTGATCGCATTGGATCCTGACAGAAAATAATCAGCATCGTATGCCATGAGCATGGCTGCACGCTTATCCTCAGCCTTGTCGCGGTCGATAAAGTTATAGTTGCCAGAACTTAAGGCTGACACCAGACCTATCTCGTGCACGCTCATGCCGCCACCCATCGTGACGGTACTCCCCTCAGGGATGAGCTTCAGTGCGATATCAAGAGCCTCCTCGCGGGTGGCGGCATAGTAGCCGTCCATGTTGCGGGACTTAAGGCCCTCGATGATCTTAGCGGATAATTTCGAGTTGCGTGTTGAGATAAAATCGTTCATGGTGCACCCCCTTATAATAAGCATATTATATCAAATCCTATTGAAGTCTGCCGTCAAACAAGATAAAATAAATAAATGACAAAAATATAAAGTGAGGTTCCTATGAAAGGTATTATTCTGGCCGCCGGCAAAGGCACAAGACTGCACCCCATCACACTTCCAGTGTGCAAGCCCCTTCTCCCCGTTTATGATAAGCCGCTCATCTACTACTCGGTGGCGACTCTCATGCTGGCAGGCATCAGGGATATCCTGATCATCATACCGCCGGATGAGAATAAAGCTTTCGAGAATCTCCTGGGAGACGGATCCAAGTACGGCGTCTCGATCCGGTACAAGGAACAGAAGGTGCAGCGCGGCATCGCCGACGCCTTCATCGTTGGCGAGGACTTCATCGGCGACGACTCCGTCTGCCTTGCACTTGGCGACAACATCTTCTACGGCCCCGCCTTCCGCGGCAAGCTCCGTGAAGCTGTCAAGGGCCTCACACATGGCGCCACCATATTCGGCTACTACGTGTCCGATCCGCGTCCCTTCGGCGTCGTCGAATTCGACGATTCCGGCATGGCCATCTCCATCGAAGAGAAGCCTGCCAACCCCAAGTCCAACTACATTGTCCCGGGCCTCTACTTCTACGACAACCGCGTCATCTCCATCGCGAAAGGAATCCAGCCCTCCGCACGCGGCGAGCTCGAGATCACGTCAGTCAATAATGAATATCTGTCTCAGGAACAGCTTCATGTTATCACACTCGGCAAGGAGTACTCCTGGTTTGATGCCGGCACCGCCGACAGTCTCTATAATGCTGCCGGAGAGATCCGTTCCGCCCAGCGAAGCGGCAAGATGATCGGCTGCTTAGAGGAGATCGCCGTTCACAACCGCTGGATCACAGTTGACCAGCTCGAAGAAGCTGCAAATGCGCTGAAGCAGACCCAGTACGGCAAGTATCTGATAGGTGTGCTGAACGATCTGAAGGACGAAGTATAAGGACGCTGCGGACAACGTTTCCGAGGACAGTCGCTCGCTTAATAACAGGCAATGGGTCGATCCCATTGCCTGTTTTGCGCTCGACTCCAAAGATCCTCGGAAAGTTGTCCTTCGCTGGCGGGGAGCAACTTGGGTGTGGTAGTTATCGACTTGTGGGACAGTGGGGACACGTTCGATAATCGCCTAGGAATAGCAGCTTAATCATCTGATTTCCAGATTGATATATAAAGAAATTCGTGTATAATTTTGTTATATCCGCATATGAGGAGGTACAGTATGCCAACGATCCGTTCAAGTGCAGATCTCAGAAATAACTACAACGAGATCTCTAATTTTTGTCATGAATTTGATGAACCGATCTTTATAACAAAGAATGGCAGAGGCGATCTTGCTGTTATGAGCATAGATACATATGAGAAGATCGTTGCTAAGCTTGAACTCTATTCACTCCTTCGTGATGGAATGAATGATTACGAGATCGGGAATATGAAGCCCTTTGATGAAGCCATGGCCGAGATCCGTTCTAAGCGCAGCAAATGAAGTACAGGATCCTAATATCAGACAGGGCAATGAATGATATTACCAATGCCCTTAACTATATCGAAGGAATACTCCTGAATCCTCAGGCTGCAGATGATCTGAGCATTAAGATAGAGCAGAGAATCAAGAGCCTTGCAACTATGCCCAAGAGGCACCCCGTAATCGATGATCCTCTGCTAAGAAGGTTGGGGATGCGATTTATTGTGATCGATGGATATATCGCATTTTACACGATCAACGATGACATCAAGACTGTCAACATTATCAGGATCGTATATGGCAAACGCAACTGGAGCAAGCTGCTTGGTGATCTTCCAACACTTTGACTCATGATCCCTTTTGTACTCTGCACCAAAACCCCTCGGAAATATGCCGACACTGTTATTTGATCGGATATCCCAAGTTGCTATTAAAACGGACTGTTGTTTTCGCGTTTCCGATCTCTACTATCATATCGATCCTTTCACCGGGATGAAGCTTCAGGTATTGCCTGTATTTCGATATGCGGCGGCCAACGAAAGGATCGTGTCCGCGGTTAACAATGTATTCGAGATTATAAACGCCGGGCTTATAGACAAATGATGACCGGTCTCCAGGTTTCAGGTTTTTCTCAAAATCCCACTCTGCTACAGGCAACACAGTCAGACCACCTCTTGGGTTACGTGCATCGCATGAGATCTCTATCACAGGATCTGCATTGCTGACAGCAAACAAAAAAGCTGCCTTCAACCGAAGACAGCTCTTCCATCATTACAAAACTAAACTAACTACCTCAGCACCCGCTCAGATACTTCATAAAATTCTGCTTATTCTCCAGCGCGGTCGTTGTAGGTCTTCCGAGGTCGTCACGCGCGCCGATGGAGCACTTGACTTCGATCAGGCTCAGGCTGTCGCGCTTCTTTGCATCAGCGAGTTCCTTATCCAGAGCTTCAAATGAATCAACAGAAACCGCATAAGGATATCCGCATGCCTTTGCAATACCGACGAGGTCGATAGAGCCAGCAACTGTGGGCATGCCGCCGACGGTCTCGTGTGCGCTGTTGTTGATAACGACGTGGACCATGTTGGAGGGCTTGTTGGCGCCTAAGACAGCCATGGAGCCCATGTGCATGAGGACTGCGCCGTCGCCGTCAACGCACCATACCTTGAGGTCAGGCTTGTTGATCGCAACGCCGAGAGCGATGGATGATGAGTGGCCCATGGAGCCGACTGTGAGGAAGTCATAGCCGTGGCCCTGGCCGTTAGCCTCGCGGATCTCGAAGAGCTCACGTGAAGCCTTACCTGTCGTTGATACGATCGGATCTGTTCCGGATGCGGCAACGATGTGGCGGATGATCTCTTCACGGACCATCGTGTTCTCGTTGGAATATTTAACTGAAGGTGCGTCCGTCAGAGCGCCCTTGCGGATGACAAATGCGACGTCCTTTCCGGTTGCAAGAACCTCACGGAAGTCTGCCATTGCAGCAGCGAGCTCTTCCTCTGTTGTCTCCTTGCCGATAACAAAGCTCTTGATGTCCATGTCATCCAGGAGCTTGACCGTAACTTCGCCCTGGTAGATGTGCTGGGGCTCGTCGTGAATGCCGGGCTCGCCTCTCCAGCCGATGACGAAGATGACGGGGATAGCATATACCTTATCGTTCAGGAGTGAAGCGACGGGGTTGATGATGTTGCCCTCGCCTGAATTCTGCATGTAGACGACGGGGACCTTGCCCGTTGCCAGATGGTAGCCTGCTGCCAGCGCGGCGCAGTTGCCTTCGTTAGCTGCGATCACGTGATGCTTGGGATCAATGCCGTATGTGTCCATCAGGTAGTTGCACAGCGCCTTGAGCTGTGAATCCGGGACACCCGTGTAGAAATCTGCACCCAATGCTTTTACAAAACTTTCGACTTTCATATATATACCTCTCGAATAATATTAACCAACAACAAGTATCTTCCTGTAGAGCTCGCCGATCGTCGCTTCGTCCAGGCCGATGGGATGGTTCTTGAGCCTTACGGGATTAACGCTCGCGGTAAGCTCTGCGATCTGCTCTGATGTTGCTTCAGGAACCTTAAGCTCCAGTTTCTCAAAGATCGATACGAGCTTGTCAGCAGCCTCTTCTGCACTGCCGCAGCCGTATGCCTCAGCGATCTGCCCGAAAACGCTCTTAAGGTACTCCTCACCCCTCTTATCGATGCACTTATCAGTGTTCCTGATCATCCAGGGGAAAAGTACGCGGTCGCACAGGACGGCAGCGTGGCCGTGAGCTACGCCGAACAGCGATGTGATCCTGTAGCACATCGCATGACCTGCAGTCGTCTGCGTGATGTTGATCGCCTTGCCTGCGTTATATGAAGCTTCCAGCATTCCGGCGAACACGTCGTCAGAAGCTGAACCGCTTAAGTAAGCATCCATATTCTCAAGGATCCCGCGGATGGCCGCGCGTGAATAACCCTTGCTCTCGTCAGTGCTGTTAACACTCCAGAACGACTCTGTAGCGTGGCAGAGCGCGTCCATCATGGTCGCCTTCTTCTGGTACAGGGGAAGTGTCTTCAGTGCTGACGGATCGTGCAGCACGACGGTAGGGATAAAAGACTCTGACGTGATGCTCTGCTTGGCACCTTCATAGTAGATGACGGCATAGCGTGTTGCTTCGGAACCTGTGCCTGCAGTCGTGGGCATCGCCAAGAACGGGATCGTATTCGGAACGATCTCCTGCTTCAGGTATGAACCGTCTTTGCCGTCTCCTGACATGTTGGAATAGAGCTTGATGCATTTCGCGACGTCCAGGGCGGAACCGCCTCCGATGGACATGATCGCCTCGCATCCTAACTCACGGAAGATCCTGACGCCCTCCACGACACTCTCATAGAGAGGGTTCGGGCAAAAATCGGAGAACCTGACGACATTTACGCCGCCCTTCTCTATCTCATCGATCTTCGCTGATATTGCAGGCAGGAACTTAACAGAATCGTCGCACACCAGGAGGATGGTCTTCTTCCCTGCGACCCAGCTGTCGAGCCCTGCGTAGTTATTGCTTGAATTGATTATCTTCTGTTCCATGATCACTCTTCCGGGATAAGTGTGATGATATCCTTGATGCTCATGCACTTTGCATCACATTCCTTGGCTCTGTGGTTCTCGAGGATCGTCCTTGCAGCATCCTGCATTGCAGGGAATCCTGTTCTCGTGAGCTGGTTGGCGTAGATGATAATGTTAGCGCCGAGCTCCTTCCACTCTTCCTCGTAGACCGTATTGAACGATGTAGGAACGAGTACGATGGGTGTTGTGGAATCTTTCTCACGGAACTTCGCAATGAACTCCTTGATCTCATCCGGCTCCTTCTTGCGGCTGTGGATCATGATCGCATCAGCGCCTGCCTCAACAAACGCGAAAGCCCTCGTCAGCGCATCCTCCATACCCCGCTCCAGGATAAGGCTCTCGATACGTGCACAGATCATGAAATCATTTGTCTTCTGTGCAGCCTTACCAGCCCTGATCTTCGCAGAGAAATTCTCGATGGAATCCTGTGTCTGCTTAACCTCAGTGCCGAACAGCGAGTTCTTCTTAAGACCTGTCTTGTCCTCGATGATGATCATGGATACGCCCATTCTCTCCAGAGTCCTTACAGTATAAACAAAGTGCTCGGTAAGTCCGCCCGTATCGCCGTCGAAAATGATCGGCTTTGTCGTAACTTCCATGATATCGTCAATAGTCCTGAATCTTGATGTCATGTCAACAAGCTCGATGTCGGGCTTACCCTTGGCTGTGGAGTCACAAAGTGATGATACCCACATACCGTCGAACTGGTGTGTACCGCCATCCTGATATACGCATGTCTTCTCAACGATAAGACCCGTGATACCGCTGTGAGCTTCCATTACGGTAACGAAGCCCTTCATGCCGAGCAGCTTCTTAAGTCTTGATCTTCTCATGTCAGGAAGTGAGAGCTGAGCCCTGAAAGACTCCTCGATCGCCTTGTACTTGGGATCTGATGAGTAAGGGAACTCCACGAGTTTGCCGCCGTACTGTGACAGGAGCTCGATAACCTCATCCCTTACGGGTGTGAGGAATCCGTTCACCCAGTTATCGCCGTGAACGACGTAGTCGGGCTTATACTTCTCGATGTTCTCCTTGTAGGAGAGGTTCTTCTGGTCAACAACCTTATCAACACCTGTGATATTCTCAAACATGACCTTACGCTCAGAGGCGGGGATCAGCGGGTATCTCTTATAGTCAGCAACAGCCTCATCAGACAGAACGCCGATGATGAGCTTGCCGAGCCTTGAAGCCTTCTTGATGATCGCGATGTGTCCGCCGTGGATGATGTCCGTGGAGAAGCACATATAGACTGTCCTGTTCTCGATCGCCTTCAGCTGGCTCTTGATGTTCTTGAGATCCTCTGGATTGTCGATCTCGGAGCAGAGCAGGTCCTTGACGTCAACTGCCTCGATGTTGGCAGCGCCGTTCAGCTCGTTGAGGGCATTCTCTGCATATACCTTCGTGTTGCCAGCCTCGCAGAACTCCACGATCTTATCGAGCCATACCTTCCAGTCAGCCTTAGTGAGCTTGTAGAGCGCCTGTGCCTCCATGGCCTCATCAAAGATGTCGATGCCGACCTTCATGACCTTGCCGTCCTTGACCTGCGCCTTGAAATCCTTCTCAGGCAACGGCAGCGTGGAAGACACTACCATCGCGCTTCCCTCAGCTTCCATGATCATGTCCATGACCGCGTTCTCGAACACAAGGTCGCCGTGCATCAGCAGGATATCGTCATCGAGGTGCTCCCTCGCGCAGTAGATGCTGTAGATGTAGTTTGTCTGATCGTACACCGGATTCTTCACGAAAGTGAACTTCAGCGGCAGTCCCAGACTCTCACAATACTCGATGAGGATCCCGTCATAATAACCCGTCGTCATTACGACCTCCTCAATGCCTGCATCAACGATGAGCCTCAGCTGCCTGGACAATATCGTGTCCTTGTGGCTGATCTCCGTCATGCACTTGGGGTGGTCAGAAGTGAGCACGCCCATCCTCGATCCTAATCCGGAATTAAGTATCAAAGCTTTCATTTTATGTCTCCCGTTCAATTATTTTGCCAACGCATAGTGTACCACACTTATTATTATAATAAAAGCACATTTGCCGTACTTTGTTTTCACCGCGAAATAATATATCATATCTGCATGTATTTGGAACTTGCATTTGTCTTATCAGTAATTCTCGTGATGATCGTGATCCTCACGTTTTTGTATGGCCGCACGCTTTACCGGCCCGCCCTCATCTGCATGTGCATCGGCTACCTGGCAGGCCTTATCTACTACACTTTCCTGTGGGGCAACCGGGCCGGGATCTCGTCATTTGATTATTCCGTCAATCACGTTTTGATCGACTCAATTTTGAATCTTGATTACAACGGCGGCACCCACACGGCCTTTATGAACCTCTGCCTGTTCGTGCCGTTCGGCTACCTTCTGCCCCAGATCTCCGGCTTCAAGTGGTGGCAGGTCATACTATGCGGCGCCGGCGCCACCCTGCTGATCGAGCTGCTCCAGCCCACACTGCAGCGCGGCGCCTTCCAGGTCGATGATCTTGTCAAGAACAGCATCGGCGCGGTCGTCGGGCTTTTGCTTTATGAAGTGAGTGTGGGAGTGAGAGTGAGGAGGAGGCGTGAGATGCGGGGAGCGCTCTGACGCCGGGCGCGAGCTGTTTCACAGCAAAAACCGCAAATTTTCATAGCAATGCTGTGAAAATTCTCTAATTTGTTGTGATTCACAACAGAATCCAATTTTTTCACAACTTTGCTGTGAAAAAACAGCTTTTTTGCTATGAAAGCTGTTTCTTCACTTCCGTATTCGCCATTATCAGCGCATTGATCTGCGCTTCAAGCAGTTCGACATCAGCTTTATTCTCGTTAGTCTCGCAGAGGAAGATAATATCTCGACCATTTATAAATCCGTAAGTTGAGTAGTCCGCAAACTTATTTCCGGAAGACATGTTGTACTCAAAGTTGCCAAAGCCACCCATAAACTCAATGAAGAACACTTTATCCAACTCAGGTATATAAACGGAGAAATCAGGATAAACATCTCTGCCGATATTTACCCGTGACTCATATGTATATTCCAGTCCAAGTTCATCAAGTTTCTGGGCAATGATCATCTCACCTTTTGAACGGAAAAGTATGCCCTTGTATTCAACAGGATTCGTCTTGGGAACAGGATTACTGTCAGCAGTTTTCTTCAATTGCTCAAAATACTTGCGGTTCATTAAGACCAGCTCATTACGGCGTTTGATCTTTGATAAGCAACGGACCTTATTTTCCGAATCCCTAAGTTTTTTGATGATCTCTTCTATCTCGTGACTTATGGAACACGACTCCTCAACAAGCGGCAACAGAGTAGCACCCGGTTCGCGCTTAATACTGTAATGTTTCCTGTTATATTGCGGAGCACCCGGGCACGTGCTTACCCACACAACCTCACGACTGCTCCCATGCTGCGTCACTTCCGTGATCTTCCCCCGCGGCAGTTTCTTAAGCCTCTTCTCAAGATAATCCAACCTGATCTTCGCCTGCTCAAATGAAAGGAACATACCATCACCCCTTTATTAGAATACACACGGGGTGTGACAGAAAACAATAATTTGTTGATTTTACCCCCCAAAATTGAGACTTTTGAGGGGGTCGTGAGACTTTTGGGTCGAAAAAGGGCTATTTTTTGATCATTTTCGTCAAATTTTCTTGACAAATCTCAAAGTCAAAAAACGCTACTCAACCTCTTCGAAATCCTCCGCCGGGTGCTTGCAGATCGGACAGACAAAATCCTCGGGAAGCTCGTCGCCCTCATACTCGTAATTGCAGATCTTGCAGCGCCACTTTTTCTTGCCTGTCGCTGACGCCGCTGAATCTGCTGTGGCTGAATCCGCTGATGCTCCAGCCGCTGTCACTCCTGCTCCCGCTCCGGCTGCCGCTCTCCCCGGCTGCGGCTTGATCTCCCTGTGGTAGAAATCATACGTCGCCGACGGCACATCGCTCAGTTCCACCGACGCTATGACCTTGCCGATATAAAGGTAATGCGAACCTAAGTCGATCACCCGGTCAAAGATCAGCGACATATAAGAATTCGTGCCGCGGGTAATGTACGGGATCCCGTTGTCGGCGAGCTTGTAATCCGGGAACGAAGCGAACTTATCGACATCACGTCCGGACTGGAAACCGAAATGCCTGATCAGATCAAAATCTGCGGCTTCGCTGAGGATCGAGATATTGCACCTCTTTGTCGTCGCGAGTATCTCGTTCGTGTAGTTGCTCTTATTCACCGCTATCGATATCTGCGTGGGCGATACCGCAACCTGGCAGGCGGTGTTGATCACGCATCCTGTCATCGTGCCGCCGAAGCGCGCCGTGAGAATGTAAATGCCGTACGAAAGTCTGTCCATGTTGCGTTCCTCCCTGTCGTAATCTTCTTTAAGTTTACAGTGAATCTTTGTATCGTTCAACCTCGAAAAATAGTGTATGATATACCCATCACCACTATGATAAAGGGGGATATTAGGATGGGTTTTTTAGATGATTTCAAGGAGGCGGTCCAGTCAGACGACAACGGCATGACGCTTCCGACACACGAGCAGAATCCGACGCAGCAGACACAGCATCCGGCTGAGGATCCGGCTTCTCCTTTCAACATCACCGTGAAGAATGATCAGCCGGTCGAGGTGAAGGATCCGGTGTCCGGAGACATAGTCAAGTTCAACATCCTCGCCAACGGCAGAGCGAAGCTGAGGAACCCCGGTCAGTGCACCGGCGGAGACTACAAGGCAGCCGCAGTTCAGATAGTCCTCGATACGGCAATAAGCCTTCTGAACAATCCGTCTTTCCTGCCGGATGCACACAATGTGAAGGCACTCATTCTCCTCTCCAGCAAGATGACCGGACCTGTCACCGAAGCGATGAACACGAAGGGCTACGATGTTGCATTCAAGATGTTCAACGTGACCATTGCAAGGGACGCTTAAGTCAGACAAAGAAAAGATGGTAAAAAACCTGGGTTCTGCTATTCAGCAGACCAGGTTTTTTAGTAACACGTGTTATGTTGGATACTGTTCTTTATTCAGTAATACATTAATTGAATCCGTTGGAACGGGATTATTCTAATGAATCTCAACATCCTTAACTATCTTTTCAAATTCATCAAACTCTGGTGTTAGTTTGTTGTCAAAATTGCAATAATGCATACTGTAAAAATACGAACCGTAAATAAAAACAACAGTAACAGATCTAATGTCAGTTTGATTGTGGGTAGCAGTCCAGTCTATCTTAAATGCATTATCAGAAATATTCATATCGAATGAAGATATAGATTTAACCTCTAAACTATCCATTTCACTAGACATTCCTGTTACAATTTGTCCTGCAGTTTCATAATCAAGTTTTGTATTAGGATCAACATCAGATACCATTATCATTACCATTGCATCTTCAGGATAATAATATACAGTATCTCCTTGTACACTTTTATCGGTCCAATCAGCCGGAACAAAATATGTGATTTCATAGAACGTTTCCTTTTGTCCTTCTCTTGATTGATAAGTTGTTGTGGTTGAAGATTCGCTCGTTTTACTAATTAGCATACACGAAGAAAACAATAACGAGTAAGAAACCAATAAAAAAGTAAACACAAGTCTTATGCTAATACGCTTCATTATCACACCCCACTAATTATGTACACCCGATAGGTATTTTCCAAAAGAACCTTTCTCTGAATCATAGATTCTTGCAACCACTGTTTAATCATCTTCATGATTAAGCAGATTATCATGATGATTCTATCGTTCTTAGTTTCAACCATCTCATATACAATATGATTATGCAATAATTATATCCTCATTGTCATTTACTATGATATTTTAAAAGTCATTTTTACAATTCATTAACAAATAGATTGCCCAAACAACTATCACTCAAAAATGATTGATTGACTATCAAAAGAGCTTGTATATTCTCACAATAATCAAAAATACACACGCGAATCACACCATCATTTCACACTCTTCTCTACGTATCTAACATACCCCTTGCAGAACTTCTTCCATCCGCCGGGGAGCCACTTCTTGAACTTCTTGAAGACATCCTTGGAAGTCGCCTCCTTGATGATCTCGACGACCTTCTCCGAATCCGTACCGGAGAACTGGTACTTGTTTGCAACCTCAGTGATGTTCTTGATCACGTCCTTGCCATATGTATCGAACAGGAAGAAGACGAACCTGATGCCGTACTGGTACTGCAGCTGGCCGGCGGACCTTGAGGCGGTATTATCCTTGATAAAGCATTTCTCGGGGTCCTTCTTCAGCGGCTTGTCGTTGTACTGCGAATGATAATAGCCGTAATCCACATACTGGATGATGCTCCAGTCGGCGTACTTCTCTTTCCTGGAGACGCGGTCCTGCGCGTAGAGTGCCACGCCCTCCTCGAAAATATCTCCGAGGTTCACGCTGTTACGGAGTCTCAATGCGTGCGCGAGTTCATGGAAGAGAGTATCATGTCCGCCGTCCTTGTACTTTCTGTCAAATGTCGTATCAAAAAGATACACGCAGTCAGGCATCGCCCACTCGATCGTCCCGTTGTCCGGGTTTTTCATGATCAGGATATTGACCTTGCTCATATCCTCGTTGATGCCGAAGAACGCACCTCCGCCGCCAAAGCAATCAACTCTCCACGTCGACTCCGTGCAGTGGCTGTAATTATCAAAGGACAGACCGATGACATCCTCATCCTCTTTCATGACGCGCTCCACGGTCTTGGCGATATCACCTTTGATCTTCGCACCCTCCTGGAAGTACAGGACAAACCTGTCGCCCTCGTAGTATGAGTTCTCTTTGACCGTGATCTTCGTCTTCTTATTCCCGTCGAGCTCTAACTTGGGTTCCTTGGGCTCGACCTTCGGCGCCGTGGTCTGAGCCGTCGTCGCCTCTGTAGTCGCTTCAGTCGCCTCTGTCGCTTCAGTCTCAACGGGCTCTTCAGCCTCCGTCTCCGAAGCTGCAGCAGCCTCGCTCTCAGCCGTGCTCTCCACTGCTGATGACGCTGTCGCCTCCGTCGTCTCTACCGCTGCATCTGCATTCTTGCACCCTGCAACAGCAGATGCCAGAACGCACATTACCAAAAATACCGCCGTGATCTTCTTATTCATCTTCTTCTCTCTTTCTATCATTCACCTACGATCAAGGTGTCCAATATCTCATGTATCTCTTTGTCCTTCAGTCCCATGAACTTCAGGTCGCCGCGCGTCTCACCGAATGCAACTACCACATACGTTGACTTCTTGCCCTCGTACTCGTCGTCGACCAACTCAAACGATACGCCCGTCTTCGCCTCGTACGTTCTCTGGTTGCTCGTCTTGTGCATCATGACCGAGTAAGCCGCATCGGACGCCACGTTCCCGCCGTGTCTGGAGTTATACATTTCGAAAGAGCCATCCTTGTACAGGAACTCTGCAGACAGATCCTCGAAAGTGTAATCAGAGCTCTTCGTGATGCTGTAAGTCACGTCTTCCTTCAGCTCGTATTCCTTGCTGAACTGCATGCCGAGCCCGGTCGCCTTCATAGCCTCGTCGTATGTCTTGTAGTCCTTGTACTCCGTCTTGTACTTAGGATCCTGAGGCTCTGTAATGTCGATCGTCGCGATCGCCTCGTCGATAACGTAATCTGTGTTGCCGACGGAGACCGCGTGAGGCGTTACGGACACTTTGCTGATCACCTTGTTCGCAGCATAGACGCCGATCGATCCGGCTGCGACGACGCAGAGGGAGACGACCAATACTTTCGACCAGGAGAAGCGCCTTGCAGGTGCGCTGATCTTCGCATCGTCCTTCATGACTGCGGCCTTGATAACGGCGCGGTTCAATTCCTCCGACGGTTCGTATTCTTTTGTGAGCGATGCTTTGAGCATCTTATCAAGTTTCATCTCATTCATATAATGCCAACCTTTCTCTGAGCTTCTTCTTTGCGTTGTGAAGCCTGCTCTTGACCGTGCCCTCCGAGATCTGAAGCGTCCTTGCGATGTCGCCTATCCCCATGTCCTCCATGTAGAACAGGACCACTGCTCCCCGGAGCTTTAGCGGCAGCTCCATGACGGCTTTCCTTATGGCCTCCCTCATCACCTTCGCGATAACATCGTCCTCCACCGATCCCGACGGGTTGCAGATTCCGGAAAAACAGCATG